>NZ_ADHJ01000001.1:0-411914 GCF_000193415.1 Paenibacillus vortex V453
GGAGTCCGTTAGAGATGGAGCTGGTGTGCATGAGAGTATGCCGGAATGTTAAATCAAGCTAATTAACGTAAGTAACGCTTCTGATGTCCGTTAGAGATGGAGCTGGTGTGCATGAGAGTGTGCCGGAATGTTAAATAAAGCAGAAATCCAGAAAGTATAGTTAGCGCAAATAACGCTTCTGAGGTCCGTTAGAGATGGAGGAATGTGCACCCCCATGTCAGATTGAGCCAACATCCAGTCCGCTTATTGTGCGCTGTACCTAACTTGCAGTTGCTGTACAGAATTAGAGTAATCAGCAGCTCTTCATCCATCCTGCGACTTAGACCAGCGACTCTCCTCCCCAGAGGTTACACCTTAACCGTGGCGTTTACACTTACAGGCGCTTCCGCCTCCTGGACAGGTTCCCTGGAAATCGGAAGCTTCATGCTGATGAAGGACGACAATAGGAAGAGGGCTCCCGCCGTGAAATACACCACAACAATCGAGGTTGCCGACATATACCATCCCGTAAACCCGGAGCCGATCAGCATCATGCCGGTAAAGACCGGCATCATCACGCCACCCAGCCGACCGATGAATTTCTCATCCACCTGCTGCATCATTACCGCCATTAATACGGTTTGAGCCATCGCCATCAGCACCCCGGTCAAAAATCGCATCGTGCCGGTTAGCATCGGCCACTGGGACAGCACCTCTACAAAGGTTGAGAGTCCCAGAAACGAAAGCCCTGCAAACAGCAAGTAGGTGCCTTTTACCTTACCTGCAATAACAGCGGCGATCAGTCCGCCAATCAGCATGCCCAGACCTTCCAGAGCCGTAAACCACTGGACGCTGGACATATCCAGCTGGAGCCGCTCCGTTATGACAAAGATATCCAAAGGCTGTACGAGTCCGCTGCCAAGCGCCAATACCATGTAGACCACGAGCAGCACTTTCAGCAATCGACTGGAAGCGATGTAAGAAAATCCGGCCTTCATATCCTTCAGTAAAGAACCGGCAGATTCTGTGGTATCCGGTGCTTGATCTACACTCGAAGGGAGGAAGGTTAATACGATCGCTGAAGCAGCGAACAGAACCAGCAGGCTTATTAATGAAGCTAGAAGGCCAAAAGTTTGATAAATCGTCGTTCCAACCATGGGACCCAAAATAATAAACAGCGACATTAACGTCTGGGATAAAGCTGTAGCCGCTGGCACATGTTCATCCGGCAGGCACCGCTTGATGATCTTCATCGACGAAGGCTGCGAGAATTGCGACACAACCGCTGATACCAGCATAACGGCAAACACCGCCTGCCAGTATCCCGCTAATACCACGAACAGAATAAGCAGGATAGATAAGAAGCTTAACACGTCGCCCCATATCATCGTCCGCTTCGGCCGCCAACGGTCTGCCAGCACGCCACCGATCATGGAGATGACAAAAATCGGTACGTATTCAATGACCGTAAGCAGCGATACGGCGACCGGGTCATGGTTGCTCTTTTCCATAATGAAGAACAACAGCGCCATGTTGCGGATCCAGATCCCTATATTTTGCATAAAATCAGAGACCATAAGCAGTACAAACGCACGGTTTCCAAACAATTGCCTCATGTTTCCATCCCCCTAATATAAAACCGACTGTTCGGTTTAATTATAATTACAGAAACGCCTTTTGCCCGTTCCAAGAACGATAACACGCTTCTGATCATTTCCTGATGTAAACTACGGCCTTCCATTCGTTAACACACCTTTTAAAAAGTACGTAACGCCCTTGCGGTATAAAATCCTTGATTTCTCCTGGGATCGTTCATAGTAAGAAATCGACAACCCATCCAGCAGCGATCCAAAAATAATGGAGATCTCATCAATATCCCCTTCCGATATCCGTCCCTCGCGCGCACCCTCCAGCATAATCTCTCGGTACAGCGTACGCGGACCCTGCAAAATAGCAAGCATCTCGGCCACAATCGTCTTATTCTCCGGCTGATTGATATAGAACTCCTCCGCAATCTTGGTCAGCGGATTCTGAAAATCATCAACCATATGATCGGCTATTCCATACAGCTTCTCTTCGAAATTGGTGTAATGGGCTTTTTTATCGTTCCAGCCTTCCATCCATTCCTGATTCTGCTTCGCCAGCAGCTTGACAAACAAATCTTCCTTGCTTTCGAAGTGATAATAAATGCTGCCCTTGCTGGCACCTGTATATTTGACCAGTTCATCCATCGATGTAGCCGCATACCCGCGCTGAATGAACAGCTCTTTCGCTTTATCCAGAATCAAATCCCGCTTTCGCTGCGCTTTTTCTGAAGACATAGATGTAAGCACTCCTTGTCTGGAATAACGATCTTAGCCCCAAAGCCAAGACCTTTCCCTTAATAAAAATGAAAGTCAAGGTTCATGGAATCCATCCCCTCACAAGAAACCGACTATGCGGTTTACTCATAATCATACTGAAAACATCTCCCCGTGTAAAGTCAGCAACAGATGCACAGAAAAAAAAAGGGATTCTGCCCTGCCCAGCAAAATCCCTTCCATCTCACAATCAATTCTAATGAAGCTTCCATTATTCCACTGTCCAAATGGCCCTTCCTTCTTTCATCGGATCGCCGTAACTTAGCTGCAGCCCCTGAACACCCTGCTTCACTTCGTACGGAATTTCACCTTTTAATTCTCCGCCTGGTGCAACCGTACCATCCAGCATCTTCACATCATCCGTAATAGGGACCGTGTAGTTAAGATCACTCGAATCCGTCAAGGAAAAAGACAGCGCTGATGATATGACAAGCGGCTCCTGTCCATTGTTCTTCACAGTAAGCTCAACAACCTTAAACGTATGGCCAGCCTGAGGCTTTAAGTATTCATCGCCTTCTGAATCGCGTACGCTGTTCAGCGTAATGACCGCGCCGTGATAATCCACCGTGTCGCCCACAGCCGCAGGCTCGCCAATCGGTTTCACATCTGTATTTGCAGTTGATTCCTTATCCTCTTGGATCGGTTCTGTAGACGATTCTTCTGCAGACGGATCCTTCTCATCCGCCCCCTCGTTACCCACAACGGCCGGTGGAGTCTCTGCCGGGGGATCGGCCTGATCATTGGAACAAGCAGCTGTCAGCAGCATGGAAAACAACACAGCCGCGACCAGCATAACTTTTTTATTCATTCCTTTATCCTACCTCTCTGAAAGACTATATCTAAATGTGCGGACCATTTCCATTTCGCCTTAAAAACCCTGAATCCTTCATAAATACATAAATCGATCGATTCCCTTTTATGGAAGACGGAAGCGTTTCAGAAGAAGTTTTGCTTGCGCGATTATTCTTAAACAAGAAAAAGACCCCCGAAACAGGGGTCTTCCAACTGTTGTCTCATTAAGAATGTATCGGAGCTTTCGTCTCAATCTCAGGCAATGCCTGCAAGCCAGCCGTGTTCAGGAAGTTCCACGGCTTGTTGTAATGCGGCTGGAAGAAAAAGTCAATGAATGCCAGCTCGTCGATAGTCATGCGATTCTGTATGCATACCGACAGCGTGTTGATGGACTGTGTCATATCCACTCTGGAAATGATCTGCGCACCCAACATCCGGCGGCTATCCTGTTCATATACCACCTTCAGCGTGACCGGTTCAAAGGTTGGCATAAACTCCGGACGGTAGTGATCCGTTATGGATACTGTCTCCACTTTAAGATCTTCGTCTTTGGCAGATCCTTCGGTTAAGCCTGTCGATGCAATGTTGTGCTCGTATATTTTCAATCCCGAGGTCCCCTGGGTGCCCATATAAGGCGTTGTCGGCTGCACGAGGTTGCGGGCAACAAGCGTACCCATCCGTACTGCGTTGGTGGCCAGAGGAATATACATCATTTTCCCCGTCGGATTGTAGAGGACCGAGCAGCAGTCGCCCGCCGCATACACATCCCGCTTGCTGGTCTGCATATATTGATCCACAACGATGGCGCCATTTTTCAACATATCCACTTGCCCCTTCAACAGCTCCGTGTTCGGGCGGAAGCCGATACAGAGGATAACCAGGTCCGTGTCGATCTCACCCTTGTCGGTGATGACCTTGTTCACGTTGCCATCCTCCCCCTGGAAAGAGGTTACCGTCTGACCCATCGCCATCTTGATCCCTTTTTCCCGGAAGGATTCTTCCACCTTGCCGCTAAATTCAGGGTCGAGATATTTGTTCAGAATGCGGTCGGCGCTGTCGATGAGGGTGACATGCTTGCCGTTCTGCTGGAAAGCCTCAACAAGCTCCACGCCGATGTAGCCTGCGCCAACCACCGTAATGTGCTTCGCACCTTGTGCCTTTTCGATGATGGTGTTGGAATGGTTATAGTTTTTGCAGAGCAGAATATTATTCAGATCAATGCCCTCAAGCTTAGGCACAATAGGCCACGATCCAGTTGTTACGATCAGCTTATCAAACGTATCTTCAAAGGTTTCCGATGTAACCAGATTACGAACTTTCAAAATTTTGCGATCTGTATCCACCGAAATAATCTCATGTTTCATCTTGGTCTCAACACCCAGCTCGTCGAGCTTCTGAGGTGAAGAGTAGAACAATCCGTCAGGATCTTTTACAACGCCCCCGACATAAAGCGCGATGCCACACGATAGGAAAGAGATATTATCATTGCGTTCATAAACGGTAATCTGTGCATCGGGGTAAAGCTTGGCGGTATTTACAATGGCGGACGTTCCTGCATGGGTACAACCGATAACGGCAACTTTCATGGTTTTTTCCTCCTCCAAATTTGAAGCTTTATATTTGTTTAAGATGAGCTGTTTTGACTGGATTCATGCTTGGTAACCCTTGATGAACTTGAATGCAGCGACTGGAAATATTATTGTGAATATTTTCACTTTATAGTCTCATTATAATGTGATTTATTTCACAGATCAATAGGCAATCTCGAATTTCACACATTGTTCATAAATTCACATGGTGTGAGTGATGAAAAATATGGACTGATGCGATGACAATTGCCGATGAGATTGACAACGTGAGCATCGTATAAATGGACCTTAAAAACCTCAGCATACCGGCTTCAAATCAGGGCAAGCTAACAGATGTCGTTCCGATAAGTGAGATTAGAAGCATGAGGCCTCAAACAGGTTTTCTTATTAATAACAGAATATGCCCTTTTTGAAACAACCGACAGCGGGTAATGAGTGTGCAGGAGGTGTTTGGAGATGACTACCGTATTTGTTGCTGGAGCCGGTGGATCAACCGGAAGGCTGATTGCGAAGCTTCTTGTACAAAAAGGATATCAAGTGCGCGGTCTCATTCCGGATGAGGATCATAAGCGAAATATGGAGCAGGAAGGTGCAGAAGGAATTGTCGGCGATTTGGCTCAGACTTATTCAGGGGGCCTGAAAGATGTCGATGCCGTTATTTGTGCAGTGGGAGCCGGGGTCACCGAGGATCCGCAGGAGACCGATCAAATCGGCACCGTCCGGCTGATCGAGCAGTGCGTGCTTGAAGGGATTCCACGCTTTATTATGATCAGCTGTATGGAGACCAAGAATCCGGGGAACCTGCCTGAGCTGAAACCATATCTGCTCGCTAAGCATAAGGCAGAAGTCATTCTTGCCGAGAGTACGCTAACTCACACCATCATTCGGGCAGGAGAGTTAACGGATCATGAGCCTACCGGAACGGTTGAAGCGGATTCCAATCTCCCGAAGGCCGGGCCCGTATCCCGTCATGATGTTGCGCATGCCGCGGTGTTATGTCTTTCACTGCCGGAAACGGAGAATACCACGTTTGATCTGATTCAAGGCCAGCGTCATATAGAGGATGCCCTGAAGGAGTTAGCCTCAAGTTAATATATTCGTTACCAAAAGAAAAAACAGGACTGTTCTCCTGCGGACAAATACGCCCTGTTAGGAAACAGCCCTGTTATATTAGCGATATATTCTGCCTTTAACCCAGCAGTGATTCGATAGCACTCTTCATCGATTCAGGTGTGTCGCGCGGTTCGAACCGCTGAACAACGTTACCCTCACGATCCACCAGGAACTTCGTAAAATTCCAGGCGATCTCCCCGCCTTCATTCGGTCCTGGCTGCTCCGATTTCAAATATTGAAACAACGGATGCGCCCCTTCCCCGTTCACATCAATCTTCTCGAAAACCGGAAATTTCACACCATAGTTTATTTGACAGAACGATGCTGCCTCTTCACTTGTCCCCGGCTCCTGTCCGCCAAACTGATTGCACGGGAAGCCAAGAACCTGCAGCCCTTGCTGGCCGTACTGGTCATACAACTGCTGAAGCTCGCCATATTGTGGCGTAAGACCACATTGACTTGCCGTATTCGCTATAATCAGAACCTTGCCTGAATACTGATCGAGTGAAACTTCCTGGCCTGATGGGTTTGTTGCTTGATATTCATAAACTGACATCTTTGGATCTCCTCCCCGGCTTTGTTTTGAATGGACATTAGACTCCTGCCGTGACGCTGAAGCCTTGTGGTCTCCCTCCATCATACCGAATAAATGCCGTCAAACCAAATCCCGGTTCTGATATGGCCATAAAGAGCATAAAGTGTATCCTTTTGTATCGAATTGAATGGTACTATGAACTGCAGCCTACATTGCATGCTTTGCCATAATGAACGGACATATACTTGATGACAAACAAGCATGTTTAGACAGCAGGCCAGCAGGGTAATGACCCGAGAGGGTTGGATCTTATGTATCCATCATATACTCATACATAAGCGAGGCAAGAGCAATGAAATTATACCCCGAAATGTTTTTATCTCCATGGCATCTCATCGTCCTTCTCATGGTCCTGATTGCATTTATCGGACTGATCATGGGTGGATATGACAAGAAGACGGTGCTGCGAAGCACAGGGCTCTCAGCGCTCATCTTCTACTTTATGCTGACGATCCCGATCGGCCTGATCACCCAGGAATCCCTGTACAAGGAAGAAACGATGATACAAAGCCTGGATCAGCGGTATGAGGACAAACAAGCAAACGGTCAGCTTCATGGGACTCAGGATTACGTCATCGCTTATGTCGGTGCATATAAGAATGAGGATGACGCCGATATCGTGGTCTATGCAGGCAACTATCATGCGACTCAAACATTCAGTGGTCATATCCGGGTTTACCTCTACGACAGCGAGGATGAAGAGGTATTTATCAAGACCTACGAAGGCGTGACACTGGAACCGGGTGAGAAGAAAAAGCTGGATTCCACGTTCACCAGCCACCCCATGGCAACGTATCGATTCCATTATGAAGCGCAGCCCGAGGTATGAGGGCTGCGTTCTTCGTTTATATTATCAAGCTCAAGTTGACAGATGGTTTTCTGGCCTGACACCTGCATCATTCGTTTGGGACACAGGCTGGCAGGGCTCTGGGATGGGCGGGAGTTTCTTGATGTCACGTCCTTTGCGCATATGCCGTATACCCAAATAGATAAGAGTAACCACCGGCAGAGACAGCATGGTCATGGCAAGCATCATGCTCGACATCTGGTAAGAAGGGTCGGTTTCAACTTCGGAGAAGTCCAAAAAAACAAACGTAATGAACGTGACCCCCGGGAAGATGAGAATCTGCAGCCAGCGCATCCATTTCACCAGAACAAAAAACAGAATGGAGAAAAGTCCAAGAAGCAGAATCGGGTACAGCATTTGTTCCGGATCCACGGTACCTTGCTCTGCCGCACGGGTCAACCAGAATGCGATGCCGAACTGAACAGGGAATACCAGCCAGGCAAGCAGCCCCGTTCCGCGAAACGCCGATCTCCGCTTTTGAAGCGCCTCTTCGTATTGGTACAGCTTCATCTCGTATTCCAGCTGATTCAGTTCTTCTTCCGTCAGTTCCCGCTCCTCACCGCTCTCCTGCAAGAGACGGTCCAGATAAGGCCGATATTCCCGCTCTATGTTGCCGTCGAATGCGGTCTGTTCCAAATCCTCGTCTTCGCGAAGCACATCGGCAACCGATTCATCTGCCAGATCCTGTACGATGATCGAGGTCAGATATATCGGAAGGTCCCGCCGACCTATGACCTCCAGCCAGCGGTTGGCATCCATCGGATCGATAAAAGGAATGGCCACCGTCCGGTCCCCCTGCTCTCCTGTACCCACGAGATACAGGACTGGCATCAGTTCTGCCATAGGCAGTGTTTCGCTCATTTTGCTCTTCTTATAGGCATAACTATATGAAAAAATATACCTTCCATAGTATATTTCCTTCACATCGCCGAGCCATAGGCTCCCCTTGAACGAATCTTTTGACTCTGGGTCCCACCTCTCGTACTCCACATGATCCTCATATAACAAGTACTCATCCAGATGTGTGTTGGTCCAGACATGTCCCTTCAAGCTTCTAAACAGCTTAGCTCCCATAAAGATGCCTGCAGGTATGGCAGCTAGACTTATCCAGGACCAAATATGGGTCCAGAGGTACAGCAGAATCAAGGGTCCCATCGTTAGCACCAAGCTAAGGAGCAGCCCCAGCACGTGCATTTCGAAGGTAATCACCCAATAAAAGGGCTGCATTTGGGGTTTTCTCTGCTCATGAATCACCAGAGACATTCAGGTAACTCCCTCCTTATATTCTATTGTTGTTATCGGAGAAAACAATATGTAACGAAAATGAAACAAGGCCCTGCCTCCCATAAATTATGTTTATGGTTTCATGCCGTTGTTCCGAACCAAAAAACCTCCCCCGACAGCGGCCGGGGAAGGTTTTCGTTTCATTCTTCGCCTTACTGAGCCGTACGGTTCTGAGCCAGTTTAACAAGCAGATGAGCCAGCTGATGCTGCTCCGCTTGTGTACCAACCTTCCATAATTCCTGAAGAAGCTTCTCCTCGGAATTACGGGGCTCCTCATTTGCCGCCAGGTAACCTGCTACCTTCTCTGCGGCCTGAGCGAGCTGCTCTTCATTCAAACCGATGCTCTCAGCAAGCTGAATTCGCTTGTTCAAATAGGATTGGAAGGCATCAAAGTCAGCCAGAATCCGCTCCTTATCCCCATCGTCAATTCGGTCCAGCGCATGGTCAACCTTACTCACATCCAGCTCACCATTCTTATTCACAACATGATTATGTTCAGACATGATAACGCCTCCTTGTCTTCGACTAGGTAACGCTCTGTACTTAACCGTGCTCACCCGAATTGAAACAGGTTTCTCCTAAAAATTCCCTCAGTACTTAACGCCCGCCGCGCCGTCCGCCGCCTTGGCCTCTTGCACCGTGGCCTTCGGAATTACGAGTACCGCCTTGACCACCGCGACTGTTCTGACTCCCCCGGCTTTCGGTCCTGGATTGCCCGCGTCCGCTGCTGCTGCCGCGCACTCCGGCCTGTGACGGCCCACGGCCTTCGCCTGCGCGACCTTCACGGCTACTGCCGCCACGTCCACCAGCCTGTGACGGTCCTCGGCCTTCGCCTGCGCGACCCCCGCGGCTGCTGCTGCCACGTTCACCAGCCAGTGACGGTCCTCGGCCTTCGCCTGCGCGACCCTCGCGGCTGCTGACCCGGCCAGTTCCACGCTCATCCCGGCGTGACGACTCGCCTCTTCCCCGGCTCTGCTCGCCGCGCGCGCTTCCAGAATGGTTACCCCGGCTCCGCCCGGAGCCCGTCCCACGATCCGCACGGCCTCTGCCTTGTCCACGTTCATTATCGGATTCGAGTGAGGAGACACTTCTTGTGTTTCTCGGTCTGCCTGCATCCCTGCCTGAATCGCCAGTGCTTTCCCGAAGGCTGCCAGCACCAGAGTCATAACGCACACGCTTTAAACGCAGGGAAATTCCTTCTTCAATTCGCTGCAGGTCATTAAGGTCCTTGCCAGCCGCGAAGGTGATCGCCATTCCGTTACCCCCGGCCCGTCCGGTCCGTCCGATGCGATGGATGTAACTCTCGACATCATGAGGCATGTCGTAGTTAAATACATGCGTAACGCCTTCCACGTCAAGCCCCCTGGCAGCAACGTCCGTTGCCACCAGCAGCTGCAGCTTGGCATCCCGGAATCGCTTCATCACCGCTTCCCGCTTCGCCTGGGACAGGTCCCCGTGCAGCTCGTCCGACTGGTAGCCATGGGCCAGCAGCGCATCATTCAAGATACTCGCTCTGCGCTTCGTCCGGCAGAAGATAATCGCCAGGAACGGGTTATACTGCTCAATCATCGTACGCAAGGCATCCTGCTTCGAGCGGTCCGTACACTCGACCACTACCTGCTGAATCTGCTCCAGCGGAATCGGGGAGGCTCCTTTAATGACTATATCAACCGGTTGATTCATATAGTTTCCAGCCAGCTGCTTCACCCCGGCAGGCATCGTGGCAGAGAAGAGCATCGTCTGACGCCGATATGGAAGTGCGTGAATCAGCGCCTCCACATCATCCAGGAAGCCCATATGCAGCATCTGATCGGCTTCATCCAGCACCAGCTGTTTGACACCGCCCAGCTCCAGCGTGCCGCGGCGTAAATGATCCAGCAGACGTCCAGGTGTGCCAATGATCAGGTGGCGCCCGCCCTCAAGCTTGCGCAGCTGCTTCTCCACGTCCTGCCCGCCATATACCGCCAGAATCTTAATGCCATCCGGCTCTCCGGCTGTGAGCTTCTTGGCTTCTTCCGTAATTTGCAATGCCAGCTCCCGCGTTGGCGCAATAATGAGCGCCTGCGGATACGCCCGCTTGGGATCGATCTGCTGCAGAATCGGCAGCATGAAAGCCAGCGTCTTCCCGGTGCCGGTGCGTGCCCGGGCGATAACATCTTTTCCATCGATCAGCAGCGGGATGCTCTCTTGTTGCACCGGAGTCGGCACCGTAATTCCCTGCTCCTTCAGTTTCCTTACTCTTTGTTCGTCAATACCCAGTTGTTGAAAGTTCGGCAAACGTTCCACCTCATTTAATTTTTTAGCATCTGTTGCGTTTATCTTCTATACTGGTTTGGCTGGATATCACGCATAACCTGCATTAGTCCCAACAAAATGTCCTTCGGAATCGTTCTAGTTGTAAAGAAACTGACAAACGTCCCTGACTTTGGTAATGTCAACATATAGATATCCAGTTTACACTAAGCGAGGAGGTGCTCCGAAATGAACAACGTACAGCTCATCCTGACAGCACTCATCCTGCTGATCCTGTTCGGCCTTATCAATCTGATGATCAATTACATATCGCGGCGTGACGGGGAGCCCCATGTTCCCTTCCGTAAGAAGCTGTGGGTTATCCCACTGTTGTCAGCCTTCATTATTATACCGCTTGAGCTCTTCGCTATGTTATATGCGGGGTGGTTCCCATTGCCCGACCCAGCGGGATCCGGCGACACCCTTGCCTTCGACAGCAATGGCGTATTGCTGGGCTTCTCGCTCATCGTTCTGATCGGATTCCTGATCTTCGAGAGCCTTATTCACCCATTGGTCATCGCCTTGCTGCGGCTGCTCCTTCGCAAGGACGCCTCCATCTATATCAAGCAAGCCGTTACGATTGCATTCGATACGGTTCTGCTATACATCGTGTCCCTGCTGATACCGGCCATTCCGATCGGAGGCTGGCTGCAATCGCTGTTCATTGCGCTGTTCTTCCACCTGATTGAGTGGATCCTGATCGGGGTCCAAACCTGGGTGCAGCAGCGCAAGCGAGCCAGAGCCGAATCTGCCGGCTAGGCTAGAACCTCCCGGATTTGAATATCGCATACAGCAGCCATGCGACCATGAGCAGGGCTACAATGAATCCGACTTCGATTACCGGGAAGCTCCACAGCATCATCGGCTCCCGACTGAGTGACGAACCGATAATCAAGCCAACCATAATAATGCTGAAAGCGAGAAGTACAATGCTGAAAGACAGCCGGTTACTGATCTGATCCAGCTTGCGCATCAGCGCTTGCAGCTCCGGAACGCTGATCTCCACCCGCAGCTTCCCTTTGCTGATCAGAGCCGACAGCTGTCTGGCCTGTCCAGGCAGATCAAGCAAACTCTCCGCAAGACCCGCTACCCCATCCAGCACCTTCCTGCCGATTCGGCGGGTATTATACCGCTTCTTCAATAGCTTTCGTCCAAAAGGCTCCGCCATATCGATAATGCTGAGATTCGGATCCAGCATCTCGATGACCCCTTCAAGCGTCAGCAATGATTTGCCCAGAAGTGTCAGATCCGGAGGCAGCATAATCTGATGGCGCTGAGCTACGGCAAACAAATCCGTCAGCGCCTTGCCGATACGCACTTGGGAGAATGGAACATCATAATATTCTCCCCGCAGCCGGTCCATATCGGACCGCAGGGAGTCCATATCACAATCCTCCGGGATCAAACCCATTCTGGAAATTGCCCGGATCATCCCTTCCGAGTTCCGCCGCATCAGCGCAATAATGAGTCCGGACAGATGATCCCTCATACTCTCACTGAGCTGTCCGACCAGCCCGAAATCCAGAAAAACCAGCTTCCCGTCCTCTCGGACGAGCAGATTCCCGGGATGAGGGTCCGCATGAAAGAACCCTTCAAGAAAAATCTGCTGCAGCATGCCGTCAATCAGATGCTCCGCGATAGCCTTCAGATCATGTCCCTTGGCTACAATCTCCTGCCGCCGGCTTAACGTAAGACCCTCCGCATACTCCATCATCAGCACCTTGGATGACGTGTACTCCCAATAAATCCGCGGAATGCGGATAAATTCATGCTCCGTCATCTGCGATGCAACCTTCTCTGCATTTCGGGCCTCATGGCTGTAATCCAGCTCTGCCATCATGGCTCTGGCAAATTCGTCAACAATCCGGTCCACCCGGTACAGCTTGACCCATTCCCAGTGACGCTCGGCAATCGAGATTAAATCCCGTAATATCTCCAAGTCACGGCCGATCATTCGGGCTACGCCCGGCCGCTGAACTTTGATCGCTACCCATTCTCCAGACTTCAGCCTCCCGGCATGAACCTGCCCAATCGAGGCAGCAGCCAGCGGCTTCTCTTCAAACTCACTCAATACGTCGTCAATCGGCATTCCCCATTCTTGCTCAATCAGCTCCCGCGCGCTGGCAGAAGAAAAAGGAGGAACCCGCTCCTGCAGCTTGACCAATTCCTGGATAATATGGTCTGGCAGCAGGTCGGATCTTGTACTCGCCAGTTGGCCAAGCTTCACAAATGCCGGCCCAAGATCCTCAAGCACCCGCCGGATGCGTTCCCCTAAGGTGATGGTCTCCGGCTGCTCCCTGGAACTCCAGCGGACCGGCAGCGACAGGACATGAAACAGTCCCATCTCCTCCACCATATAGCCAAAGCCATGACGCATGAGCGCCATGGCGATTTCCCGGTAACGTCCGGCATGTCGGATTCGGACCGCCATCTATTCCTGCTGCGATCCTTCCAGTTCTACGACCTTCTTCTCCAGAGCGGCAATGCGCTGTTCCAGGCTGGCGACATCACTCTCTTTAGGTACGTCCAGCTCGGACAATACACGCTGCACCTGTTCATAAATATACGTCTTGATCTGCGACTGCTCTTCTTCGCCGCGTTCCACGAGACGGTTCACAAGTGCCTTGGACTCCGCAGGAGCAAGCTCCCCGCGTTTAACCAAATCATCCACGACTTTCTCTACTTTTTCCTTGCTGACTACGGTAAGGCCCAATCCTAACGAGATTGCTTTTTTAAAAAGATCACTCAAGGTATATCCCTCCCGGTCGTTGTCTGGTTCCATTATAACCTGTAATGCTGGCAAAAACATCTATCCTTGGACTTGCCTTCATAAGTATAGAGAAGCTTCCTTATCAATTTCCCCTGATTTCACTCTAAATATGAGGGCATCTTGGTTTCAGATGAACAGAACGACCATTCAGGTGCCATCATGAAAAAAGCGAACAGGCGGGGGAAACCATACCCCCGCCTGTTCGCTTATGCATCTATTCCGTGAGGATGAAAAACGGCTTAGTCGTCATCACGATCGTTATCGTTATCGTCACGATCATCATCATGATCCCGGTCATGGTGGTCGTCATCGTCATCGCGGTCGTCATGCTTCTCATTCTCTGCCTTGATCACTTTGCCGCTGACGGCATGAACTTCTACCTCAGACGACCCTTTGGCTGTCTTGACTTCAACGTCATACACCCATTTGCCGTCATCTTGGTCCAAATCCACTTCCACAGCAGTCCCGCCCTTAACATGTTGGACTGCAATAGCAGAAGCCTTGCCGGCACCAATCAGATTGGCGGGAATGTTGTCGCGGTCATTATCATCATCGTCCTGGTCTACCCGAACACCGAGGGATTTGCCTGTGTAGGCATCAATCCATACATCCACATCCCGGTTTTTCTGCTGGATCTCCACATCATAGACCAGCTTGCCTTTTTTGCGGTCGATATCAATGCTCTCCACTTTACCGCTGGCAGCGGCCAGTGCCAACTGCTCTGCCTTCTCCATACCGATCAGCTGCTGCTTCGCTGCCGGGGCCTTTTCTGATCCTGCCGCCTGCACAGCGTTATAACCGTATACTCCACTTGCCGCGATTGCCACGGACAGTGCACCTGCCCACAATGTTCCTTTTTTCATATCTTACGCCTCCTCTATACTCTCTTGGTTATCTCTACAAACCTAATATAAACGTTCAAAATGAGAGCACTCCGAGAAAAAGATTAGAAAACGATGATAAAATGTGAAATACCCTCTCATTATTCATCGTCATCATCGTCGTCCCATGTAATCGTCATAATTTCGCCTGTAATCGCATGGACTTGAATGGTTGCTTCCCGTCCATCTTCCCGCTCAATCTCCACCAGATAGTAACGGCTGCTCTTGCTCTCGCGATACTCCACGTCTTCAACCGTTCCCGCTACCTTCCCTAAGGAGAGTTTGGTCGCCTGTTCTTTGGTAATCATCGTTTTAGGCGGCTCGGGGTTGTTGATCCCTGTACCGTTTCCGCTTTCGCCGTCTGTTGTTCCCTCCCCACCGTTCTCTCCCGGCTTGGGGGGATTACCCTGATCCGGTGGCTGCACGGGGTCAACGGGGTCAACCGGCTCCGGCTCCGGCTTCACTTCCGCTTGGTCCAGTGGTTTGATGGACACGATGTCCCCGTTACGGGCATCCACTGTCAGCTCGTACTTTCCGGTGTCCGATTGAAGCTCCATCCGGTACATCTCACCTTCCAGGGATGCTTTTATAATTTCACCGCCCTGGTATTGCTCCAATACCCCACGAACGGCTTCAGCCTGTGACATGGCCTCCGTCGAACGGCTGAACGGACTCCAGACCGCATTCACAATGATCATAACAGCCACAACGAGAACGACACCCAGCAGCAAACTGACTTTTTTACGCATCTAATCACCTCGGACACATTCGTCTTTTCCGTCAGTATAGCGCAGTTTGGTTAGAATTTGATGAGAAAAGGGTGCTTTTCTTCTATTGGGAGGCCCTCATGCGAATCGTGGCTGTTGTGCCCACGCCAGGCAGGCTGTCCAGCTCCACAACGGCAGAGATGGCTGCTGCGATATCCTTCGCTAGGGACAAGCCGAGCCCCGCCCCTCCGCCGCGGCGGCCGCGGGCCTCGTCCACCCGGTAGAAGCGGTCAAACACATGCTCCAGCTCGTCTTTGGTTATTCCGATTCCGCGGTCGATAACCCGGATATAGGCCTCGGATGATTGGTTTCCAATCTCGATGATCATATGCTCGTCACTGTATTTACGCGCATTATCCAGCAGAATGAATAAGAGCTGCTTCAGCCTGCGGCTGTCTGTCCAGCCGAGAACCTCACCATCGGCTTTAATCTCCACCGTGCGATTGTAGGCATCGCGAAAAGCACGCGCCGAGGACTCCGACAATGCAACAAGATCCACCTGCTCCATCTCAACTTGCCACTGCTCCTGATTGCGGGCAAGCAGCAGCAGCTGCTCCGTCATTTCCTTCATTCGAATGGCCTCAGAGTGAATCGCTTCGACCGACTCCATGAACAATTCGGGCCGATCCATTCCACGACGCTTCAACAAGCTTGCGTAACTCTCAATAATGGTCAGAGGTGTCTTCAGCTCATGGGAAGCGTTGGATACAAATTGCTCCTGCTTGGCGTGATTGCTCTCCAGCAGCGTAATCATGTCGTTAAACGCAGCGCCCATCTCAACCAGCTCGTCCTTGGATTTCTCCTTCAGCTCGATTCGCCGGAAGCGGCCGCGTTTGACGTAATATCCTGCATCGTATGGGTCAAGCCGGTGATCGGCTGCATGATCAATCTCCCCAGCACCCGCGTAGAAACCACGATCGGGACAAGCCCTATGGCGGTTACAGCCACCAGTACGATTCGGAGTGCCTGCAGCGTCTCCATCGTTGCGGCCAGGCTGCGGGAAATTTGGATGTTGTAAACAGCCCCGTCACTCCAAATCACCGGCATGGAAACCATCACGTAACGCATGCCTTCATACGAAATCTGCTTTACCTGCTTATTGGTGTTATACGGCAGCTTGAGCCCTTCCATCTCCTCGCCGGAGGAGGTCACAAACGGAGATTTGACCTTGCTGTCCGCCGGGACGAATTGAATCTTCCCGTCAGCTGGTACATAGCTTCGCAGCAAATCACCGACGGGAATGGCAGCGGCTGAATGCGCCATGCCCCGGGCTATGCTGGACGCCTCAACCTCCGCCTGTTTCAGCTGGCTGTCCAGCGACATTTTGCTGAACACATAATAGATGCATAAATTCATGACAATCAGGATGACAGCCATCAGCACCGACGAATAGAGGTGGATTTTGCTGCTCAGCTTCATGGGGTATCTTTCAGCACATAGCCGACACCGCGAACGGTGTGAATCAACTCCGGCTTGCCGTCCTGATCGATTTTTTTGCGGACATAGCGTATGTATACATCAACGACGTTGGTATCGCCGTAGTAATCATATCCCCATACGGCGGCAAGAATCTGCTCGCGATTCAGCACCTGCCGTTTGTTCTTCAGCAAGTATACGAGCAGGTCGAATTCGCGCGGCGTCAGATCCATTCTTCGTTCATCGCGAATGACTTCACGCGTGCCCTCATTCAATTTCAGGTCCGCAGCCGTAAGCCACTCCCCGTCTGACTGCTCTGCCGAATGCTGAGCCCCCTGAAGCCGCAATGCCGCACGAATCCGCGCCAGCAGCTCTTCGATCTGAAACGGCTTCGTAATATAATCGTTGGCTCCAAGATCAAGCCCTGACACTTTATCCTCAACAGAGCTCTTGGCAGTCAGGCAGCAGCACGGCCGTGTGCGTATCATGCGCACGAATCCGGCGAAGCAGCTCGATCCCGCTCATCCCCGGCAGCATGACGTCCAGCAATATCAAATCCACGTCCTGACTGCGGTAAGCCTCCAGCGCATCCAGGCCGTTATCCGCCTTGGTCACTTGATAACCTTCACTCTCCAGCTCGATTTCAAGCAAGCGGGATATTTTCACTTCATCCTCTACAATTAAAATCTTCCCGCTCACGCGCGTCCCTCCCACCGATATCCTCACGAAATCATTTAACCTGGAACACGTGCAGCCCACTTCGCTGCCTGCGTGATCATGAGCCGCAGCTGTGGCTGGAGAAAGGACGGCTCATGGTGACCCGGCATCAGGAATACCACGCGTCCGATGCCATACGTATGACACCAGGCAGCAGGCCACTGCTTCCCTTCGAATTCATAATGCAGCAGCACCGTTTTCTCGGTGAAGGGATCAAATATGAAGCGATAAGGCTCCTCATCCAGCACAAAAGGCTCCATGCCTTCCGTAATATCGTGTTCGGTCTCCCCGGGGACAAAATACAGCTTCTCCATTGGCGGGTGTCCGTCAAACCGGGCGCCGATCAGCTGGGCCAGCTCATACCGGTTAGCCAGCGTCACCCCGTTATGAATGACAAGCAATCCACCGCCTCCGCTTACATAGGACAGCAAGCCGGCGGTCTGCCGGGGGGAGACGCGCTCGTCCCACAAATCGCTGTAGGCGATGCATAACTCATAAGGGTACAGATTGCTCTCATGAAGCATTTTATGATTTTCCGTGCACTGCACGGTGAACATATCATTCAGCAGATGCGTCATTTGTTTATCGATGCCTTGCAGCGGATGAAACTTCGGGTGGGTATAGCTGCCGAGCAGCAATGCTTTTTTCTTATCCATTGGTCATCCTCCTATTACTACTCCATATTTCACATGATCCTCCGAAAACATGCATCAGAAGCCGGAATGGAAGCTAATCTTGCCAGCTCCCATTCTATATCATCACATTATTCTTGATTTTGAGCAAAGTAGCGGCCAAGCGTCACCATCATGCTGCCCATCCGCTCCTCCTCCGGAACCACCATGCGTTCAATGCCTTCCTCACGCAGCCCCTGGGCTGTAACCTTCCCTACAGCCGCTGCCAGGACAGTTCCCCGGAATGCCTCCAGCACCGCCTCCAGCTTGCCATGGGCACGGGCATAATCAGCTAAAAAACGAAACTGGGGTGCACTGGTAAAAGCAACGGCATGGACCTTGCCGCCGATGATTTCATCGACAAGCTGCGAAATGTCTTCCTCAAGCGGTGGAATATGCTGGTACGGCAGAATCTGCTCAACCGTAGCGCCGCGGCCTTCGAGCCACTCCACCAGCTTGGGCGCCGACTCGCCATGAAGCTGCAGAATGACACGCTTGCCTGTGAAATCATGCGGCTCGAGTGACCGGATGAGACCGGCCGTACTGCCGTCATCATCTCTGACAACGGGCGCAAGACCGCGTTTTTTAAGCGCATTTGCGGTTTTGTTACCCTCTTGCCGCAATGAAGGTGTGCTGCATCGTTTCATTCAATGTATCCATAAGGCCCATCTGTTCTGCCATATCATAAATGGCCTCCAGGCCGATTCCTGTCGTAAAGATCGCCCACGGCGCAGGCGCCTTGAGCCAAGCCTCGATAGAGCTGCGCAGCACTTCATCATCCAAAAACACAGTTCCCTGCGCCGGACGAAGCAGTGCGGTTCCTCCCATCTTCTCCACCAGCTTGGCCATGTCTGCCGCTTTACGCGGGCCGGCCAAGGCTACGATCCGATCCTTCATATGCTGTGCCATCTTATATGCCTCGCTCTCTTAAATTCTTGCCTGTGCATCCGTTAATTTAGTACAGCTTATAGTATCTAGTATTGACTCCAGTATAAAGGCCCTGACCCTATAGATAAAGCCACTTTGGTCTTATTCTTCCAAATCTCCCTTTACTAAACCTGCGACCATAACGAAAGGAACCCAAGACCCATGTCATAGAATGCAGCCGGTGTATGAAGCCGGCCATCATCCTGTACGTGTTCATTCAGAACGTAAATTGGAATGGATTCAAATAGAGGGGTACCCATTGTAACACGGGTACCCCTCTTGGCTGGTGATCTCGGATCACCGTTTATATAAAGGCCTCCACCCTGCACAGCGGGAACAAGATGGAGGCTCCTATCGGTTGTTCTTGCCTTACTTCTGCTGACTGCCCGGGATAAATCCGCTCAGGTCCACGCCGAGTCCTGCCGCGAGTTTCGCGCCATATTCGGCGTCTGCACGGTAGAAGTTGCATACGGCTCGCAGCTGGATATCGGATTTGACCTGGCTCAGGTCGTCAATCAGATTGCGAAGTAAATGGTCCTTCTGCTGCTGCGTAAACGAACGGTACAATTCACCGGCTTGCGTGAAATCATCCGTTTTCTCGATGCGCTGACGAACAACGCTCCCCGTCAATGGAGCTTCGCTCTCGCGGACCGACGGGTCTTCCACAGGACCCGTTGTATAACTGTTCGGCTCATAATTGACCGGTGACGGATCCTGCTTCACGTTCATGAAGCCGTCGCGCTGATGATTACGCACAGGTGCGTACGGGCAGTTGATCGGAAGCTGCAAATAATTCGGTCCCAGTCGATGACGCTGCGTATCCGGGTAAGAGAACAAGCGGCCTTGCAGCAATTTATCCTCGGATGGCTCAATACCCGGCACCAAAGCGCTTGGAGAGAAAGCGGCCTGCTCTACCTCGGCAAAGTAGTTCTGCGGGTTGCGGTTTAGTGTCATCGTACCTACGGTGATGAATGGGAAGCGATCCTCCGGCCAGGTCTTGGTAGGATCCAGCGCATCAAAGGACAAATCGTCCATCTCATCGGGGGACATCAGCTGCACCTGCAGGCGCCACTTCGGAAAATCACCATTTTCGATATGTTCGCGCAGATCACGGGTGGCATGATTGAAGTCCTTGCCCTGCACCTCACCCGCTTGATCCACATCCAGCGTTCTTACCCCTTGCACGGATTCCCACTTATATTTGATGTACGTTACTTTGCCTTCACCATTGACCCACTTGAAGGAATGCACACCAAAGCCGTCAAGCTCGCGATAATTTGCCGGTGTACCATGATCCGAGAACAGCCAAGTCATCATATGCGTGGATTCCGGTGACAGCGTCATGAAATCCCAGTAGCGGCCGGCCTCTTGAATATTGCTCTCGGGCGAAGGTTTCAGGGAATGCACCATATCCGGGAATTTAATGGCGTCCCGGATAAAGAAGACCGGGAGGTGATTGCCCACAATGTCGTAGTTTCCTTCTTCCGTGTAGAACTTCACGGCAAAACCGCGTGGATCACGAGCGGTCTCCGGTGATCCTGTTCCATGGATAACCGTTGAGAAACGCACAAGGACAGGTGTTTCCTGACCAATTTCCTGCAGGAATGCAGCTCTGGTATAAGCCTTCATATCATTCTCGACCACAAACACGCCGTGCGCCCCTGCACCGCGAGCGTGAACGACACGCTCCGGAATCCGTTCACGGTCGAAATGGGCGATTTTTTCGATCAGATGATAATCCTCAAGCAGCGTCGGTCCGCGGCGGCCAGCCGTTTTCGAATTTTGGTTATCTCCTACAGGAGCCCCTTGGTTGGTTGTTAATCTGTCCATGTATGAACCTCCATCATCTCTATAATTGATTTTAGACTGAATCTAAATTTATGAGATGATTGTATCATCGGAGAATCCAGCAGATCATGATTGTCGCATGAGTGTTATATGATCCTTATATGAAGTTCAGATGAACGATCGAAAAGACCGTGAAGGCACGCAAAAAAAAGAGGGGATTAATCCGCCAGGCGGTATCCCACTCCTCTAACTGTTGCAATATAGCGCGGGGCTCCCGCATTGTCGCTCAGCTTTTTACGCAAGCTTTTGATATGGACATCCACCACATTGCTGCCGCCCATAAAGTCCGTATCCCAAATCTTGCACATCAGATCCTCACGCGTGCAGACGGCCCCTTCGCTGTCCAGCATCAGCATCAGCAAATGATACTCTGTCTTGGTCAAGTGAATGGGGGTGCTTCCGCGGTGAATGGTCATTTTATCCCGATCAATCGATAAGTCCTTGTACACCAAACCGCGTACAGCTTCCTCTTCTCCAGGCAAACCCGCAGCGGGTGAGAACAATCGAATCGTCCGCTGTACCTGATACATCATCGTATCCTTGGAGCGGGCAGGCCATACCATAAGCTCTTCATCGAGCAGGCTTGAGCCTGCATTGCTCATCAGCTCCTCGCCCACGAGGTACAGAATCGGAATGGAGGATCGTTCGGGAAGCAGAAGCTCCTTCTCCTTGTTGAATGCCGCCATATTCCGGCAGCCCGTCATATCGGCAATGATCAGTCCTGTATTCAGAGCCGATTGCAGGCGCGGTTCCCATTTTCGGAACATCATCACCTCAAAGCAGTTGTCCGTCAGCGTAATGAACATTTCATGAACCCGCCCTGGAGAACGGCTCAATAACGCGGCCCGCAGCGTTGTAGGACAAGCATCGCCAATCGCCATAGCGGCCGTCGGACGAACAAACAGATTGCCGGATTTCCATTCCGGAAACGGATAGACCGTTCCCGGCTCCATCATTTCTTCCGTTTGATTTGGCATTCTGGACACACCCCCCCGAATACGACGTGAGCATGATGGATCACATAGCTGGTTTCGCCAGCCACGGTAGCCGCCCAATCCTCCGGCACCTCCGTCATGACTTCGTCGACTTTTCCGCATACTTCACAAATAATGTGCTGGTGTTCGTCTGTACGGGCATCGTATCGGCTTGCGCTCTCCCCAAGCTTCAACTCTCGGATCACGCTGTTTATCCGTCAGATAACGCAGGGAATTATAAACGGTCCCGTATGCAAGATTATATCCTTTCTCCACCAGTCGGTTCATGATATCCGCAGCTGTCGGATGATCATGCGACTTACCGAAGGACATCGTATACTGCTTGGCGTTGTGTCGTCAGATTTAAAGATCTCAAGGTATTCACCCTTTTAATTTATTTTTAGATCAAGTATAAATCTTATTCATCTCAAGGTCAATATCCGCCGCTGAAAATGCCGCTGGTAATCTTTAAGATTTCTTTAGATTCCGTTAAAAATTCCTTTAGCTTGTATGGATAGACTAGAAACATAGATGTTAATGCAAATAACAGCCAGTTAAAGGAGTCGATATACAGCCATGGAATCCGTTGCCAAGCATCCCTATAAACCTTCATCCACATCCGAACCACCCCGGCAGGAAACAAACAGACGGCAGAGCAATCGGGCAAAACGCCGCAATGGACGCGCCCGTCTCAGTCTGCTGCTTCTGTTGTTTGTCGTTATTCTTATGGCGGTGTACATAACAAGGGTAATTATTCCCCCTTCCATTAAAGCCAGCTCAGCCATCCTGATTCATGCCGAGACGGGCCGGGTGCTCTATGCCCAGCATGCCGATCTTCCACTTCCCCCTGCAAGCATGTCCAAAATGATGACCGAGCTGCTGGTGCTTGATGCTGTCCGTTCCGGACAGCATGCTTGGGACGAGGAGGTATCCATCAGTCGTTACGCTGCAGGAGTGCCGGGTTCGGGTATTGGCATGGTCGAAGGGGAGTCTTACACCCTGACACAATTGTTCCAGGCGCTCATTATTCATTCAGCCAATGATGCCGCGGTGGCCATTGCCGAACATCTAAAAGGGTCGGAGACACAGTTTGTGAAGGAAATGAATGCCCGGGCGAAGGAAATCGGTCTTTCCGACCGTACCGTATTTGCCAATGCTTCGGGGCTGCCTGCTGCCGATCTGGCTTCGTTTGCGGAAGCGGCCACCGAAGGAGAGACCATCATGACCGCCAGAGACTCGGCCATGCTGGCCCGCTGGATCATGAATAAACACCCTGATCTGCTTGAAGTCACCAGCCAACGGGATTTTCCGCTGCCGCAGAAGGACCTTACCCTGCATACCACCAATCTTATGCTGCCAGGCGAAGCGCACGGCTATGTGGGCAATGACGGCTTCAAGACCGGTTATACGAGCTCAGCCGGCTATTGTTTTACCGGTACCGCAGCGCGGGGAGGGAATCGGTTGATCTCTGTCGTGATGGGAACCGAGAGCACGGATCAGCGGTTCACGGAAACCCGGAAGCTGATGAATTACGGCTTCGAGCGTCAAGGCATGTTTTCGAATCTCCTATCCCTCCTTTTTAATTAAATGGCCCTTGACTCATATCCAACCTAAAGACGCATCGGATTGAAATCTAAGCTGTGCGGGCTTATTTTAGGGTACACTGTTTATTAGGAAAGTTTAGACTTTAATGGGTGATTTAATGGAGGATACCGATGAGAAGTGTATTGATTGTAGACGATGATAAAGAAATATCCGGACTGATCTCCATCTATCTGGAGAATGAAGGATACCGCGTTATTCAGGCCCATGACGGGGAAGAAGCGCTGCTGGCCATGGCAACGAACGAAGGCACGGTGGATCTCGTCATCCTGGATGTCATGATGCCCAGGCTGAACGGAATCGACACCTGCCGCAGGATTCGGGAAACCTCGTCCATCCCTATCCTGATGCTGAGCGCCAAGAGCGAGGATATGGATAAGATCCTGGGGCTGATGACGGGCGCCGATGACTATATGATTAAACCCTTCAATCCGCTGGAACTGACCACACGTGTCAAAACACTGCTGCGGCGTTCCACGCAGTACAATACCGAGCTTCAGCAGGGACACACCGACCGCATCCAGATTGACGGACTCGATATCAACCGGACCACACATGAAGTCACCGCCAATGGCAGATCGGTTTCCCTGACGGCAAGGGAATTTGAGATCCTGTACTTGCTGGCCCGTCAACCAGGAAGAATCTTCAGCGCCGAGGATATATTTCAGCAGGTCTGGAAGGAGAAATACTACGTATCCAACAACACGGTCATGGTTCACATCAGCAACCTGCGGGACAAGCTTGAGAAGGAGCTCGGTTACAAGCTGATCCAAACCGTATGGGGCGTCGGGTACAAAATCCATGCGTAAGCTGCAGTGGAAAATCATCATGCTGTTCTTGGTCAGCGGAGGCCTCACCCTGATCATGTTGTTTATCGCTCAGCAGATCATACGATTGATCGGGCGGGATTATTGGCGGGAACCAATGGTAGCCGCTCTCTTTAGTGTGGATCGTCTCCTGGAGAATTTCTTCGGGTTTCCGATTGTTGCAACGATGGTTGGCATTGTACTGTTTATCTGCATTGTACTGCTCCTTAGTCAAGGGACCATTCGTCAAATTAACCAGCTAATGGAGGGAACGAAACGGTTGGCAAAGGGAGAACTGGACCAGGAAATTCTCATCAGATCGAATGACGAGCTGGGCCAAATGGCCAAGCAAATCAATCAAATGGCCAAGCAGCTCAAACTATCACTGGCAGAAGAACGCATGGCGGTACAGTCCAAGAACGAGCTCATTAGCAACGTCTCCCATGATCTGCGCACCCCGCTCACTTCCATCATCGGGTACTTGCGGCTGGTGAAAGAGGATCGTTACAAGGATGAAGTCGAACTCCGTTATTACACCGATATCGCCTACGATAAATCGCTGCGTCTGGGCGGTCTCGTCAGCGATTTGTTTGAATACACCCGCATGGGCTATTCTCCGATCAATCGGGTCGATATTAATTTGGTGGAGCTGCTCGGGCAATTGGCCGTGGATTTTTCATTAACGGGACAGCATGAGAAGGTGCAGGTGGTATTCACGCCCGCTACGGAGAAAATCATGATCTCCTCGGACGGGGATAAACTGATGCGTACCTTCGAGAACCTGCTGTCCAATGCAGTGCGGCATGGGCGGGATGCCGGAAGGGTGGATTTGAGAGTATCCCGGGAACCGAAGGTTGCTATCGTGCAGGTGATCAATTATGGCCCTCCGATCCCTCAGCATGCCATCCCCCACCTGTTCGAGCGATTCTACCGGGCCGACGAATCGCGCACGGATCAAACCGGCGGCTCAGGACTGGGTTTAGCCATCGTGAAAACCATCGTCGACGCCCATCACGGCACGATTCAGGTAACCAGCAGCACGGAACTTACAATGTTCGAAGTCCGACTGCCGCTACAGGCTCCTGAAATTAACAAATAAAACAATTAATATTCGACATACAATTCCATTTTCCGATAAAATAGGGATGAATGTCCTCATCGCCTTGCACTGCTGGTGCAAGCACGTGAAAGGAATGAATCCCTTCTCATGACTAATATCCTGTTCACCAACTTTTGTATATTCGTAACCTTTTTATATTTATCCGGACTGCTGTCCAAAAAATATGTGGCCGGCGTTGTGACTCCCTCCACTACCGTGAAGATCAATGCCGGATTGCTCTTTGGCATCTACGGGATCATTCTGATGTACTATTCTTTTCCGATTGATCCCAGGTTTTTTGCCGATTTGCGGCATTTGGCTATCGTGGTGATTGCCAGCTACTTGGGCTGGCTTCCGTCGTTGATAGCAGGCGTTCTGATTGCACTCGGACGGATGATCCTGTTCGGCATGTCCGCTTCCTCTGCCATTGCGGGTGCCGGCATGCTGCTGATCGGCATGATCTGCGGAACCCTGTCTCGCACGCGTTGGGACCGGTTGACCAAAATGATGATCATGAGTGTATCCAGCATGCTGGTGCTCCTGTTTATTATGTGGATGAATATTCAGAACCACCAAAAAGTGTTTGCCGTCTTTACGCAGCATCTGATTATATCGGTGCTTGCCACCGTTGTCATCTACATGCTGACCGAGTATATCCATACCTCCAATAAATTGTTTCTGCAAATGAAAAAAAACGCGGAGACCGATCATCTGACCAGCCTGCACAATTTGCGCCAGTTTGAGCAGCTGTTGTCCGAGCGCTTTCTCGAAGCCCAGCATTTCAGCGAACGGCTGGGCGTTCTGGTCGTGGACATCGACCATTTCAAAAAAATAAACGACACCTACGGCCACGCGGCCGGAGATGTCGTTTTGCAGCAGCTCAGCAAAGTGCTGAGGGAGCATTCCCGTTCTTTTGACGAAGTGTCCCGCAACGGCGGGGAAGAATTCTCGGTGCTCGTTCCGGAAGCAACCATCGACGAAACGGCTGCGATTGCCGAACGGATCCGGGCCGCAGTAGAACGCCATGTATTCGTCCTTGAAGACGGGACCAGGCTGCGGATCACCGTGTCGATCGGAGCCGCCGTTCATCCGGATACGGTCCGGTCGAAGGATGCCAAGGAGCTGCTCCAGCAAGCGGACCATGAGCTTTACCGCGCCAAGAACAGCGGGCGCAACCGCGTATGCTCCGCCGTAGAAATCAATGACCTGGTCCTCTCTTAGCCTTGATCCGCCTTTAATACCTCTTCGATGACAGACAGCGTATCCGGCGACAGCTTGATGCCGGAAGCCTTCACGTTCTCTTCGACCTGCTCCGGGCGGCTTGCGCCGACAAGCGCACTGGATACGTTGTCCTGACGCAAAATCCAGGCCAGGGCCAATTGGCCGACGGTGATGCCCAGCTCGTCAGCTATGCGCCCGAGCGCCTGCACCTTCTGGAGGCGGTCTTCACTCATTTTGATTCGATCCGCTCCGATCTTGGATGCACGGCTGTTATCCGGCACTTCTTCCCTCGAGGCATACTTGCCCGTCAACAGTCCCTGCGCAAGGGGAGAATAGACTACCTGGCCAATCCCTTTCTTCTCGCCAAGCGGAATGACCTCCTCCTCAATCTTACGCTCAAACATATTATACAGCGGCTGATTCACCACGATGCGGTCCAGCAGATATCGGTCCGCAACAGCCAATGCCGCCTCCATTTGGGCAGCTGTCCACATACTGACTCCTACATAGAGCACCTTGCCTTGCCGAACGAGGTCATCCAGCGCGCGCAGCGTTTCTTCAAGCGGTGTCTCTTCATGGTATCGGTGGCAATAATAAATATCGACATAATCGGTACCAAGCCGTTTCAGACTCGCATCACACTGCTCCTTAATATGTTTGCGGGAAAGCCCCTGATCATTCGGTCCGTCCCCCATCTTGCCGAATACTTTTGTTGCCAGCACATAGGATTCCCTTGGGAATGCCCTCAAGGTTTCACCTACAACCACCTCGGCTGCCCCTTGGGCATACACATTTGCCGTATCAAAAAAGTTGACGCCGAGCCCATACGCCGTCTGAATCGACTTGACTGCATTCTCCCGTTCCACATATCCTCCGTACGTCAGCCAGCTCCCGAGACTGATATCGCTGACCTTCAGCCCGCTTCCGCCCAATCTTCTAAATTCCATATGTGAAACCTCCTTATACAAGATAGATGCTTCCCCATTATTGTAACATCTTCCTGTACGATGGATAGAGTAACCCTGTCTACTGCTTATAACCGGTAGATTTGATTCTTAATTTTACGGTAACATTAAACTTGATATGAGGATAGATCGCCGCCCATTCCTCCATTTCGGTTTTATTATTCCAATGCGTACCCCCGTACCGAAGACCGAAGCCAAGTGGATCCCGGCCTGTTTTCCGGATTTTTTCCAGCACATCGGTTATCGCTTTAGAGAGCTCCTTATTGTATATCCCCTCGATTTTTTTTACTTCTTCCGGTGTCAATAGCTTGATATCCTCCTTCTCCTCCAGCGTGGCTTGAATGCGAACCCGAAAATGGATCGCTTCTTGCCCCTTCGGGCTGGTTACGATCTTATAGCTTGCCCGCGTCCTGTCCGTGTTGACCTCAATCAATTCCCCGTCAACGCGGGTGCCAAAGTTGGTGCTTAGATTCCGAAGATCGAGCAGGTTGAACAGACGGGTCTCATCCTTCGTGAGAATTACCTTAACCTTGGACTTATCCATCAGGGCAACCTTATTGATATTCAGAACATTCTTCTCGCCTACCTCAACGACAGGCATGACAGGATCCTCCCCTACCTCGGTCATTCGGCGGGCAAGATCAAAGGAATAGGTCCTCGTAATAAAAGGGGACTCCGTGCCATCCTCGCTCAGCGCCAGAAAAATAGCGTTACCGGCAATCCGTTCGGTTGGCGGCTCTGCCCTGAGCACCTCCTCCGCCGTCGGGATCGCAACCGCCGGATACATCAGAAGCTGCATGTCCCTCCGGCGGACCGTCCAGTCCTCAATTTTGCTAATATCCCGGCGGGCATAGGCTTCACCGTACATTACGCCTTTGCAATGTCCAAAATCGAGCTCTTTGTCCACTTTGGATTTGACTTGACGAATCGCCTCCGCGATGCTGTCGGACTCCTCGGTAATGAGAAGCGACTTCTCCTCGCCGGTTTTCGGGTCACCCGAAGGGATCGAAATCTTGAAGCTGAAGTTATACAGATCGGGACTTTTCTCCGACACGTCAACACCGATGGATACCACAAAGAGGCGAAGGTCGATATCCCGAAACTCACATCCCGAGAGTGTAAGTGTAAGCATCGAGCAGCACAACACCCAGACCAGCCGACGTTTCAGCATGTTCATGCCCGCTTCCTCCTCCTTCTCCTTCTCCACACGGCGTAGAATAACAGGGCAATTAACAGGAATTCTCCCGCAAACCGAACATCGAGGAAGACAATGGCCATATCATTCAAAGAGTATTGATTGATGGCCATTGAGGATGCAAGGATGATCACGCAAAAAGCAGCAAGCACCCACCATTCCACCTTCCGCTTCTTACGAATGGACTCCGGTTTATCGGACTTCAGCCGAAATCCGCCCAGAATCAATTCCTTGCCCACATGCCAGTGGACAATGGAATTGACGAGGGAAAGGCACATATAGACCACATAGAACACGTAAATCATCCGTTCAATGATGAAGTAGCGGATGCGAAGCGAGTCTACGGTGGAGAAGGCAGGATACACATGCTCCCCTGCTCCCGCTGCTCCAAGCAGTCCGATCGGCGCAAAAATGGATACCGCCAGCGTTAGAATACTTACGATGACGATGGACCAGATATGCTTTACCCTGAACTTGTGGAAGATCCGATTGAAAACCACCATATTGATATATCCGGTATAAATGTAGGTCGCGGCTGCAACCGTCCGGTAATTGGGTATGTCCCACAGATGCGTAATGATCTGCCTGACCGCATCCCAGCTGTAGTAGGGATTACTAAAAACACGCCAAGCCATGTACATAATGATCGGAACGGTCATATAAAGGATCATTTCCAGGGCATACAGGATCGACTCCGAATCCAGCCTTGCACTAAGTGCCACGACAACCAGAAACCCAATCAGCACGATAATGGGCGACACATCCGGGCTGACATACCGGTTGGTAATATCCACAAAACTGACCAGCGTAATGACGCTGGAGAAATACCACCCTAATCCGTACAGAACCAGAAGCACGCCGGATATCCATGCAGGCATCACGGAATTGAAAATTTCCGGCAGTCCTTCGCCAGGAAATTTCTGGATTAGCTTGGTGAAAGTATATAGCAGCAAGGATCCGATAGGGATCGCTATCAGAATGGATATCAAGGCACCGTCAAATCGGTCCTGAATCAGGATCCTGGGCACATAGTTAATCAGGTTGATGGTCGCATTGAGTAGGAAGAGGTAATAAAAATATTTATTTCTAACCACTCTGCTGATCCCCCTTATTGCTCCACTCCACCGCAAACATCTTCAGATAAGGCTTACCGAACGACCGCAGGCTGGTTAAGTACATAATCGTTGCAACGACACCCAGCACAATGCCTACCAGCCCGAAAAAGGTAGCCAGGAGAATGAATATGTACTTGGTCACGCGGATGCCGGAACTCATCATGTTGATCGGAATAACAAAGTTCGTAACCGCCACTGCAGCCACCAAAATAATCATGATATTGCTGACGAGCCCCGCTTCTGTAGCCGCTGTACCCAGTATGAGTCCACCGACCACGCAGGCGGTCTGGCCTATCGCCTTCGGCAGCCGGACACTTGCCTCCGTCAGAAACTCCATCGCCAGAAGCATAAAGATTACTTCGAAGAAGGAGGGATACGGGACGGTGGCCCGGCTGCCCGCAATGAGCAGTGTAATCTGCATTTTGAGTATTTCGGGATTGTAGGAGGTAAAAGCCACATACAGGCTCGGCATGAGGACCGTCACAAACAATGCGATGTACCGGATTCCCTTGAGGAACCATCCGATAGGGGGCAGCTGGATTTTGTCATCCATGGCTGTAAAGAAATCGTTGAAGATCGCCGGAAGCAGAATTGCGTACCCCGTCGAGTCAACAAGGACGGCTACTTTTCCCTGGGAAATATTCATGACCGTCCGGTCCGGCCGCTCGGTCAACATTAACGTTGGGAACAGTCTTAGCTGAGGGTGCATCGTATGCCGCTCAATCTCGGATGCAGACTGGACAATATCTGATTTGAGTTCGGAAAGACGCTTCCTTAATTCCTCCAAAACCGACTCATCGGCTTTGGTCACATCATAGAGGATGATAATCCGGGTCTGGGATATTTTCCCTACCGTCATAAACTCCGATTTCAGATTGGCCGTTTGGTAACGATGGCGTATTAAATTCAAATTCACTTCAATATTCTCGGTAAAGGAGTCATCCGGCCCTTGAATGACATTCTCCGTGCTGGCAGGCTGAATATCGCCTGCATTGATCAACACGGCATCAAACAGGAGCACCCGATCCTGAATGAATACCACGACGCAGCCCCGAAGCATATTGCGCATGAGCTCCGATTCCTCTGCTGGCTCAATCGTTGAAGGGAAGGATCGAATGAATTCTTCGTAAATCTTCAGAGAGTTCAATTCATAAAACCGGTTAATCAGGTCCTCATTCACCACAACGGGATCGCACATGCTCTTGAAATAAAGCAATAACGCGTGATCCTCCTGATTCTTAAGCTCCCGCTCCTCGATATCCCCGACCTTATGGAGCTGCTTCTGCAGCCATTGTTTAGCGTGTGAGGCATTTAGATGTGTCTTATGTGTCTCGCTGCTCATGATAATTCCCCTCGTTTTTCATAGAATTCCGATGATCATGTCGTTTCTCTAGGTTCTGCACAAATGTTCCAAATTATTACGAGTATTCAGAAATTCATGCAAATTCAGGAGAAGGGTAGATTAAGTCGCCATTCACAGCTCGGGCTTCGTTTCTAATCATCCCTCTGTGGTAATAATGGAGACAAGGAGCCTTAAGTTTGAGGATAATGCCTAAAGAAGCCGAGGAGGAATCGGAATGAACCCATCCAATCCATCATATCAAGAGCTGCCGCGATATCCGGAATCGCTGTGGAGAGCGACAACCGAGCTGCCTACTTTTCCCCGTCTGGCCGAAGATATAGAAGCAGACGTTGCCATTGTCGGAGCCGGCATCACCGGGATTACAACCGCCTACCTGCTGGCCAAGGCCGGCAAGGATGTCGTATTGATTGAGGCTGGCCGCATACTGAACGGAGCGACGGGATACACAACAGCCAAGGTAACGGCCCAGCATGGGCTGATCTACCATGAATTGACGAGTCATTTTGGCGAGGAGAACGCCCGGCTCTATTACGAAGGAAACCGGGAAGCGATCGAATTCATACGGAATATCGTTGGCGGGGATGAAGAGAAGTTCGGGCTGAAGCTGGAGGACGCTTATATCTACGCCCAGGAGGACGACAAGTATCTCGCGAAGCTGGAGGACGAAATCAAAGCCTATGAGCAGCTCGGGATTCCGGGAGAATGGCAGGACAGTCTTTCCCTGCCCATGCCGATACGGGGAGCTATCAAGATGCCGGGGCAATACCAATTCCACCCGCTGCAGTATCTAAAGCACCTGACCGAACAGTTTCTCATGCTCGGGGGGCGGATCTATGAAAACACCACCATGGATGAAAAGGCTGAAACCGAAGGACCGATTACACTGCTGACCAAGCGGGGCGGCCACCGCATTACTTGCAACCACGCTGTTTCCGCCTCCCATTTTCCGTTCTATGACGGGAAGGGATTGTTCTTCACACGGCTGCACGTGGAACGCTCCTATGCGATTGCCGTTAAACCTGAGACGGCCTATCCAGGCGGGATGTACCTGAGTGTGGATAAGCCAAAGCGCTCCCTGCGTTCAGCTTCCTATAACGGTGAGGATCTGGTCATTGTCGGCGGGGAGAATCATCCCACGGGACGCAGCATCTGCACCCATCAGCATTATGAGAATCTGGAGCTGTTTGCCGGTAATCTGCTGGGGGCTTCCGCCATTCCCTACCGCTGGTCGACGCAGGATCTGATTACACTGGACAATCTGCCATACATCGGACCAATTACTTCGAAGCATGACCGGATTTATGTTGCGACAGGCTTCCGCAAGTGGGGCATGACAACAGGAACACTGGCCGCGAACATCATCAGTGATCAAATCTTAGGGAAAACGAACCGTTATGCCGACATGTTCAACCCGTCCCGATTCAAGGCAGACCCGAGCATCAAAACATTTGTTGTGCAAAATGCGACGGTTGCCAAAGATTTTGTGGCTGGCAAAGTGGACCTGTCCCATGCCGACATTACCGAACTGAAGATAGGCGAAGGTGCCGTCGTTCGTCATAACGGCCAACGGGCAGGAGCTTACAAGGATGACCAGGGGAATCTGCATCTCGTGGACACGACCTGCACACACCTCGGCTGCGAGGTGGAATGGAACGAGGGCGAGCGCTCCTGGGATTGTCCATGTCACGGGTCCCGATTCCGTTATGATGGCAAGGTGCTGGAAGGCCCGGCCATAGAGCCATTGAAGCAGTTGGACGCTGAGGACTAAATATCATGAGGCTGTAACGCATAAAAAAACGAGGCGGAAACCAAGGGTCCCGCCTCGTTTTTTTACTCTAATTTGGTTATTCGTTTAATAGCGGGCTTCTAAACCGCCTTAATTCCCTAATCAACACCAAAATCATCCTATTTCTGGTATAATCGTAATAAATTCGTTATAGGAGGAATCGCCATGGTGCTTGGCCCTGAATATTTGGATCGCATTAAAGAAGAGGTTTCCGAACGGAAAGCGAAGGAAAAATTAGGCGGCATCCAGCAGCATGGCCTGATCCGTGATTTTTTAATGACCCTCGCTGCAGCAGGCGCTTTCATTGTGGTGGCTGCCATCTTTGGTTTCATTCTGCATCACATTCGATATTAGATCACACCTGCCGTCCAATCAAAAAAGACACCCTCGCGGGTGCCTGTGGACATGTGATTGCGGAAGGCAGTGGATATGGGCTGGCCCAAGCTAAGCGATTTCCGGGGCCAGCTCGTCCCGGTAGGCCTCGAGCGACCGGTCTACGATGACACGAATGAAAGCCGGATCAATATCCTGGATCCACGGCATCGCATTATTCCAGGCATTTTCCTCGATTTGCAGCGCAATCTGCTTCTGATCCCATTCATCGATCGTTCCATCCATCCGGTCACACAGTTCCGTGAGTTTCAGGTCCATCGAATGGCCCAGCTCATGGGCAAACACCACCGCATAATAAGCATTAAACGACTCAAGTGATCCAAACAGCTGAAGACACTGCTGGCGTATGACCTCGGTATACATCGTCACACGATGTGAATGCATCACGTATTTCCCGCCGATTAACCGGCCCCCTGGAAAATACGTATCCATCTCCACGGTGACACTGCTGCCCGACCGACGTAGAAGCTCTTGCGTAATTCGGTTCAGTTCGGACTTATTCAATGATGATCATGGCTCCCTTTAAAGATATAAACATCATTATAAAAGAACCATATGAAAATGCAATATCAAATATGCCTGCCGACTCACTCTCCCCCGACCAAAAACCTTAAGCCGCGGGGCCTGACAGACACGTCAGCCGGGGCCTCCATATAGACCTCACCATCCGTATCGGCCTTCATGGGCTTTGCCGTGGTCAGCTTGACCGAAGCGGCCTTCACATACTCTATGCTCTCATTGGCCGGCTTCCACTCCCCTTCGACCTTGCGGCTTAACAGTTCTTTTAACAGCGGAAGTCCGGCTTCACGGATAATCAGCACATCCAGTAAACCATCACAGAGCGAATCGAGCGTAAAGGGAAGCGGACGAGTCCCGAGGTAACGGCCATTCGAAATGTAGATCATGACGGCCTCGCCTTCGCTGGTATGTCCGTCATATTCCAGACTGTAAGAGAAGGGTTCAGCAGCACGTACGGTTTGCAGCATGCTGATAAAATAACTCAATTTGCCCAGTTTCCCTTTCAAATCCGGATTGATATTCTCCGACGTGTCCGTAATGAGGCCCACTCCGAAAAAATTCGTGAACACCCGGCCTTGAGCCATGCCGATATCCAATTCCCGAACATGTCCCTTCATTAATTCGTCAGCCGCGAGCGCAAGCTCCACCGGCAGATTCATGGAGCGGGCAAAATCATTGCAAGTGCCCACAGGCAAAATCCCTACGAGCGGCGGATGATCCAGCGTTGCAATGCCATTAACACACTCATGGACCGAGCCGTCCCCGCCCATAATGAGAATGAGATCGTATGTCCCGCCTTGATCCCTGCACACTGCCTCCCCCTCGCCAGGCTTAAAGGTCTGATACAACACCAGCTCCTTCACGTTCTTCGCCAATACTGGAATTACCGCCGCCAGCTGCTGCAGCGTTTCCTGCTGGCCTGCGTTCTGGTTGTACACCAGCAATGCCCGACTATACATCATTCCATGACCCCCCTCATATCCGTACCGGAATGTCTTGCTTCTATTATTACCCTTTGTCGTGAACCTATTAATCAGTACAGCTTGAATAGGTCCCCGTTCACCTCCGACCCATCATGCTGCAGCTTTAAATCAGCCCTCCATGCTGGAATAAGAAGACCCCTTCTGCAATCGAAGGGGTCTTCAGGGACTTCAATTATGCCTGCATTCTGTTATCCAGCCTCATGCTGATCGCTGAACTGACTGTTGTACAGGTCCGCATAGAAGCCTTCTTGCAACAGCAACTCCTGATGGGTTCCCTGTTCAATGATGCTGCCCTTGTTCATAACCAGAATAAGGTCCGCATCGCGAATCGTGGATAGACGATGCGCAATGACAAAGCTGGTCCGGTCCTTCATCAGCTCATTCATCGCCTTCTGAATGTACAGCTCGGTCCGGGTATCCACGCTGCTGGTCGCTTCGTCAAGAATCAGAATCGACGGATTCGCCAGAATGGCCCGCGCAATCGTGAGCAGCTGCTTCTGCCCTTGCGATATGTTGGAGGCCTCCTCGTTCAGAACGGTGTCATAGCCGTCCGGCAGCGTCCGGATGAAGTGGTCGGCATGAGCCGCTTCCGCTGCTCTGATGATCTCTTCCTCCGTGGTCCCCTCGCGGCCGTATCCGATATTTTCCCGGATCGTCCCGTTAAAGAGCCAGGTATCCTGGAGCACCATTCCGAACAGGCTGCGAAGCTCACCCCGTCGAAGGGACGTAATATCCGTTCCGTCTATCGTAATTTTGCCCTTGTTAAGCTCATAGAACCGCATCAGCAGATTAATAAGCGTGGTCTTCCCTGCACCGGTTGGACCGACAATAGCCACCGTCTGTCCGTGCTTCACATCGACGTTCATATCCTCGATCAGAAGCTGATCCGCTTTATAACCAAAACTCACATTCTGGAAGGACACATCGCCGAGCGGCTTCTTGAGGGCTGCCGGAGCCGTATGCTCAGACACTTCTTCTTCCTCGTCCAGCACTTCAAATACGCGCTCTGCCGATGCAATCGTGGATTGAATGACATTCGCGATATTGGCAAGCTGCGTGATCGGCTGTGTGAATTGGCGTGAATATTGGATGAACGCCTGGATATCCCCGATCTCGATTGCTCTGCGGGTGACCAGAACGCCACCGACAACACTCACGATCACATACCCGATATTGCCAACAAAACTCATCAGCGGCATGATCGTTCCCGAGATGAACTGGGCTTTCCATCCGGCATCATAGAGCTTGTCGTTGACTTCATCGAATTGCTCCATCGATTGTCGTTCCCGGCCAAACGCCTTCACCACTTTATGACCTGTATACATCTCTTCCACATGTCCGTTCAGTTGGCCCAGATGCTTCTGTTGTGCCACGAAATGCTTCTGAGAGCGCTTGGCAACCATGATGGTGACCACCACGCTGAGCGGCAGGGTCAATATAACCACCAGAGTCAGCAGCGGACTGATTGTAAGCATCATGATGATAACCCCGACCAGTGTTACCACAGAGGTAATCATCTGTGTAAGACTCTGCTGAAGCGTACTGCTGATATTGTCCATATCGTTCGTGACCCGGCTCAGCGTCTCCCCATGCGTACGGGCGTCAAAATATTTAAGCGGCAGGCGTCCGAGCTTGTTATAGACATCCTTGCGCAGATCGTAAACAGTCCGCTGTGCCACGCCAGCCATGACATATTGCTGGATATAAGCAAACAGCGAGCTTAACAGATACAGGCCTGCCAGCCAGAGCATGATATTCCGAATGGCATCAAAATCAATCCCGGCACCCGGTACGCCCTGCATTTTGGCCATGAATCCTTTGAACAGGATCGTGGTTGCATCACCGAGAATTTTCGGGCTCACAATGCTGAATATCGTACTCAAGATGGCTGCGGTCAAGACGATCAGCAGTTTCCCCGTATGGGGCTTAAGGTATCGTGTAAGCCGGCGCAAAGTCCCCTTGAAATCCTTGGCTTTCTCGGCTGCCATCCCGGCACCATGCGGCCCGCCGCCGAAGGGACCGCCCTGGCCCCGAGGATGTCCTCCCCGTTTCTTCTCGCTCATGCGATCTCCTCCTCTGACAGCTGTGAGGTGACAATTTCACGGTACACATCGCTTGATGCCATAAGTTCCCCATGCGTGCCCATTCCGGCAATGCGTCCCTGTTCCAGCACGATGATTCGGTCAGCGTCCAAGACGGTGCTGACACGCTGGGCCACAATCAGAACCGTAGCCTCGGTCGTTTCCTCCCTCAGCGCTGCACGAAGATTCGCATCGGTCTTGAAATCCAGCGCAGAGAAACTGTCATCGAACACGTAGATTTCAGGTCTCCGGACCAGCGCCCTGGCAATGGAGAGCCGCTGCTTCTGGCCTCCGGATACATTGCTGCCGCCTTGGGAAATCTCGGCATCATAACCGCCTTCCATTGAAGAGATGAAATCAGCCGCCTGGGCAACTTTCGCGGCATGCTGAATCTCCTCGTCCGTTGCGTCTTCCTTGCCGTAGCGGATATTCTCTGCAATCGTACCGGTGAACAACAGCGCCTTCTGCGGCACAAATCCGATCCGGTTCCGCAGATCTTCCTGCATCAAGTCCCGAATATCCGTCCCGTTGACGAGAATCCGCCCGGAGGTCACATCATAGAAACGCGGAATCAAGCTGATCAGCGTTGATTTGCCTGAACCTGTTCCTCCAATAATCGCGGTAATCTCACCCGGTCCTGCCTGGAAGGAGATATCGGATATGGCCGGCTCCTCTGCGCCCGGATAATAGAAGGTGACGTCCTGAAATTCAATGGAACCCGTCGGAATGCCGGTATTCCGCGGCTGCTTCGGATCGTGGATCTCCGGTATCATGTTCAATACCTCATTGATCCGGACTGCCGATGCCTGCGCGCGCGGAATCATGACAAACATGACGGACAGCATGATCAGTGAGAACATGATCATCATCGCGTATTGGAGGAAGGCCATGAGGTCACCGACCTTCATGTGTTCGGCTTCTATGCGGTGGGCTCCGAACCAAACGATCGCCAGCGTGGCGAAGTTCATGACAAGCATCATGACGGGCATCATGGCACCCATGATTTTGTTAACCTTGATCGAGGTGGCTGTCAGATCCTCATTGGCATCATTAAACCGGACCGTCTCATGGTCCATGCGGTTAAACGAACGGATGACCCGCATTCCGGTCAGATTCTCACGCAGCACGCGGCTGAGTGTATCAATCTTGATCTGTATGGCCTTGAAGAGCGGAATCCCTTTTTTGGCAATGATGAAAATAGCCAACGCGAGAATCGGCAGGACGATCAGAAGCACCGTTGTCAGTCCCGGATCTCTCGATACCGCCATCACGATGCCCCCGATACACATCATCGGCGCGATGGCCATCATGCGAAGAATCATGATCGTGACCTGCTGCACCTGTGTGATATCGTTGGTGGTACGGGTTATCAGGGAAGCTGTTCCGATCTTGTCAAATTCCTGCAGCGTAAAATTCTCGACATGGGAGAATACGCGCCCACGCAGAATCCGGCCAAAACCGGTTGCCGATTTGGATGCCAAATAACTTGCCGCAATGGAGCAGACCATGCCGCCTGCTGTAACCAGGAGCATAAAACCTCCCACACTCCAAATGTAAGGAACGTCTCCCTTCACGATGCCGATATCCACAATGTCAGCCATCAAGGTCGGCAAGTAAAGATCAGACAGACATTGGAAAAATGTGAACAGCAGAACAAAAATGACCGCTGTCCGGTATGGTTTCATGTATTGAAACAGCTTTAACAAATCCCCCACCCCTACTCGTTGTCTGATGTTGTTTCATTCGAATTGCGCTTATGTTCTTGGAATTGGTAAATCTTCGTCAGCAGCTCCGTCAGCTTGACGCTGTCCTCTTCACCAAGAAAATCAACCATCTCGTTAAAGTTGTTTTTGACTTTCAGGTAGGTTTGCTGGACAATACGGTTCCCTGCCTCCGTAAGCTGTACGCGAACCGCGCGTCGGTCCTGTGCATCCATCACTCGCTCCACCAAGCCTTTACTCTCCAAGCCGTTGATAAATTGCGTGATCGTTGGTGACGTAACGTTCATCATGCTGCTGATCTCCGACACCTTCATACCGGGTCCGTCAGGCTCGATATGATGTCTGAGCCCCATTAGAACTCGAATTTCACCAGGGGTATAACCGGAAATCATGTGCTGATCCCACTCCTGCTTATGAAACATACGGATGCTGTACAGGAGCCTGCTGGCTACGCTGTCTTCCCGCATGCCCCCCTTCATGCACCTTTCTTCTCGTGACTGTCTTTCCTCGTCAACGGTATCTCCATTATGTGAATCTGGTTGTTTATCCTGTGTCATTGGCCACCTCTTCTCTACAGCACTAAAGCTTGAATTGACATGGTACAGACCATTTCTCCTTAAATAGATAGTTTGCCAATCTATTTGGTTACCTAACTATATACCTGGAGAAGACCGAAGTCAAATCGACTTCGGTCTTCCCGTAACACTATAATTCCTCGTCGTATAGAAGCTGCTGATAAGCCCCTTGGTGCACTCTGCCGCTCTTGCGTAACGACTTGCCAGAGCTCTTGTTCTGCCGCCGGGTGCTTGCCTTTTCTTTACGGGCGATATGAGCGAGCTCGCGCTCTGTTTTCTTGTAATTCGCATAACGCTTTGCATCCAGCGTCCCGTCCTGCAATGCTTCCCGGACCGCGCAGCCTGCTTCGGTCTCATGTCGGCAATCATGGAATCGACACTGCTGCGAGAGCGTGGAGATGTCCGCAAAGGCAGTCTCAAACCCCTCCTCTGAATCCCACAGCTGCAGCTCCCTCATGCCCGGGGTATCCACCATGATAGCACCTCCCGGCAGCACGAACAGCTCCCGGTGTGTCGTGGTATGGCGTCCCCTTGCATCCTCTTCCCGAATCCCTTGAACACGCTGCATCTCCTGACCGGACAGCCAGTTCAATAACGTGGATTTGCCCGCCCCGGAAGTGCCCGTTATTGCCACTGTCTTCCCTTGCACCAAGTAATCTTGAAGCTGCTCCTTCCCTTGGTCCTTTAAGGAGCTCACCACAAACACCGGCACACCGAGAGCGACCTCTTCCACCAGCGAGACATATGTTTCAGGCGATTCACATAGATCCGCCTTGGTGAGCAGGATGACCGGTGCAGCTCCGCTCTCCCAGACAGCAATTAAATAGCGTTCAATTCTGCGGACATTAAAATCCTTATTCAGCGCATTAATGATAAACACGGTATCGATGTTCGCGGCGATAACCTGCTCATCCGGCACGCTGCCTGCTTCCCTGCGCGTGACAGCGGACTTGCGGGGCAGCAGCTTATGAATGACGGCCCGCGATTCGCCCTGGAGCGGCTCGACCAGCACCCAATCGCCGACAGCCGGGAAATCGCTTTTGCTGCCCGCTTCGTATTCATACTTCCCTGTGACAACAGCCGTCTGCTCACCTTCTTGGGTTATAATGCGGTATTGCTTTGAGAACTGGGCTGTCACGCGCGCCGGCACGAGCTCTTTGTCCTGCTTCGGCATCTGCTCAGCCATCAAGCTCCAGTGTTCATTCCATCCATATGTGTGTAACGGTGTCATTTCTTGTTTAGTCAAATTCGTTATATCCCCTTATCATTATCAATTTGGTTGTTATATCAAAACACAAAAAAACCGCAGATTTGTATCTGCGGCTGATCTGAATATACACCAGAAGAAGGCATCATGCCCCTACGGTTACCCCGTGAAGACAGTACCAAACCCCGAGTATAGACACAAAAAACCCGCAGGATACCAAACACGGTCTCCTGCGGGTTCCAGGTATGGAAGTGAGGGCTCGATCTGAAGCCTCACCTCTTCGTTACCATTAGAATTTCCCGTCCAAAGAGACCAACGTCAAAGCGACCCATCCACTATGCATCATAACCATTTGACATCAGCCTCCTTCTGCTTAATTAATATATCCGTATTATAGAGTTCCAATTTCCAGGTGTCAACATCCCATGAAAAATTTAGAATCGCCTAAAATTTCTCCACTCCTCTGGCAGCAGCATCCCGTATTGGCGATTCAGAAAACGGTCATCGACAAGTGTGAGCGTACCGCTGTCTTGCTCTGATCGAATCAGGCGTCCTCCGGCCTGCAGCACTTTGTTCATCCCCGGGTACACGTAAGCGTAATCGTATCCCCTCTTGCCGGTACGGTCGAAATAATCCTTGATGATGTCATTCTCGAAAGACAACTGCGGCAATCCCACGCCGATCACTACGACACTGGAGAGCCGTTCTCCCTTCAGATCAATACCCTCCGAGAAAATGCCGCCCATTACCGCAAAGCCGATCAGCGGATCGGCTGCATCCGCCTGAAATGCATTCAGGAACGCCTCCCGCTCCTCCTCGCTCATCCCGTGTCCCTGAAGCAGCGTGCGTGCCCCGGGATTCATTCGGGCGAAGTCTTCATGAATATCCTGCATGTAGGGGTAGGACGGCAGAAAAATCAAGGTATTCACCGGCTGCTCCTGAACCAGAGCACTCAGCATCCGCACGATGGCCTCACGGCTCCGCTCCCGATCCTTGAACCGCGTCGACAATGGCAGAACTCGCACATCCAGCTGCTCGGCCGAGAATGGGGACGGAATCGAGAGGCTGTAGTCCTCTTCCTCCGCTCCCAGCATATCGCGATAATAGCCGAGCGGCATCAGGGTGGCCGAGAAAAACACGCTGGACCGATAATTCTTGGCCGCTTGCTGAAGCAAATAAGAGGGATCCAGACAAAACAGCTTGAGAAACACCTCGCTCTGACTCATCTCTGCATAGGTGACAAACCGGTCGTCATACAGCTTGGAGATACGCAGATAGCCCTGTACGGCAAAATAGCACTCCAAAAGCGCATCGGCCTCATCCCCGCTTTTGCCTGTCATCAGTTCGGCTTCCGCCTGGAGGGCAAAATCCTCCAATAGTTCGACCATCATCTCCGGCTGCTGGGAGCCTACAATCCGCTCTTCCTCTTCACCGGCCTTGCGCAGAATCTTAAAGCGGTTATTGACCCGTTTAGCCGTATTGTACAGCGTGGGATTGCTCTCTTTATAAGCCCTCTGCAGCTCTAAGAACGCAGATTTATTCAGTTCAGCCGAGAACATCCCTCTCGCGCGGTCCACCAGATTATGCGCCTCATCAACGAGCAGCACGCTGCGCTTCTTCACTTCCTCCGGCATACGCTTGAAGGATACACGCGGGTCAAACACATAGTTGTAATCACAGATGACGGCATCAGCCGCATAAGCGGCGTCCAGCGAGAACTCAAACGGACAGACCGTATGCTTGCGGGCATAATCCTCAATGACGGGCCTCGTGATCAACGTTTCATTCGAGAGCAGATCCAGTATGGCGTCATTGATCCGGTCATAGTAGCCCTCCGAGAACGCACAGCCCATCTGACTGCAGCCCTCCGCTTCACTGAAACAGATCTTGTCCTTCGCCGTCAGCGTGACTGCGTGCATACAGAGCCCTTGACGCTCCATGCGCGCCATGGCTTCCTCCGCGGTGGTTCGGGTAATCGTTTTGGCTGTCAGGTAAAAGATCCGCGATAGCAGTCCTTCACCGATCGCTTTAACCGAAGGAAACAGCGTGGATATGGTTTTGCCTATGCCGGTCGGCGCTTTGGCGAACAATCTCCGTCCTTCACCGATGCTTTTATATACGGCACCAGCAAGCTTCCGCTGTCCCTCCCGGTAGGCAGGAAACGGGAATTTAAGCTCGCGGATGCTCCGATCTCTCCGCTCGGCATGCTCTCTTAACAGGTTCGCATAGGGAGCATATGCCCCCACGACCTCAAGCACAAAGGATTCCAGCTGAGGCAAACTCCATTCCTGCACGAACTGCTTCCGCTCTCCGCTCGGCACTTGGAAATAGGTCAATCTGACTGCCATCCTTGGCATCTCATGCAACTTCGCATACATATAGGCATACATTTTGGCTTGCGCCCAGTGAACCGGGTAGGTGTGCTCGGTAATCTCGCCCAAATCTCCGGAGGTCGACTTGATCTCATCAATCATGATCCGTTCTTCCTCCCAAATCAGGCCGTCACAGCGACCCTCCACCACAAACAGCAGATCCTCGTACGGAATCTCGACTTCAAGCTGCACTTCCTTCTGATCGTTCTCGCCATAATCGCGCTGTACTTGCTGATGCGCGCGGGTACCCTCGGTGAGGGAGGTCGCCGTGCGAAAGCCCGAGGTAATGCTGCCGCTGCGAAAGACGTATTCCACCAGCGGCCTTACGGATATTTGGATAGTATGAGGCATGATGGTCTCCTATCGTTCATGTTCTTATGAAGCGTATTATACCAAACATTCGTTCCTGAATGCGAAGCATCCGCGCAGATCGATACAGAAAAAAGCGTGCGGACGGTTATCCTCGCGGATACCATCTGCACGCTATGCGAAACGGTCACTTATGGAGCTTTTTTCTGCATCTGATCCAAACTCTTAAACTCGTAGCCCCGGTTCTTCGCTTCATCAATGATTCGCCCCAGCGCCTCTGTATTGTCCTTGGAGATCGAATGAAGCAGGATGACTGCACCCGGGTGCAGCTGTGCGGTCACCTTGTCGTAAGCATACTGTGCGCCGCGCTGTGACTTCACATCCCAGTCCATATACGCCAGCGACCAGAAGACATTGGTATATCCCAATTGTTTGCTGGTTGCAAGGGACTTCTCGTCGAATATGCCGCGCGGTGTACGCAAATACTTCATGTCCGGCTGGCCGGTTATGCTCATGACCTCCTTCTTCACCCGCTCCAGCTCCTCAGTCAGCTTCTCTGCCGAAATCGTGGTAACATCGGGGTGATTCCAGGAATGGTTGCCGATAATATGGCCTTCCGCCGTCATCCGCTTCAGCAGATCCGCCTGTGTCTTCACGTAATGTCCGGTCACGAAGAAGGTGGCGGGCACCTTCTTCTCTTTGAGCGTATCCAGGATACGGGAGGTATAACCATTCTCATAGCCGTTATCAAACGTGAGATAAAGCTCCTTCTGCTCGGCATCGCCCATGAAGATGGCATCGTATTTTTGCAGAAGCTCCTTAAAGCCTTCCTCATTGATCGAGGGCAGCTGGCCATTGACGCTTTTCTTAAATCCAAAGTGAAACGGACCGCTTCCGGCCGCCAAGACTGCTCCAGAGATGGTCAGCACTATCGCCAAACTCATCAGAAGCACAAGCGCCGACCGAAGGACTCCACGTTTCTTCATATCCGCCTCTCTCCTTCTTTGTAGTGATATGGATCAATCGCCCCTATGAAAGACGTGCCCAGGGTTGCATCACCTAATATCCCACAAATCGGAGCAAACTATGTGTAAACCAACGTTAACCTGACACAAGAGAGATCCTTTGCTACGTAATTTGGATGGTACGTCCCTCCTGATGACTTTGCAGCGCATACTCGATCATCCGGATCACGTTGCGGGCTTCCTCCGCTTGGACGGGTAAAGCCCCCCCTTTAAGAATGGCTTCAGCAAGTCCCTGGTAGAATGCCTGATAACGTCCTGGCAGCGTCTCAATCTCACCTTGGACTGCCAGCCCGCTCAGCTCGGTAGCGAGCTCTCCGTATTGATCCGGCGAGTCTTCCCCCCAGCCTGCATCCCCTGGGCGCATGCCCTGCTTCAACTGGCCTTCTTGAGGGTCCATCCCATATTTCAGGAAACTTCCCTTATCGCCATGCAGCTCGAATTTCGGGCCGGCTTGCCGTACCAGTGAGCCGGAGTGCAGAATGACGCGGAACGTTGCGTAACCCAGCACCAGATGAAAATAATCATGCGCTTTGGAACCTTTGCGCTCTATTCTTAAATCTGCCCATAACGTCTCCGGCAGACCAAACAGGAACAGAGCCTGATCAATCAGGTGCGAGCCCAGATCGTATAATATGCCTGAACCGGGAGCTGCCTGCTCTCTCCACCGCTCGGATTGCACCTCAGGACGGTAGCGGCTGAACTGTGATTGATAAATGGAAAGCTTGCCGAGCGCTCCCGTTTCCAGCAGGTTGCGGACGGTCAGAAAGTCATTGTCCCAGCGGCGGTTATGGTATACCGTAAGCAGGACGCCCTTCTGCTTGGCAAGCTCAATCAGCTCGTCCGCTTCGGCAGCGGTTACGGTGAACGGTTTCTCTACAACCACATGCTTGCCAGCCTCAAGGGCCAACCGTGAATATTCATAATGTGTTGTATTAGGACTCGTAATGATGACAACGTCAATCTCCGAAACCGACAAGAGTTCATCCACACTGTCGACAACAGCCGTATCCGGCACATCCTTGTGAACCTTATCCGGATCCGATGACACAACCGTGTGTACCTTATAATCCGGCACGCTTCTCAGGATCGGTGCATGAAACACCGATCCGGACAGGCCGTATCCGATGATCCCCGCTTGTATTGCCATAACGCAAGCCTCCTCTTCCCATGGTTCTATGTTGATTCTATAAGGATCGCTGTGATTCCTTGCAACATCTTAACATCCCGCAAATATTTTACAACCGGAAAAAAGCCGCCTGCGGCTAACTTTGTTGCAGGCGGCTTCTCTATTCTCTCGTTATCAAAGTGACGCTGTGTACAAGCACAAGCGATACAATTAATAAGGATCAGCCTCATGCCCCATGCGGCTGGCATCCTCTACCGCTTGTTCACGTGAATCTCCATCCGAGCCCTTCTTCGCCTGTTCCAGGCCTTCCCTAACGCGGCGTCCGTAATCCTCATCCGCGTACGTGAAATGCTCCACCATTTTCTCTTGAATGCGAACATCGCATTGACTTAGCGCACCCACCAGATTGTTGATCAGTTCATTGCGCTCCCAGTCCTCGAATGCTCGGTACGTATCGCCAGCCTGCTTAAAGTCCAGCGTGCGATCAAGCTTCTGGCGCACGAGATTCGCATCGTAGTGAGGCTGATGCGGCTTCGCTGTCTGCGAGGCTTCCACCAAGCCGTCCGTCATGGAAGGCTCATAATCCACATGTGGGCTCTGCCCTGGCGCCTTATCCACAAAATAAGACATTTGTCCGCCGCGCTGATTGGTCGCTACCCGCTTCTTCGGTGCGTTGATTGGCAGCTGCAGATAGTTCGTGCCTACGCGATGCCGCTGGGTATCCGAGTAAGAGAAGGTACGGCCCTGCAGCAGCTTGTCGTCCGAGAAGTCAAGTCCGTCCACAAGCACGCCGGTTCCGAAGGCCGCTTGCTCCACCTCGTTATAGTAGTTCTCCGGATTGCGGTTCAGCACCATTTTACCAACCTTTAAGAACGGGAACTGATCTTCCGGCCACAGCTTGGTCGGATCAAGCGGATCAAATTCCAGCTCCGGATGATCGTCGTCGCTCATAATCTGAACGCACAGTTCCCACTCCGGATATTCTCCGCGCTCAATCGCCTCATACAGATCCTGGGTAGCGTGGCTGTCATTCATGCCCTGAATCTTGTTTGCTTCTTCCTGCGTCAGGTTTTTGATCCCCTGCTTGAGCGGCTCCCAGTGATACTTCACCAGCACACCGACTCCATCTGCATTGACCCATTTGTATGTATTCACACCAGAGCCCTGCATTTGGCGGTAATTCGCCGGGATACCCCAAGGGGACCACAGAAACGTGATCATATGCGTCGCTTCCGGAGAACGGGATACGAAGTCGAACATGCCGACTGGCCCCGGGACGTTGGATACCGGATCAGGCTTGAACGCATGCACCATATCCGGGAATTTGAGCGGATCACGGATGAAAAATATTTTCAGGTTGTTGCCCACCAAATCCCAGTTGCCTTCCTCCGTATAGAACTTGACGGCAAATCCGCGTGGGTCACGTAACGTTTCAGGCGAGCCGGAGCCGTGGACTACGGTCGAGAACCGCACAAATACCGGAGTTCGCTTGCCTTCAACCTGAAACAGCTTCGCCCGCGTATACTTTGAGACGGGCTCATCGCCCACTTTTCCATACGTTTCAAAGTAGCCGTGGGCCCCTGCTCCCCTGGCATGCACAACGCGTTCCGGAATGCGTTCCCGGTCAAAATGCGTAATCTTCTCGAGAAAATGATAATTCTCCAGTGTCATCGGTCCCCGGTTTCCAACCGTTCTTACATTCTGATTGTCTGATATCGGATGCCCCTGACGATTAGTCAGTGTATCCTCCCGCTCCGTCTCACCCCGGTTTTGTGCAAAACCTGTGCGCTCCTGGTTAATCCCATTATTCCCCTCATGTTCTTGGCCACTCACGAATGTCATTCCTCCTTGGATAGATAGCTTGTAATTGGTTCTCTTACTATGGATATTATGTCCAAGGAGTGAAAATGTATGAAATGCAGCTCAATTCAAAACAAACTTATCCCCGTTCTCCCAGCAGCCCGCGTGTAAAGCTGATCCATTCCCTGACAGCAAAAGACAGATACCGGTCCTTCCTCCAGATCATGCCGAGCTGCCAAGGAATCACCGGATTATCCAGCGGCAGAATGGTAACGCGTGAGGAATCGATTTCTTTGCAGATCGTTTCCGGCAGCAGGGCTATCCCCAGATTCGCAGCCACCATGCCGCTGATGAGGTCCCACTGCGAGCTTTCGTAGACCACTCTAGGCTCGAAGCCTGCGCTTATACATTCCCGGATGATCCGGTCATGGAGCGTGAAATCCTCGCGGAACAACACAAACGCTTCCTCCGCAAGCTCATTCAGGTTCACATGATCTCTGCCTGCAAGCCGATGGGACGGATGTACAAGCAGATTCAACTTCTCTTTCACAAAGGAATAATAGTGAAACACCTCTTCGTTAACCGGCAGCACGGCAACCCCGATGTCCGTCTGGCCGCTCTCCACATCGGCCTCCACCTTCTTGGCGCCATCCTCAATAAGCTGAATGGTAATCTTTGGGTATTCCTGGTGGAACTGCCCGATCACCTCTGGAAAAAAGCTTGAGCCCACCATAGGCGGAAGACCGATTCGGAGATGTCCGCGCTTCAGGTTCATCAGATCCTCCAGCTCGGCGGATACGCGCTGGAAGGAATCCACCATCTGCTGTGCCTGCTGGTACATGATATGGCCCGCATCCGTCAGCTCGATTCGCTTGCCCTGCCGGTAGAACAAGGTGACGCCCCATTCATCCTCCATGTTGCGAATGGTCTTGCTGATTGTCGGCTGCGTAATATAAAGCTTCTCCGCCGCCTTGGTGAAGCTCTGATTCCTGGCGACCTCAAGAAAATACTCCAGATGCCGTATGTCCATCCGATCCACCCTCCTGATTCTTCTATGTATAGATAAATGGAATAGTTATCATTCGATATATGCATTTTACCTATGAAAATTATCGTTGTAAAATTTCATTAATACTGAAAACATAGGAGGCCGGTCATGATCAACATATTGAAAGGAACTCTGCAAGTGGCCGGTTTCATGCTTCTTTCCATGGGAATGGATAAACTGGCCGAATGGCTGCATCTGGGGATACCCGGAAGCATACTCGGCATTGCCGTGGTGTTTATTCTGCTCGAAACCAAGATCCTGCGTCTGGAGTGGATTGAGCTTGGCGCTAATTGGCTGCTCGCCGAATTGCTGCTGTTCTTTATCCCTGCTGCAGTCGGTATCATGAAATATTTCCCGATGCTGGAAGCCGAAGGGCTCCAGATTCTAGTTGTTGTTCTGTTCAGCACCGTTATCGTGATGGTGAGTTCGGGGCTGACAGCCGGCTTCATCTCCACTCGAAAGGAGCGGAGAACGCCATGAACATCCTGCTGTCTGCATTCGTTGGACTGCTGTTAACGATCGGTATCTATGCGGGCGCCAAAAGGCTGTACCGCCGCTTTCCCAAGGTCTATTTGTCTCCGCTCCTGATTACTCCGGTGCTCCTTGTTGTGATATTGACACAAACGGGCGTATCCTATGAAACATACAATGAAGGTGCGCAGTGGATAAGCAAGCTGCTGGGACCGGCAACGATCGCCTTTGCCGTTCCGCTGTACAAGAACTTTCAAACCCTGAAGAAGCATGCTGCCGAGATTATGCTCAGCGTGCTGACCGGGTCGGTGCTGGCGATGGTATCCTCTGCGTTTCTTGCAAAATGGATGCACCTGAACAGCTCTCTTGCCACCAGCCTTGTGCCGCGCTCCATTACAACGCCCATTGCCATGAACGTATCTGAGGTCATCGGGGGGGTGCCCAACATGACCGCTGTCTTTGTCATCATGACCGGCATTCTGGGCTCCATGATCGGACCGGCCGTCATGCGAATTTTCCGGATTCGGGGCGATATCGCAAGAGGCGTTCTGTTCGGGACCAGCGCCCACGGAACCGGCACATCCAAAGCATTCGAATTCAGCTCCCTCTCCGGCACAATCTCCAGCATTTCGATGATTGTTGCTGCCCTCTTCACCCTCGGGACCGCACCACTAATCATGGCATTTCTGCACTAATATTGGCATGACTCTGACTAAACCGGCGATGACCGGTTTTTTCGTTGTCTTTTTTGTGTTGTTATGCGCATTTCCGGAACTTACTTTAACTCTTTGACAACCTCCGCGGAAGAGGTCATAATAAGTTCTGTTCATAAGTTTTGTTAAATTAATGTCATGTCTAATGTAAACGAACCGTAAGAATAACGTCTGTCGATGGTAAAAAAACGAATAGCCGCTGAAAGCTCCTGAACCTAATATTGGGCGGCATTGAAAGGAAGGCGATACAGGTGCTCTCCACCTCGCGGTTTCGGTTAACGATGACGAAGCCTTTTATATTTTTCTCTGTCATTATGCTGCTCAAAAGCTACTTAGCCTGGATGGTCATTTTTGATGATGTGATGCCTTGGAAACCACTCATTACAGAAATTCCTTTTATCTGGCTTGTGTTCAGCTTGATTGAATGGTTTGCCTCCAAGCGGAAACTTGCTGCCTATATGAGCGTTAACCTGCTGCTGACCGCCATATTCTTTGCAGCTATTATGTATTATAAATACTACGGCGTTATCGTGACGTATCACGCGCTGGAGCAAGTCAACCAGGTAACCGCAGTCAGCAACAGCGTGTTCTCCTTAATGGACCCCTATTATTTGCTGATTTTTACGGATATCATTGTCATGTTCGTACTGCTGTGGCGCAGTGACCGCGTGAAGAAGTGGAAGATTCGGCATGCCAAAAAAGAGAAACGCAAATTCGTTCCCATCGTGTTTGTGTTCTCCCTGATGCTGTGCCTGTTCCAGATTATGCCTAACCGCGCAAGCATGAACGAAATCGTAAAGGCGCAGGAGATGGGAATTCTCAATTACGAAGCCTACACGATTTTCCAACAGGAAAACACCGAGCTTGCAGATGCCAAGACCATCACGCAGGATAAAATCAATGAACTGAAGGGACTTGGAGCATCGGATCAGGAAGCACTGCTCTCCGGTGTAGCCCAGGGCAAGAACCTGATCATCATCCAGATGGAATCTTACCAGCAGTTCTTGATGAATCTGAAGATTGACGGCAAGGAAATTACGCCCCACATGAACAAGCTGGCTCGTGAAAGCCTGTACTTCCCGAACTTCTTCCAGAATGTCGGGCAGGGTAATACCTCCGATGCCGAGTTTGTTGTAAATACCTCCTTCTACATCCCGCCGCGGGGGGCGGCAACGCAGCATTATGCGGACAGGGTCCTCCCTAGCTTGCCGAAATTGCTGCAAGCTGAAGGCTACGATACGGCCACCTTCCATACCAATGTGGTGGAGTTCTGGAACCGCGGAGAGCTGTATAAAGCGCTCGGTTTTAACCGTTATTATGATAAAGCCTTTTTCGGTGAGGATGATAAGCTGTTCTTCGGCGCCTCGGATGATGCCCTGTATTCCAAGACAGCCGCCGAGCTGAAAAAGATGCACGATACAGGAAAGCCGTTTTATGCTCAGGTCATATCGATGTCTGCACATCATCCTTATACCATTCCTGAAGAGAAGTACCGGATGACGCTCCCAGAGCGGTATGATGGTACGTTTGTCGGCGATTATATCCGCTCCCAGAACTATGCAGATGACGCGCTCGGCAAATTCATTGAGCAGTTGAAGAAGGACGGGATATGGGATAACAGCATGGTTGTTGTCTATGGAGATCACCTTGGACTGCCGATCTACTCACTGGATAACAAAGATAAAGAGCTGATGCGCGAAATTTATGGCCGGGACTATAATTCAGGCGATATGATCAACATTCCGCTCATAATCCATGGCGAAGGCCTTCAACCGGAAGTGAAAGAGCAAGTCGGCGGGCAGATCGACCTCTTGCCAACGGTTTCTAACCTGCTCGGCGTATCGTTGGACCAACAGCTTCATTTTGGTCAGGATTTGCTGAACAACACCGATAACAACTTGCTGCCGGAACGGTATTACCTTCCTTCCGGGACGTTTATCAACAATACCACCCTGTACATCCCGGGAATCGGCTTTGAGGATGGAACCAAGCACCCGCTGCCGAGCTCAGATGAGAAGTCGACGCAGGCTTCCCAGGAGGAGTTCGAACGGGCGCTGCAGCTGCTCCACCTGTCCGACAGCTATGTCAGACAGCTGCCACTCCATAAATAATTCGTTTCATGACAGGACAACTCTCCAGGTTCGTAGAGAGTTGTCCTTTTTTTCATAGACAGCTCACCCTGCAATCCTTGTTCCCTATGGGATTACACAACGGAAAGCAACTGGCATTTGACATAGTGGCTTACTTTTTCTTATGATTAATAAGAAAAACTCTATCGACTTACTTTCAGTAGACAGACCGCGTTTAGAGGAATTTTTTCTTGCGATCATCGAATTTGTTCAGCTTCGCTGAAAACTATAAATTTTATAATCTTAACAATATACCTTGTTTTGAAAACCGCATTCGTGGTGAAATTACGTACAACAACTCAAATTACGCATTCATAGGATGACATTTTAGCCATATATTTTTTTAGAGCAACTCGATTACGAATTGTAGGAGTGACGATCCGACTTGGACCCCATACGAAGGATAATCAGAATTATATGTTCAACACTTGGCCTTCTGCTGATCGCTTCCGTTACGCCCGTCCCTCTAGTGGACATAACCGATTCCGCTGCGGCTACGCACGGAATGGAAGCTTCCGAAGGCAATCTGCCTGAGTCGACACCGGTCCCCAAAACGCCGGAGCCTGTTCGGTTGAAGCTGGAAGATAAGCGCCATGTGTCTCTGCTTTCCTTGAATAACGTTACATGCTGTACTGAAACCGATATGTTTCTGATCCTCAAGCACATGCTGCTGGAACCTTTGAAATTCAGGTCGAATTATGTTGACAGCCATGCATAGTAAACCATGGTTATTTAAAAACTAATTCAGATCAGATAAAAAAAGGATGTGTTTTGTTTGGATGACAGTATAGGCATAAATTTATTTTTAGTCGCTGTACTTATTGCAGCTACCGCTTTTTTCGTTATGACGGAATTTGCTATCATAAGACTTCGTCCCAGTCGAGTAGACCAATTGGTTATGGAAGGGCGTAAAGGCGCTCTTGCCGTTAAAAAGGTAACTTCGAATCTGGATGGGTACCTGTCTGCGTGTCAGCTTGGGATTACCATCACGGCACTCGGTCTCGGCTGGCTCGGGGAACCGACCATCGAGAAGATTCTTCATCCGGTGTTTGATAACTTTTCCATCCCGTCAGCTGTAGCTTCGCTAATCTCATTCCTGCTTGCTTTTGTTATTATGACTTATATCCACGTTGTTATCGGTGAACTTGCACCGAAAACGATTGCTATCAATAAAGCTGAAGCTGTGTCGTTCTTATGCGCGACGCCTATTATATGGTTCAACCGCATTATGTACCCGTTCATCTGGCTGCTTAACGGATCCGCCAACAAAATCGTTCGTCTGTTCGGCATGCACCCGGCCAGTGAACATGAGGAAGCTCACTCGGAAGAGGAACTTCGCATGATCCTGAGTGACAGTTATGAGAGCGGGAAGATCAACCAAGCCGAGTATGGTTATGTAAGCCGAATTTTTGCTTTTGATGATATGCTTGCCAAGGAGATCATGGTGCCACGTACCGATATGATCTGCCTGTATGTTGACAAGCCGCTTGCAGCGAACCTGCAGATTATCAAGCGTGAGCAGTACACCCGTTTCCCGGTTGTACGCGGCGACAAGGATCAGATCGTCGGTATAGTTAACACCAAGCAGTTCTTCCTGGAGTTTGATGACAATGCCAGCATCGATCTGTCCAAGCTGATTCATCCGGCCATGACAGTATCCGAAGCGATTCCGATCAAGAAATTACTTCGCAAAATGCAGCAGGAAGGCACGCATATGGCCATCCTGATCGACGAGTATGGCGGTACGTCCGGCATGATCACCATTGAGGATATTCTGGAGGAGATCGTCGGGGAGATCCGCGATGAATTCGACGAGGATGAGGAACGCGAGCTGACCCAGCCTGAGCCGAACCGCATCATCGCTGACGGCAAGGTGTCCATCAATCGGATCAATGATCTGCTGCATACCGATCTGAGCACGGATGACCTGGATACCATCGGCGGCTGGCTGTACGGACACAACTCCGAGCTCGCCAAAGGCGATACATGGAGCTACCGTGATCTGACGTTTACCGTCATCGAGAAGAAAACCCACCGTTATACGAAGCTGCAAATCGTCAAGGAAACGGAAGAAAATACGGCTGAAGAAACATCTGCCGTGGCAGCAACAACGGAACATAACGAGTAAGCGAACCATGAACCATAGCCGCCATGCAGCCCTTACAGGGTGATGCACGGCGGCTTTTTGCATGCTTTGCCGACATTTTAGCACTTTAACAAGTTATAACTCTGCTGTAATATAGAAATTACAATCTGTTATCGTATGGGGGGCAGCAAGACATGAATCGTCAAATAGCTATTATAGGAAGCAGCGGCGGCAATCTGTACAATCTGGGCGGCAGGGACCCGCTCAAGCTGCTGGATGAGATATTGGTGCAGATGGAGAGCGCCGGTCTGTCATGCGGGGCTCTACAGTTCATCGCAGCCCAGGTCTCCATGGATGCAGCTAAGGACTCAACGCCCGCTGCACTTTACGGCTGGAATTCTAGTCAAGGCGAGCCGGTCATTATCGCTGAAGGCACCCTTCAGCAAGTGAATCAGGCTGCCGAGCGGCTTGACCGGGAAATTGCCGAGCAGATTGAACTCGGCGAGATTGACGGTCTCATTGTAATGAGTGCCGACCCGGAGGGCAGCAACCGACACGCCATTGAGGCTGCCGCCAAGTTCCGTCTGCCGGTGACCGGTACGGGAGGAACGTCCATGGCGATCATTCAGACCAAAGGCGCATACGTCATTGCCGCTTCCGGCACAACCGGCACCACCAACCGCACCCGAGCGGTCACGTTTGCTACTTCCCTCAGCAAGCATTGGCGGCTTCCGTATCGGCCGGTCATCGGGAACGCAGCAGCGAGCATCCACGCGGCAGCCGGAAGCTCATCTCCATGGCGCCGCATCAATATTCGAGGCATAATGATGGCCTCGCTTCCCGGCTTCATCGGTATGGCCCTAATCCTCGCGGTCAGCAAAATTCCGGGATTATCGGCACTGACCGAGGTGTTTGATCTGATGATCAAGGCGCTGCCGGTCATCGTGGCCGTTATTGCAGCCAAGCAGGTATCCGAGCTGGACGAGGTCTCCATTGTCGCCGGGATCGTGGCCGGTGTCCTGTCCGTTGAAGGCGGCATTATCGGGGGTATCATCGGCGGAATTGGCGCAGGCATCATTGTCCATTACATATTCCGTCAATGTGTGGAGTGGCGTTTCCCGGCTACGACGGTCAACATCGTTGCAGGCGGCGTCTCAGGGCTGATTGCCGGTCTGCTGGTCTACTTTCTCATCGCACCGATTGCGCTGAGTGCTGGCGAGGGCATCCGCATGCTGATCGAAACGCTGGTCTCCTGGAGCCCGGCCATTGCCGGATTGATTGCAGGACTGCTGATCTGGCCTGCGATCATTGGCGGCGTTTATCATGCGGCCATTCTGCCGATCGTACTGCTTGAGATGGAAACCACGAGCAACAGCTTCCTCGGCGCGGTGGATATGGTCGGCTTGGTCATGGTATCCGCAGGAATTACGCTGGCCAACATCATTGCACCCCGCGACAAAGGGGAGGCCGCTGTAGCCGCTCCCGGATTTGCCATCAATATGGGTTTTGGCACCTTTGTTGAAGCTGCCTATCCATTCATGTTCTCGAATAAATTTGTATTTGCGGGCGCCATTGCTTCCGCTGGACTTGGCGGCATGCTTGTCGGCATATTCGGGGTTCGTGGCACCGCATACGTCCCCTCTTTCATTGGTCCGATCACATCGAATAACACCGTCGGCTTCCTGGTCTCCATGGCAGCCAGCATGCTCTGCTCGTTCCTGATTACGTTCTTCGTAAACAAGCTGTCCGGGTACCGTGAAGCTAAGAATACAATGAGTATGTAAAATGTGAGGGCTCCTCTTCCAGGAGCCCATAACAACAAACGGACGGATCAAGGTTTATCCTCTTGATCCGTCCGTTTCCCTCATGATATTTGCCCCATCAGCCTTACGGAGTCAGGGTTGGCGATTTGCGATGCAGGGTGCCTTGCTCATAACTGTATGCCAGCTTGATCAATGTGCCTTCATCAAATGCCTTCCCGAGGAACTCCACGCCAACGGGAAGCCCGCCATCCGTAAAGCCCGCTGGAACTGTAATTGCCGGGAAGCCGGAGAACGGGCTGAGCCTGTTGTTCACACCCGAGTTCTGACCCTCGCCGAGTTTGCCAGCCGGTTCGGCCGAGGCTGGATAGACCAGCGCATCCAGATTGTGCTCGGCCATCACCTTCAGCAGCGATTCCTGCGTCAGCTTTGTACGGTCCAGCACAATTTTGCGGTACTCGTTGTCGTCCAGGGTCTCGCGAGCTTGTCTGGCTTCCATGGAGCTCTTATGCGATTCCAGATATTCACCGGAAGCAATAATCTCCTCCAGGGAATGGTAAGGTGCATCCTCACCCAGACTCTCCAGGTAATCATTCAGCTGGAATTTGAACTCCCAACCGCTGAGGCTTGGGAATTTCATGATAGCCTCATAATTCGGAATTTCGATATGAACGGCAGTCGCGCCTAACTTCTCCATATCCTTCACGGCTTTCAAAGTGATATCATTCACTTCGTTCTGCTCGGCCTTCGTGCCTGACAGAAGCTGCGTGACAACCCCAATCCGCGCACCTTGAAGACCTTCCTTGTCCAGATAACTCAAATAACTGTCTGGAACACGACCTACGCTCTGCGTGGTCACCAGATCCTTTGCATCATAACCTGCGGTAGCTTCAAGAACGGCTGCCGCGTCCGCTACGGTCCGGGCCATCGGTCCCCCCACATCCTGTGTTAACGCCAGCGGTATAATCCCGTCACGGCTGGACAGTCCAATGGTAGGCCGGATGCCTACCAGGCTGTTTAAGGAGGAGGGAATCCGAATGGAGCCGCCTGTATCCGTGCCAAGGCCGGCCGCTGCAAAGTTGGCTGCAATCGCCGCCCCGGTTCCACCGCTGGAGCCGCCAGGATAATGCCCCAGATTATAAGGGTTTAGCGTCTGTCCGCCAAGTGAACTGGACGTGGTAATATTAAAAGCGAATTCGTCCAGATTCGCCTTGGCAATGATAATCGCTCCGGCAGCCTTCAATCGGGCGACCTGCTCCGAATCGTTATCCGGGATGGAGTCCTTCAGACACACGCAGCCTGCCGTTGTCGGCATGTCCGCTGTATCATAATTATCCTTCACAATGATCGGGATGCCATGCAGCGGACCTCGCGGGCCTGTCGTTCTGCGTTCCTCATCCAGCTTTCTAGCCGCCTCCACCGCCTTGTCGTTCACGGTCAGGATGGCATGGAGCTGATCATCGTAGCGATGGATTCTTGCCAGATAGAGCTGAACCAGTGTGACGGAAGTCACCTTCCTCTGTTCCATCGCCGTTTGCATCTCTGCAATCGTTGCCTCGGTAATGTCAAAAGGAGTTAAATAGGCTTCGATCCGATCGATCAGCACATGAGCATCGGAAATCGTCACCTGCTGATTGGGCGCAAATACCGTACTGCTATAACCGTTCATAATCCCTGCCTTCAGCAAGGCACCTGCAATCTCGGATTCAGCCTCTGACAAATCTGTATATTCGCTTGTGCTCTCCGGCAATTCAATCCATTCATAGATGGCAGCTGCAGCGTCTTTGCGCTTGATGGTTCCGGTTCCGTCCAGGCCTTTGAATTCAAGTCCATTCCCCTTCGCAACCGCGTTCAGCAGTTTGGAGAATTCCTGAACCGTAATAGGTGACGTTAAGCTGCTCTTCTGGATGCTGCTCACTTGTCCAGCGTTCGTGCTCGTGCTGGAACTAGCTTCCGCAGGTGTACCAGTAAGGATGAACGATCCGGCCAGCAATGAGGCACTAAGCAGTGCCGCACTCCCTTTTAATTTCCATGAGGTCATTTTACGCATTGACGCACGCTCCAATCTATCGATGTTGTTAGGTAGTTAGTGACTATCATAGATCATGTAAATTAACCTAACAATCTTTGAATTCGATAATGTAAGCGCATTATTATATGCATATCGGTAATTATCACTTATTTTCATTCATTTATTAAACAATTTCCTCTTTTTATAGATTCGTATAGTATAATGAATGAAGGATATATATGTTAATTAAAATAACATTATACTCTAAATAGCATAAACAAACATCTCCTATCATAAATAATATGTTATATTATATAACATATAAATCTGTGCCTATTGAAATGAATCTAGCAACTACGGCAAACCACAGCATCCTCTCTCATCTTCTCCTTCGCAGAATAAAACAAGCATACCTTACAAACATACCATTTTTTCCGATATGACAGCTAACCAATCAGCCAGAAGGAGCGTCTATTATAGTAGGAGCTGGCTGCCCTATACTGGCAGCTTACCGAATGCCTGAATTCATCCCGTATTCAAGGAGGTTATCACTGCCGTGACATTCAGAAAAATATCTCTATTTGCCCTCACAAGCGTCCTGTTAGCAACTTCGCTCATCTGGAGCAGCGAGCAAGCGGACGTTGACGCCGCCGCTCCGAGCTATTCCGTAAACGTAGCAGGCACACTCATGAATGACGTATATATTCGCCAAGGCAAGGCCTATGTTCCTCTCCAAGGGTTAGCTGAGGCACTCGGGTACGAGATTTCCTATTCTCTGCAAGTGGAACTGGACCACTTCCATCAATATGATCTGAAGGCTCCAAGCGCTCCCCACATATCGGTATGGGGCAACGCAAGCCGGGGGTATACGATCGTGCGGAAGGCAACCCAAGAGATGAGTGTCAATGACATCAACATCTATGAACCGGAGCTGCTGTGCCCGGAAGCATCGGACTCTTGCAAGCTGGATGAGAGCAAATACGAAGGACCTGTTTTCACAAAAAACACCCTGTACGTCCCTGTACGCGACATGGCCAAGGCCTTCAACCTGAAACTGACCATTTCACGAACAAAGAAAGAACACGTAATTGATCTGTCCAGGAACTAACGGTACGATGATGACTCACACAATCAAAAAAAGAAGCCAAGCCGAGTCATAGACTCTGCCAGGCTTCTTATCATAAGAAGAGCTGAACTCCGTCATCTTGATTACATCTCTCTGATCTCGATATCATCCGCAGACGCCATTTTCGAAATATCGAACTCTCTGAAAAAATGGGTACTCGGAAACCCTCTCATGTAATCAAAATCCTGCCCTATCTTCTTCGCAGTATCGGGCGTATTCAAATCCGAAGGATAGTAATTGATCTGAAGGTCCGTTTCCCCCTTTACGGTCACGGAAGGCAGCTTTCGTATCAGCTCCAGCACACGCTCCTGCTCCTCTGGAAGATTAGCTGCGGTGAGATCCGCAAATACGATTAAACTTACATTCTGACGAACTGCCCCATCCGCCTCCTGGCCAAGACTGTTATAATTGCGCTCAAGCGTCTCGGAATCCGAGAATACGTAGGCTTGCGCAAAAGCCTGGTTTGGATACAGCTCGTCCAGCAGTGGCTTCAATTGCTCTTCAAGCTGCTTCCCCCAGAGCAAGTTCAGATAAGTATCATTCGATAGGGTAGGCGGGCTGCCATCATCACTGTTTAGGGTAAACTCCAGATCAGGCGCCTGCTCAGAATGGGCTCTAAGATTATACGAACTGACAGCCCAGGTATAACTTACTTCCGTTACCTTGAAGGGCTCGCTGTACTTCTGTTCCAGATAAGACTCAGCCGCTTCCTGAACCACCCGTTTCTCCGCTGCCGTCTTCATGAAAGGGGAAGATCCCCAGGTGTACCCGCCATATATGGACCCGGCGAACAGGGCCAGTCCGATTAACGTCCTCAGGATGATTTTCCAAGGTGAGGAGAGCTGGCGCCGCCGCTTCTCGTCGAACATCGGTTTCTTCGGCGATCGGTAGTTGAAGTAAACGATGGGTATAATGAGTCCTACAATATGAAGGACAATGACCAGCGGGCCAATAATCAAGCCCAAGAAACCTAATGTGATGAAAAAAATATAAAGAGCCGCTCCCTGAAGCGCCATAAGCAGCACCCCGCCGATGATCATGCCCGGTGTCCCGATATAAAACATCCCGAGCCCGGTGCAGATCAGGGAGAGCAATGCTGCAAACCACTGATGTTTCCTCAAGTTATCATCCATCCTTTATCCCCATGATTTATGTATGATTGTAAAATCTGACACCCTAATTATAACCGCCTTCGGCCGATGGATAAACAATAAGCCCACTTCACCGCAGTGAAATGGGCTCGTAGTCAAACAGATGCCTCGCGAAAGCTCGGCGCCTATTCCTTCGGATGAATCATTTCTTCCGGACGGACAATCCGGTCGAAATCCTCCGCGCTTAACAGTCCGCTGGCCAGAGCCGCTTCACGGAGCGTTGTGCCTTCTTTGTGCGCTTGTTTTGCAATGGCTGCTGCATTCTCATATCCGATATGCGGATTCAGCGCCGTCACCAGCATCAGCGACCGTTCCATGTTCCCCCGGATGACATCCAGGTTGGCTTCAATGCCGATCGCACAGTTCTGGTCGAACGAATCCATGGCATCTGCCAGCAGACGTACGGACTGCAGGAAGTTATAGATGATAACCGGCTTGAATACGTTCAGCTCAAAATTACCCTGGCTTGCCGCAAAGCCGATGGTTGCATCATTGCCCATCACTTGGCAGACCACCATCGTGAGTGCTTCACTCTGGGTCGGATTCACTTTGCCCGGCATAATGGAGCTGCCAGGCTCATTGGCAGGAATGGTCAGCTCGCCGATGCCGGAACGAGGACCGCTTGCCAGCCAGCGTACGTCGTTGGCAATCTTCATCAAATCGGCAGCCAGTGCCTTCAGCGCCCCGTGTGCAAATACAATCTCATCATGGCTTGTCAGCGAATGGAACTTGTTGCTGGCAGAGGTGTAGCTTTTTCCGATCTGCATGCTGATTTCGGCTGCCGTCATTTCTCCGAATTTCGGATGGGCATTAATCCCGGTACCAACGGCCGTGCCGCCAATCGCCAGCTCGCGCATCGGTTCTACGGATGAGGACAGCATCAATTCACATTTCTCCAGCATCCGATGCCATCCGCTGATCTCCTGTCCAAGCGTCAGCGGGGTGGCATCCTGAAGATGCGTGCGGCCGATTTTGATCAGGTCTTTGTACTCCTCGCTTTTCTTCTCAAGTGTTTTCTTCAAGCGGCGAAGCGCAGGCAGTACATGCTCTTCTACAGCGACAACGGATGCCATATGCATCGCCGTCGGGAAGGTATCATTGGAGCTTTGGGATTTATTGACGTCATCGTTGGGATGAACACGCAGGGCGCTGCCCTTTTGCTCCAGCAGCTGGTTGGCCCGATTCGCAATGACCTCGTTCACATTCATATTGGACTGCGTGCCGCTGCCTGTCTGCCAAACGACCAACGGGAAATGCGCATCCCACTTGCCGGCCACAATCTCATCGGCTGCGGTCGTAATGGCATCCACTTTGTCCGCGTCCAGCTTGCCCAGCTTGCCATTCACAATCGCCGCGCTTTTCTTCAATATTGCAAACGCCGAAATAATCTCCTTCGGCATCGTTTCGGTTCCAATCCGGAAATTCTCGGAGCTGCGCTGCGTCTGTGCCGCCCACAGCTTGTCCGCAGGCACTCTAACCTCACCTAAGGTATCCTTCTCAATACGGTAATCCATCCCAACTTCCTCCTTTGGCATCTTTAGTTTAGGCTATCCATGGAACGGGAGCTTATTGCCTGTCCTCACTCTCGAAATCGGCAGATTGAACTCCGTCTTGCCCTCATTTCCAAGTTCTCTAAGATAACATGATGGCTCTTGTCAAAAACAACCTGGAAACCAGACTTCATGGGCAAGCTTCCGCCACTTGTCGTTGAAGCCGCGCTGTCTTCCGCTCCATGAAATAACGTAAACGCTTTATATTCCATCTCTCCTATTATGACACAGACTTGCCCAAGAAAAAATATAGATTCATGCGCTTTATAACAACCACTCGAACCAGCGTGCATGCCCATCCGTCCGCGCGATCGTATACTCGCTTAGCACGCCCCCAAGAATATAATCGGCATGGAGATTGCCATCCCACATATTGTTGTAGACATGTACAATATCACGCGTCTTCCCGATCTCGCTCAGATGCTGCAGCAAGCGGCGTTTGGACGTCTCCGGAATCTGATTGGCCACATGCGTGTGAAATACGCAGATAACGGCCTCCTCCGGGATGCCCTTCACAATTTCAGGCAGCAGTTCAGTCCCGTCCCCTTCCCGAAACTGTATCCCCGATTGATGTTTGAGCACCTCCACAGCCTGCTCCAGCATCGTCACCCGATCATGATAGCCCGGCCAGATTAAGGCACGCAGCCACAAGAAATCCTCCGCGTTACGTACATCGTTCACATGCAGATCAATCCCCATCCGGTAGACCACCGGAGGGCTGGAAGGCAGCAGAAGCGGCAGGCGATCCCCCCTGATCTCTGAAGTCATGCGAACCTTTGAGCCGTTATGACCATAACTCGCTCCATCACCATAGGAATAGCTGTATTGATCCCATAACAGCTGCAATCCGGCACTGCAGCCAAGCTCTACCAAGGCAAGCGGCTTGCGGACTTTGTCGTAGATCGAGCAGAACGCCGGATACAAGTAAGCACAGCGGCGGACTTCATTCGTCTGAACCCGCTTGCTCTCCAGAATCTCGATGAGTACCCCTTCGTGCTTCAGCACAAACGAGCGAAAATGGGGGTAACACGAATTCATCGCTTGCGGCTGCTCTACCAGGCCGGGATAATACGACCTCAGCTCGGCCCCCTCGCCTTGGAGCAGCAAATATTGAACAGCCCCGAACAGCATATTGGGTACCGGCTGACCTGACGGAACAAACGAGGCCACCCGCAGCACCTCTTCATCATCAGCGATATGCCTCGCCAAATACTCATATAAATCGCTGGAGCCCTGACATTCCCGTTCAGCAAAATGACAGAACACGCTGGTTAACCGCTCTAAATCCACCATACGCCACACCCCTAATAGAGAATTAACCCTTTATATCGGCTACAACTATGTTACATCTTTCCAGAAGGAACGGGGATTCCGATCTTTTATCAGACTTATAAGAAAAATAAGATGGGAACAAAAAGAACCGCCCCTGTGAAAAAAGGGGCGGTTCTTCCCATGGACCTTCTATAGTTCCGGAGAATCCAGCCGGTACAATTGTTGATATCGCGGATAGTGCCGCATCAGTTCATCATGCGTGCCACGCATGGCGATTCGGCCGTGTTCCATGAATATGATCTCATCCATCTGCTCCACGCCCACCAGATGATGGGTCACCCAGATCAATGTCCGGTTCTGCAGGCTGGAGAAGATGGTGGACAGGAGCTCCCGCTCGGTTATGGGATCCAGTCCGACCGTAGGTTCGTCCAAAATAACAATGGGCGTGTCCTGCAGCAGGATTCGGGCTAAAGCCACGCGTTGGCGTTCACCGCCAGAGAATCGCTGACCTGCTTCCTGCATGCGGGTGTCGAGTCCACCCGGGAGAGAAGCCACCAGCGGCTCCAGCCGCGCCATGGCAGCAGCATCGCGTATCTCTTCCTCCGTGGCTTCCGGCCGGCCAAGCCGAATGTTGTTCGCAAGTGTCGTATCGAACAAGTGCGGGCTCTGATTCAGTACGGCAATAACGGAAGAGATCTCGTCGCCAAACCGCGCCGCCTCCACACCACCCAGGGTAAGACTTCCCGACGATGGCGCCAGCACCCCCTGAATCAGCTGCAGCAGGGTGGACTTCCCGGCACCTGAACGGCCGATAACGGCCACTTTGGCCCTAGGGGGAATGTCCAGCGATACCTCGGTTAAGGTGTGTCCTGCCTCTCCCGCACCGACAGGCTCCAAGGCAAATGAGCCAGCGGCTGCCCTATCATAGCTGAACATGATGCCATCCGCCTTCACATGAACACCGCCGCGTATAACCGCCTCGGTCTCTTCGTTATTCAGCAGCTGCAGCGGTGCCTGCTTCTCATCGGATTCATCGGCGCTTTCGATGCCCTTAAGCCTCGCCACCGATTGGCCATACTGCGGAATCCGTTCCACGGCTTCGGATACGGGCAGGAATGCGTCCATTAACGGGAACACAACCAGCACAAAAGCCGCAATCAGCGTAACATCCATGGATCCATCCGCGTACTGCCGTCCTGACCAATACACCATCGACACCACCGTTACGGCAACGATGCATTGGCCGATCCAGCCCCGAAGGCGCGACCATCGCTTCAGCGATCTGTCCGTCCGGTCTACCTCGGCTTCATCCGCCTCATAACCCGCCAGGAATTCTGTCTGTCTGCCGCTGACATACCATTCATGGATGCCCAGCACCGCATCGGTCAGCTTCTGGTACAGGTTGTTCCGTGCCTGCTTCATCTCCCGGTTCTTCCGTTTGGTGAGCAGCAGGGATATCAGCGGCAGCACCAGAATCAGCACCGCAACATACAGCGCAAGCAGCAGGGCGAATGCCGGGTCGAACTGACCGACGGCCAGAATGATTCCAGCATACAACACAAGCGCAACGATGGATGGGAAGACCGTTCGGATGTATACATCCTGCAAATACTCGATATCATCAGAGAGCGCGCCCAGCAGATCCCCGGTGCGGTATCGGGAGGATAAGCGGAGGGCTTGCGGCTCCAGGATGCGATACAGCCGCAGACGCATTTGGGACAGGATGCGAAGAATGGTGTCATGGCCCACCAGCCGCTCCACGTAATGGACAACCGCGCGTCCGATGCCGAAGGTGCGAACCCCTACCGTCGGCACATACACCATCAGGATGTTTTCCGGACGGAGCGCCGATTTGGAGATCAAATACCCGGATGTGAACATCAGCATCCCCGCAAACAGGATGGTGAGCACACCCAGTACGACAATCAGCAGAAAACGCCAGAAGTTTGCCGTCACATAAGGCCGAAACCACGATTCCTGCTTCATTGTACTCCCTCCATCTGCGATGTAATCAATCCATGGTATACGCCCCGTCTTGCCATAAGCTCGTCATGGGTTCCTGTTTCGGCTATGCGTCCCTGATGCAGAACGATGATGTAATCCATATCCCGCATCCAGTGCAGCCTGTGCGTTGCAAGAAATACCCATTTATCCTGAAAAAGGGACACCATCGTCTCCTTCAGCTCGTATTCGGTCTCAATATCCAGATGTGCCGTCGGCTCATCGAGCAGAAGAACCTGCCGACCGCCGAGGAGCGCTCGGGCAAGGGCAACGCGCTGTGCCTGACCGCCGCTTAAAGTCCGCCCGCCCCCGCCGATCATCTCGGCCAGACCGCCAGGCAGGCTGTTCACCAGATCGGCCAGGCCGGCCGCTTCAACAGCCGCTTCAACCTGAGCCCTTGAAGCGTCCGGCGCATAGAAGCGCACATTGTCCTCCAAGCTGGCGCTGAATAAATACGGCTGCTGCGGCATATAGGTGACCTCACTTCGCCACTCGTCCCGGCTGGAATGCCCCAGCTTCACGCCGCTCAGCTTCATCTCACCGGATGTAGGCGTCATAAACCCGCCTAATAGTTCGATCAGCGTGGATTTACCCGCCCCGCTCTCTCCGACGATGCCGATCCGGCCTTGACCCGATATTCGGAAGCTGACGTCCTCCAAGGAGGCAGGACCCGCCCCTGCATACTGCAGTCCGATGCAGGACAGCTCCAGTACGCTGCTCTTCTCCCATTGGAACCGCGGCGTGGAGCCAGTACGTGCCGGGATATTATCTTTAATTTTAAATGTTGCACCGGTTTGGGCCTCCAAGCGCTCTTTCCGGGCCACCCGGATGATGGATTGCATCGCTTCCCCTGCCTGCTTGCCGTCCAGCGTTGCATGGAAGTCAGCCCCGACCATGCGCACCGGAAGAAAATACTCCGGTGCCAGGATCAGGATGAGGAGTGCAGGCAGCAGCTCAAGGCTGCCGTTAATGAGACGCAGGCCCAGGTTTACCGCTACGGACGCTACCGACAGCATCGTGAAGAAATCCAGTGCAAAGGAAGACAGAAACGCAACGCGCAAGGTCCGCATGGTCGCAGCCCTATATCCCTCGCTGACCTGCCCTATGCTCCCGCTGTGCTTGCGGCTCTGTCCCAGAAACTTCAGAGTGGTCAAACCCCGCAGCGAATCCACGAAATAATTGGACAGCATCTGGTAGGAATCCAGCTGCTGCTCGGTCTGCTTTCTCGCGGCAAGTCCCACGAGGATGAGAAACACGATCAGGATCGGCATGGTCACCAGCAGAATAATGCCCGAGATCCGGTCCGTCATGAATACGTACAGCCATACCAGCGCAGGGGTAATGCCCACCCCCATCATGCGAGGTATGGTCAGCTCCGCATATTTGCGGAACTTGCCGATGCCCTCCAGCACAAGCGTAACCACATGGCCTGTTCCTTCCGACCGGACAAAGGACGGCCCGTTCCGAAACAGCTCCTCCAGAAGCTGCTTCCTCAGGCTCGTGCCCGTCTCCTCGGCAAAACGCTGTGCAATTCCTTGCTGCACGGTGAAAATGCCGTGGCGTGCCAGAAAAGCAAGCAGGAACAAGGCAATGGTCTCCCCCTGCTCCTGCAGCGTGGATCCCGCGAACAGGGCGGATATGGCTTCCGCCAGCCATTTGGCTTGCAGGAGGATGGCCATGCTCTGTGTCAGGGTACATACGGCGACAAGGAAGAATACGATCTTGGCGCCCTTGTATCCCAGCAGATCTTTTCCCATCAGTACTCCAGATGCTCCTTCTCATGTACCCGTTTGTGGAAAACGAAGTAACTCCAAATTTGATATCCCAATACGAATGGCAGCAGCGATACAGCCACAATGGTCATGATTTTTAAGGAATACGGTCCGGAGGCCGCATTATAGATAGTCAGATCAAACGCCGAATGGATGGAGCTGACCATCACGCGAGGGAACAAGCCCACGAACACGGATGTAACCAGCAGAGCAATGACGGCCCCGGTCATTCCGAAAGCCCAGCCGTCCCGCTTGACGTTCATGAAATACCCGCCCAGCAGGAATGCAAGCAGAGCCAGCACGAGCAGCACGGTTAACACCGCACCACGCTTCTCGAAGATATCCGTCATGAAATAGGTCATGACCCCGAATGCCACGAACAGTGCCGCCACCGGGAGCAGCAATCTCCGGGCCATGCGGCGCGCACGCTCCTGAAGATCCCCTATGGTGCGCAGCGTCGTAAACATTAACCCATGCAGCAGACAGAGCATCACCATCGTCAGCCCGCCAACAACGGTATAGGCATTCACGACATCGAAGAATCCGGCATACATCTGCATCTCTTCATTAATCGGAAGCCCCTGAATGAGGCAGGCAAAAACAACACCCAGGAGGAACGGAGGAAGCACGCTGCCGATGAAGATTGCACCGTCCCACACTCTTTTCCAGCGAACGTCGCCTACCTTGCCGCGGAATTCAAAGGCCACTCCCCGTCCAATCAAGGCCAACAGAAGAAAGACAAGCGGAATATAGAATCCGCTGAACAGCGTGGCATACCAGTTCGGGAAGGCGGCGAACATCGCGCCGCCCGCTGTCAGCAGCCAGACCTCATTGGCATCCCAGAACGGGCCGATCGAGTTGATCAGCACCCGGCGCTGGGTGTCGCTTTTGGCGAGCAGCTGTGTGGACATCCCGACTCCGAAATCAAAGCCCTCTAAGAAGAAAAACCCGATAAACAACACGGCAACGAGCACAAACCACAGTTCATTAAGAGACAGCATGGTAGCCCTCCTTATTAAACGGATCGCTTGCGTGGCGGTCTTCTTCCTCCGCCGCATACGGCCCTTTCTTAATGACTTTAATAAACAAGTACGCCATAACGGCAGCGAGCACCGCATAGATGGCTGTAAACGTAATGAGCGAGAACAGGATGGAGCCTGCACTTACGTTCGGAGATATACTATTCTCCGTGGTGATCAGTCCGAACACCGTCCACGGTTGCCGGCCGATCTCCGTCATGATCCACCCCGACGTGTTGGCGATGAACGGCAATGAAATGCCAAACAGCATCAATCTCAGGAACCATCTGCCAGCGTGCTCGACCTTCTTGCGCAGCATCAGCCAGGCTCCGTACAATCCGAGCAGAATCATCACGCTGCCTGCGGCCACCATAATCCGGAAGCTCCAGAAGGTGGTCCGCACCGGAGGTATATAATCGCCGGGACCGTATTGCTGCTCGTACTGGGCTTGCAGCTCCTTCATTCCGATCACTTCGCCGGAGAATTTGCTATAAGACAGAAAGCTAAGCAAATACGGAATTTTAAGCTCCATCTTGTTCTCCTGCTTCTCCGGATCGATGGACGCAATGACCGTCCAAGCCGCAGGATCGTCACTCGTCTCCCACAGGCTCTCGGCAGCAGCCATCTTCATCGGCTGCGTATCCACCAGATACTGCGCCTGCTGGTGACCGAAGACCGCAACCAGAATGGAGGTGGTGAGCCCCACCACGATGGCGATGTGGAATGATTTTTTGAAGAAATCCAGATCCTGCTTCTTCATCAGCTTGTAGGCACTCACGCCTGCTACCAGGAACGCCCCGGTGGCCAGTGCCCCAAAGATCGTGTGCGGGAATTCTACCAGCAGCTGCCCATTGGTGATCAATGCCAGGAAATCATTCATCTCCGCTCGTCCATTATTCATCTCGAACCCAACGGGACGCTGCATGAACGAATTGGCCGCCAGAATCCAGAAGGCCGACATCAGGGTGCCGAAGGACACCAGCCAGATGCTGAGCAGATGGACCTTCTTCGATAACCGGTCCCAGCCGAATATCCATAACCCGATAAATGTTGACTCGAGGAAAAAGGCCAACAAGGCCTCGATGGCAAGCGGCGCGCCAAACACATCCCCAACAAATCGCGAATAATCCGACCAGTTCATGCCGAACTGGAACTCCTGCAGAATTCCTGTCACTACCCCGACCGCAAAATTAATCAGGAACAGCTTCCCCCAGAACTTGGCCATTTTCTTGTATACTTCCTGGCCTTTGACAACATACATCGTCTCCATGATGGCAATCAAAAACGCTAATCCGATAGACAACGGTACGAAAATAAAGTGAAAAATGGTTGTCGATGCGAACTGAATTCGCGCCAGCATAACCGGATCCATAAAGATACCCCTTCCTTTAGCTCACGTGATCACTTTAAATTTGATTCTTTTTGTATTTTCGCAGACTGCGGCAGAAAGGATTGTGATCAATATCACAATATTAGGAAGGATTAGGGGCAAAAAGTTATAAATTTGTGACGAAAATCACTAAGTGCGAATGGAATTATGTGAGGTTTATCCATTGGAGCATGACTTGCCGCATCCCCTCACAGGTCAAGCCCGGTATTTACGCACCAAAAAAAGCAGGTTCGCCATGTAGGCCAACCTGCTTTAATGTATGCCGCCACCTTATTGAATCGCGCGAATCTCCGTCTCGATGAGCTTGAACTCCGTCACGTCCGCGATGCCGCGATTGGTAATGCGGATTTCCGGAATCACCGGCAGCGCGATCAGGGAGAAGGTCATGAACGGCGCATGGATGAAGCACCCCAGCTCCTTCCAGGCTTCCTCCAGTGCAGCAACTTCTTCCGCTACGATCTCCACTGGACGATCCGCCAGCAAGCCGGCAATGGGCATGGCCACCTTCGCGAGCACCTGACCGTCACGCACCACGATCATCCCGCCGCCGCAAGCTGCCAGCTCATTCGCCGCTAGCGCCATATCCTCGGCACTCGTGCCCATTACCAGCAGATTATGGCTGTCATGCGCCACCGTGGAAGCGACCGCACCGGATTTCAATCCGAAGCCGCTCGCAAAGCCAAGCGAGATTTGTCCGGTTGCGCCATGGCGCTCGATGCACGCAAGCTGAACCACGTCCTGGTTAAGATCAGGCTGAATGATGCCCTGCTGCACGGGGAGCACCGCTGTCATTTTGGCTGTGCGGGCACTGTTCTCGATGACCCGCACCACGTTGACTTCCGTGCGTGCGGTATCCCATTTGCTGCGGAGCAGGAAATCCTCCGCTGTCAACGGACGCTGCAGGCGAACCGAATGGAACGCTTTTTCCGGGTATTGGTATACAGGGAATAGCTTCACAACTTGGCCGTTCTCCGCAACCACCTCACCATCAGTAATTACAATCGACGGCACCATGCTGTTCAGATCATCAAGCAGCAGAATGTCTGCCGTTTTACCTGGCGAGATGCTCCCGAGTTCGAGATCCATCCCGAAGTACCGAGCCACGTTGATCGTGCCCATCTGGATGGCCGTCACCGGATCCACACCCTCTTCGATCGCACGGCGCACCACATGGTTCATATGGCCAAGCCTCAGCAGCGTCTGCGGATACACGTCATCCGTCACCAAGGAGATATTGTCCGTACGCACCTTGTCTTCCGTCACCACCTTGATGACTTCCTTCACGTCCTGCCAAGCCGATCCTTCACGGATCATCAGGTGCATCCCGAGGCGAACCTTCTCTAGCGCCTGCTCTCTCGTCACCGTTTCATGATCGGAGCTTACCCCGGTTGCCAGATACGCCTGAAGCATCCGGTCGTCCTCTGCGGGAAAATGTCCCGTCACCGTCTTGCCGGCACGCAGCGTGGCTTCGATCTCACCGCTCATCGTCGGATCGCCATATACCACGCCCGGGAAGTTCATGACTTCGCCAAGCCCGGCAACTCCAGGCCAGGTCAGCCCTTCTTCGATATCTTCCACGCCAAGCTGGGCTCCGGCATCCTCCAGATCAAACGTCGCCGGCACGCAGGAAGGGATGGTGGTGAATACCTTAAGCGGCAGCTGCTGTCCTTCCTCGTGCATCCACCGCACACCTTCCATACCGAATACATTGGCGATCTCATGAGGGTCCATATAGATCCCGGTGGTTCCGCTAACGATGGCCGCTTTCGCAAACTCGGTCACGGTCAGCATCGTGCTCTCCACATGCATATGGCCGTCAAGCAGACCCGGCGAGATGTAACGGCCATTCGCCTCGATGACCCGGGTCCCTTCCCCGTATCGTATGATTGGCGCTGCCGATATAAGCGTATGCGTCCGAATGCCATCGCCACGTCCACCTGCTCCTGAAGCTCGCCTGTAAACACATTGACCAGCGTGCCGTTCTTGATAACCAGGTCGGCCGGTGCCTGTCCTAACGCCACTTTCCCCAGCTCCCGGCTGACCTCGTATCGTTTCTGTCTCTTGCTTGAACTCATGATGAATGCACGCTCCCCTTTTTTTAGATATCAGAAAGTATAAACTTCAAAGCTTGTGACTTCCTGATATTGCAATAAAGACTTCTTCTAACTTCGATCTGTCATCTGTGAAAGTACGTCGATAGACGTTTTTCTTATGATGAAACGGTAAAAGTACAAAATCAATTCTACGCGCAAGCACGTAAAACAACCCGGACAGCGTATCTGCCCGGGTTGCCTGAACTAACTATATCCATAGAGGAAGAGAAGCCCGGTGCATCAGCAATGCATTGCTAATAGTCTGCACAACACCCCATCCGTTAAAACCTGCCGGTACCCGGATTCCAAGGTGATCTTACCGCCCGCCTCTCCATTCCATTCGAAGCCGGGCGCTGGACTCTGGCTCTCATCCTTCATGTAGTCAAGTCATTTACGGTAACCTGGTAGAAACGCCTGGGCCCTATTCCCCGGCATATACATTAAGATTTGATTTTGATCCTGTTTACCCTTCAATTCTCTTTTGTTTCATTTGTTGTATGAATTATAATCTTCTTGCCCGAGAAGTCAAGTGTTTGGAAAGAACTGCACATCGGCGGCAACGGCCTCTACGCCAGTTTCCTCCCCATGTTCTGTACGCGCTCAAGCCATTGCTTTTTTGCGCTCTCAGGCATTTTGCGAAGCTGCGTGATGTTCGTGGCACGAACCGAGCTCACGCCGCAGAACTTCAGAATGGAATGCTTCATCATTTGATGCCCGGGCTGACCCAGATAGAAGCGATAGTAAACGTAGGGCGAATCCATCGTGACAATCAATCGGGCGGTTTTCCCTTTGAGCAGCTGCTCCGGCAATGGAGAGTTCCGGCGGTACTTAAACGCAAAGCCCGGCAAAAAGACTCGGTCGATAAACCCCTTCAGCAGTGCCGGCATGCCGCCCCACCAGTTCGGATACACAAATACCAGATGATCCGCCCATGCGATGAGCTTCTGCGCTTCTTGCAGATCGGGCTCCAGAGCTTGATTCCCCTTATAGCCGCCGGTCAGGCTCAGATCAAAATCCATCTCTGCAAGCACCAGCTCACGCACCTCTGCCCCTGATTCGACTGCCCCCTGCGCATATCCCTTGGCCAAATGACTCCCATAACTGTTCTCAACCGGATTGCCCTGAATAATCAAAATCTTTTTCATACACGTTCCCCCTGTTAGTTTGGTTAATAAACACTAACCTTAAGGTAAAAAGAAAAGGTCACGCCGGACCCTTCCCTAAACCTGTCAAAGCCAGTAGATGTGCCGTCACCTCAGGCGCCAGCGCCGAGAGCGGTTCCTCAAGCTCCCCTTGCATCGTTGAAACGGCCAGCTGATTGAATGCACCGATGATCAACACCGCGGTTAAGCGTATATTCTGCGGCGGAATATCCCGCTGCAACACCGCTTGATCGAGCAGATCGCATAATGCATCGAGCGGCTGACGCCCCCTGCTCTTGAGCACCTCCGTAAACAGCTCGTGATGCTGGGACAACAGCAGCAAGCCGTATTTATCCTCGTCATAAGACTCCAATACACGGGTGACCAAGGCGGACAATCTCTCTGCGAACAGTCCGGTCTGGGAAGCGTAATCATCCACCAAACGTGTGTAACTGCCGCAGTATTCCTCGAATGCCTCCGCAGCAACGGCATCCTTATTCGTAAAATGCTTATAGATCGCTGCATCCGTCACACCGGCTGCCGCGCCGATCTCCTTTACCGATACCCCGTCAACGCCCTTCTCGGCAAAGAGTTTCATGGCCGCCTGCAATATTTCCTTCTTCTTGCTATCGAAATGCGGTTTCTTTTTCATAATCATATCATAAGTGAACACTAACCAAATTGCAATGGGAATGAAAAAAATCGTGTGATGACGTCAATCATCCTTACCATGTGCCGTGCAATCCGCATCGCCTTGCACGGAAACCTCAGGCAATAGAACAGTGATGGTTGTTCCGCAGCCTACTTCCGACCACAGGCCCACCCGGCCTCGATGTGCTTCGACAATCGCTTTGGCAATGCTCATTCCAAGCCCTGAGCCATCCATACTCTCCTCGGTGTTTGTCCCCCGGTAGTAGCGTTCAAACAGGTTGCGGCGAGTCTCTTCGTCCATCCCTACGCCTTGATCCGCGACCACGATCGCCGCGCCGCCGGGACGTCTCTCTACCCGTACTTCAACATGAACTCCCTCGGGATTGTGCTTCACGGCATTCGTAAGCAGGTTATCCATCAACCGCTTCAGCCATTTGGCATTGCCATCAATGAGCAGCGGCTCTTCGCCTCCGATATAGGAAAAATTCGCATCCAGCGTTACATCATTCACGTATTTAAGCACGCAGCGCCGCACCAGTTCATTCAGATCAAGCCGTGCCAGTTCCTGCGGCCGGATCTCGCTCTTAAGACGAAAGACAAGCGAGAAGTCATCGATCAACTCCAGCATGTAATCGCCCTTTTCCCGAATGACGGTTCCCATCTCACGCAGCTCCTCCTGACTCCAGTCCTGCGGCGCGTTCTCCAGCATATAACCATATCCCTGGATCGAGGACAGCGGCGTACGCAAATCATGCGATATTCCCGACATCCATTCTTCCCGATTCCGGTCCAGCCGCTCGCGCTCCCGTTCGGTTTCGGCAAGCTTCTCGGCCATCCTGTAGAAGGAGTGAATCACTTCCTTATACAGCTTGAAGCGCATGCGCAGCTTCCCGTTCTTGCGAAATACGCGCTTCCGGTCCTTGGGCGTCAGCACTTCCTCATAAGCTCCGCTCCCCATGCGCTCAAACCATCCGGTAAACAGCAGCAATGGCCGACTGTACCGGTATCCATGCCAAATCGCTACCGCCAGCGACAAGATCAGTACACACAGCAAGGTCCACAGCGCCACACGGATCAGCTCATTCATAATAGGCTGCTTCTCCAGCGTCTCATCCTGCGGTGTATGGTACACCCAGGTGCTGCCGGTAGCCGGGTCGCGATAAACCGCAATATGCGTGGAGTAAGTACCGGGCTGCTCCTGCATCGTAATGATCTCCAGCGGATGGTAGCTTGCCTTATACTCGCTTTCCTTTCCAATCGCTTGCACAATCTGGCCATCCCGGTCAATGACATGCAGATATCCGCCCAGACTTACCAAGTCGTGCTTTAATTCAGCTGCATACGCCGGGTCCACCCTGCCGCCCGCTTGATACCGTGCATACCATTCCCGAAGATGATCCGAGCTCTCGTCAATTCGCCCTGCTAGATACAGCAGCGGGTCCTTGTATGTCAGATCCATCTGCCAGTCCATTGTGTACTCCCCAAGACGCCGCTTCTCCTTGATCTCAAGCAGGCTGCTAACCGAGTATTCCGAGGGAACATCCGGCGCGGTATTGGTGGCGTGAATCACATTCCCTTTCATATCCACCACCTGCAGCCACATCTCTTTGTCCTGGAGCAGCTGCTTCCAATGGTCATCCAGCAGAACCTTCCCGTTCTCCGTCACCGTCTCCGTTACAATGCTGTTCAAGACGCCGGTCGGGAAGTTGCGCCTCATCTCTTCATCACTGATATGCTTGATCAGGAAGAATAAGAGAACGATGAGAAAGCAGAACATAAATGCTGAGAACGCAATCAGTTGGTATGTAAAATGAAAGGCCAGTCTTCTGCGCAGTCTCATCGCCCTTTCTCCTTAACCAGCTTGTAACCGAGTCCGCGAACCGTCAGCAAATACTGCGGGTTGCTGGGGTCCTCCTCGATTCGTTCCCGAATGCGCCGGATATGCACCATAACGGTGTTGTCCTCACCTATGCCATCGATGCCCCATACGGCTTCATACAGCTGGGACTTCGAGAACACTACCCCCGGGTGCTTGCAAAAATAAAGCAGCAGCTGAAAGACCTGTGCCGGACAAGGCACAGGCTCTCCCAGCACCGTCAGCTCGCCAGCGGATTCATCGACCCTGAACCGGCCGAAGTCCCATGCACGCTGAATAACCGGCTGCTCGGCCGATGGCATCATCCCGAAGCCGCCCCGGCGCAGACGCGCTTTGATCCTTGCGGCAATCTCCAGCGGATTAAACGGCTTGGTGACATAATCGTCCCCGCCCATTGCAAAGCCTGTCAGCACATCCAGATCGGACGCTTTGGCCGTCAGAAACAGAATGTGCGGACTGCCATACGAACGGATTTGCGGACAAAGATCAAACCCCGTGCCGTCGGGCAGCATGACATCCAGCAGCACGATATCCGCTCCATGAGCGGCGATCTCGCTCAGGGCTTCCTTGCAGCTTGAAGCTGTATATATGCGGTTAAAGCCTTCCTTGCGCAGCACCATCTGCAGCATTTTTACGATGGAAGGTTCATCATCAACAATTAAAATTCGTGTATCCATTTTATCCTCACCCGCTATTTATGCTAGCACAGCAACCTTAACAGGAGTTAAACAAATGCTGGAAGTGTTAAGAAAAAGTTAGGAAGCCGTTTCCGCGTTATTTATGTTCAAGTTTTATACTTGGGGTTAGAGGTGACATACATGAATTCAAACAAACGTTCAACGGCGGTCGATGCCATTCGCGGATTAAGCTTGCTCGGTATTCTGATGGCCAATATGCTTATTTTTCAGTACGGCATGTTCGGCAAAGACGAGCTGCATTACTTCCAGCCTTCCACGCTGGATCAGATCAGCCATGACATGCTGAAAGTATTCGTCGAGGGCAGCTTTATGCCGATCTTTACGTTTCTGTTCGGCTACAGCATGATCAAAATGAGGGAAAGCCTGATCAACAAAGGGCTCAAGTACGGTCGAAGTTTCTTCCGCAGATCGGTTCTGTTAATCGTTCTGGGTCTGCTGCATTCAATATTCATATGGGAAGGCGACATTCTGCTGTTTTACGGAGCGATCGGTCTCTTCCTTGTGCTGTTCGTGAAAAGAAAGGTCAAAACCATTATGATCTGGGGTGTTCTCCTGCTCACACTGGTATCCCTCTTTGGATACGGCTCCGTCGAGCCGGTTGCAGGTGAAACAGAGCGCATGGAGAGTTATGTGAAGCAGTCGATTGAAGTCTACGGCAGCGGCACTTACAGCGAAATTCTGAATTTCAGATCAACGGAGGAGATGCCCATCGATCTGCCCGACTGGTTGATGCTGCTGGTCATCTTGATTGCTCCGCTGATGAGTGCACCGATGTTCCTGTTTGGCATGGTGGCCGCGAAACGCGGACGCTTTCTCCATCCTTCCATGGAAATCAAGCTGTATCTTAGATGGGCTCTGCTCGTTCCGGTCGGGCTTGGATTAAAAACTGCAGCCGTCATGCTCGGCGCAACCCATAGCTGGAGCGGCGTGTTCACCATGCTTGGCGGTCCTCTGCTGGCGCTGGGTTATCTGTACCTCTTCGCCTCCCTGTACGCGTTCTCGTCTCAGCAATCCATTGTAATTCGGGCTTTTGAAGCGGTGGGACGCATGTCGCTGACCAATTATCTGTCGCAGAGTGTTGTATGCGTATTGATCTTTTACGGATTCGGGCTGGGATGGTTCGGCAAGCTGGGCGTGCTGCAAGGAACGCTGCTGGCGGTTCTGATCTATAGCGTGCTGGCAGCGGGCAGCCTGCTCTGGCTAAAAAGGTTCCGCAGCGGTCCGGTGGAGAGACTGCTCCGCATGGGCACCTACTGGTCTTGGAGCGGAAGGGCTAAACCCAAGGAAGCAGCTCCGGTTGCAGCCGTACCTGCAGCAGAGTTTCCGGGGGATGGCCCTCCGGCTACTTAAGCGTTCCGTATGCTTCTTTTGCATGCAGAAGCCGGTTCCTCCCAAGCCCGAGATGAAATCAGTCGGTTCCTTCATGTATAATGGACATACATGCAAGGTGCTAGACATTTCTGGAATTTTTCCGGTCATCAACCGAAGGAGGAATCACGCATATGCTGGTTGTTACAAACTCGATTAAGGTCAAACCGGGCTTCGGTAAAGAGATTGCGCAGCGATTCGCCGAAGCGAAGGGTGTGCAGGAGATTGAAGGTTTCGTGCGGATGGAATTATGGCATGAGGCCAAGGAAGGCGCAGAGGCTGAGGAATTGAAGGTCTCCACGGTGTGGGAGGATGAGGAAGCATTCAAACGCTGGACATCCAGCGAGTCATTCCGGCAATCCCATGGTCAGGGCCGCAACGAGAATATTTTGGGCGCATCCTTGAACAAATATGAGCTGCTGATCAGCCATACCAAGTAATGGAACAATGCCCTGGCGCTTTATAGCACCGGGCTCGAAGTACCGCTTCATATCCAAGATTCAGCCAGGGGGCGTTTAGCCGGGCTGAATCTTTTTTTATGATGGGGGGTGGAATGGAGCGACTTGAGAAATAGGATGATCTGTTCATGAAGCGTGGCATTCTCACTTAACGCTCTGCGCGTAATCCATGTAGTTGTATCCGGATGCCTCTGGCGTTTCCATGGTGATCCCCGGCAGCAACTCCGGATTGTGCGCCCGCCCTTGCTCGATCAGATAACGACTCAGCAACTCTTGTTCCGGCCCTGAGAGCGCGTACCACTGACCCTCCACCTCGAATTCATTGGCAAGTCGAAGTTTCTGATTCCCCTGCACCATGTCCATGGCATACAGGAACCCCGGGCCCCGAGCTCCTTCTATTTTATAGGCTTGAAGCGAATTCACCCATTGCATGATCTGATCAAGCTCCTCCTCCTTATCCAGGGTCAAACGCGTGCCGTCCCCAAAAAAAACCTGGATGGCATCAACCTCCGCCGATTTCAGACCGATTAACGATGGAACGGATACCAGGCTGATTTCGTCGTCAGCTGTATCCTGGATTGAGCCTTTGCAGCCCGCGATCACGAGCAAACAGGCGGCTGCCAACAGCACCGAGATGAATCCGTACTTGAACAACATATGTATTCCTCCTTCTGCAAAGAGAGGCAGACTTAAACTCCTATAACCACATTATAAAATACAATAACAACAAAATGGTTATATTAAGCACGATCAGGCAAAATGCCATACATTCAGAATCAAAGGAGCTGACATCCCATGGAAAGCACGCATGATTTTGTGAAAAAAATGAACGAGAACGCGGAAAAAGCCCGCCACAACAAAGAGAATCACGGCAAAGGTACGCCTAGCGACAAGCTCCCGGGCAAACAACACAGCACCAAGAAATAAAATGAACTTACCGCGATCCATACGGATCGCGGTTATTTGATCAGGTTCTTCGGGATCTCATGACCACCGTCTCCCCTATTACATATGGATTACAAACCTTCCGATGCCTGCTTCAGTAAAGATGCCAACGCATCATAATCCACCTGCTGCCCAGCCGTGATTTTGATCGTTTTCCGCTCAGGCGGACCTTCGAATAGCGGCTGCGGCCAATCCAGGCCCGTCGCATTAAATATCGTAAAGCTCACGGCCGTCTTGGAGATGCTGATCACCGCCGCATATTTCCCATTTTTCAGAAAATGGGGCTTTTTATATTGAAGCCGTTCCGCAACGCCCGGGATTGTGCTGTGCACGAGTTCCCGAAGCCGCTCACTGACCTCAACCTTCCAAGAATCATTCACTGCCGCAATGTAGTCCGTCACTTCTTGATTCATCTGATTTAACTCCCTTTCGTATCATAGTGTCCAACCTATTATTCATTCAATTCTCATTGTTGATGATCAGCCCTGAAAAACCATCTGCCAGGTCATGCCGTATCGATCAATGACTTCTCCGTAATAAGCCCCCCATGGCTGCAGCTCAAAAGGATACTTCTCTGTACCCCCTTGGCTGAGATTACGATAGGCGGCGCGGGCGTCCTCCTCATGACTAAACGTTAAAGCCAGCCCCATATTCGAGCCCTTGGGAGTCTCCTGAAAAGCATCCGTCAGAATGAGTCGATTGCCGCCAGCCAGGGTCAACGACATGTGCATGACCTTATCCTGATGGGCTTCCGGCATGCCCGGCATGCTCCCGAAAGTAGTCAGTATGCCGATTTCTCCTCCCAACGCCTGTATGTAAAAATCCGCCTGTCCTCTTGCATCCTCGGAAATAATAAACGGTACCATCTGTGCTTGCATGTTCGTCTTCCTCTCTATTCGTTTAATGGTTTTACATATAGATGACGAACAGGATTCGGCGTAATCGACACATTTTTAAATATTTATCAAAAAAATTTCAGATCTTTTTTTGCGCTCATTTTCAAGGTTCACCAGTCAAGCATTCCGCCGCTCGATCGAGCAGCAGCTCCCGTTCCCTCTGATTGTCCGTCAGCGATGCTGCCCGTTTGAACTCGGCACAGGCTTCTTCGAGCCGTCCCAGCTTAAAGAGCAGGTCTCCCCTTACGCTCGGGAGCAGGTGATATCCCTTCAAGGCAGGCACGGATTGCAGAGCATCCACGATCTCAAGCCCAATCTCCGGACCGAAAGCCATGGAGAGGGCAACGGCACGGTTTAATTCCACAATAGGGGAGGGAGAAACCTGGGCTAACGCTTCATATAGCGCGGAGATGCGAATCCAATTCGTCTCTGCGGCACTGGCCGCTCCGGCATGACATGCGGAGATTGCGGCCTGAAGGGCATAAGGTCCCGTCATGCCTCCCAGTTGCTCGATTCGATCGAGAGCGGCAAAGCCTCGGCGGATCAATAGATAATCCCATAACGCCCGATTCTGGTCCAGGAGCAGAACAGGCTGACCGCCCGTATTGACGCGGGATTTGAATCGGGAAGATTGAAATTCCATTAACGCAACCAACCCGTGCACCTCGGGCTCCAGTGGGGCAATCTCAGCCAGCACCCGCCCGATCCGAAGCGCTTCCTGACACAACAGCGGGCGAATCCACTGACTGCCGGACGATGCTGCATAGCCTTCATTAAACATGAGATAAATGACCTCAAGCACCGATGACAATCTCGGTTTGAGCTCCGTTCCTTGCGGAATTTCAAACGCGACCCTCGTTGCCGACAGCGTCCGCTTGGCACGAACAATGCGCTGCGCTATCGTAGCTTCAGGGACAAGATAAGCATGGGCGATCTCCACTGTCGTTAATCCGCCAAGCAGGCGGAGTGTTAGCGCCACACGGGCTTCGGGGGAAAGAACCGGATGACAGGTCATAAAGATGAGCCGCAGCAGATCGTCATTCACTTCCCCCGGCTCCGGTACCTCCATGTCCGAATCCATCCGGACATCCAGCTCGCGGCCCAATAATGCGTACTTCTGATCGCGCACTTTATTTCGGCGCAGCACATCAAGTGCTTTTCGCTTCGCGGCGGTCATCAGCCATCCGCCAGGATTATCCGGTATTCCTTCCTTTGGCCATCGCTCGAGCGCAGTGATCAACGCATCTTGCGCCAGATCCTCGGCGAGACCGATATCACGAACCATTCGCGTGAGATAGGCGATAATCTTGGAGGATTCGATTCTCCATATCGCCTCGATCGCACGATGTGTATCTGCAGCCGGCATTAGGGATTCTGCCTTTGGATATGTTCGCGCATCTCATATTGTTTGGCCTGGGCTTGTGGATCCTGCGTCAGATCCGTGGGTTCAAACACCTGCCGGAGCTCGATCTGGCCTGCACCGAAGCCGTGAGGGTCCGGCATGCGCTTGGCCCATTCAATCGCTTCTTCCCTCGTCTTCACTTCAATCAAGGTATAACCCGCAATCAATTCCTTGGCTTCCGTAAAAGGCCCGTCGGTAATCTTCGCCTTGCCTCCAGGCTCCGGATAGGAAATCCGGATGGCACCGGAGCTTGGATGCAGTCCGTCCGCAGCAAGCAGCACACCGGCTCTGGCCAGCTCCATGTTGTACCTCATCATGGCATCCAATTGCTCTGCACTTGGCAGCACACCTGCCTCCGAATCCTCGGTTGCCCTTACAATCATCATAAATCTCATGGTATATTCCCTCCTGTTATAGGAACCTTGCATTCCCGTTCTATACTTATACAACGAATGGAGAATTGCCTAATCGACATGCATTTCATAAATCTTCATTCTTCCTAAATAATAAGCAGCAACAAAAATAATTAAGTAACAACCATTTCGTTATGGGATCACATATTCCTGTTTACGTGATTCGATTCCATGAAAAAAAGACCAACCAAGTACATCGCTTGATTGGCCTTTGTAAGGCTATGATTCTTCACGAATTCCTGTAATGCATTCATCCCATGGACTTGGCTCGTTCCCGGTACGTTTTATTCTTCGCGCGATTGCCGCAGGCTTTCATCGAGCACCATTTGCCCGTCCCCGGCCGGGAACGGTCGACGAATACCCACTGGCAATCCGCCGCCGTGCACACCCTCAATCTGCTCCACAGATTGTTTTCACGAAGTCGGAACACCAGAATCAACAACCGTGCCAAACCTCCCTTTCCCTGTTCCTCCACGGACTCCATCACATCGGACATTTCACCGAAACGATAGAAGAAACGGAATTGGCCCGCGATACGATTCAACGTCTGGAAATCGTCATCCTTAGGATCATGCGGGTTATATGGAATGGCTGCCCTTAAGCTGCTGCGCAGTTCACGAGCCAACGTCAAATCCACTTCGGTTACGCTGTCCAAATCATGAATAAAGCCATACTCCAAGAGCCAGGATCGTAGGTCATTTACGCCTTCAAGAATCTCCACGCCCGGATCGCCCTCATATCTCATCCGTCTATCATGGGTATTAATATAGTCTGCTATGATTTCCAGCTGCTCCAATTCTGCTCCCACAACAAACAAACCTCCTATTGATGTTTTCATGACAAACCAGTAAAATGAATTTATCGGTTAGCTAACCATTAATTTTATTTTAACAGTCATCACGTGTTGTTGAACTCCCTGTTACCTGTTTATATCTATCCACTGCAAGTATGTTGTTATCAGTATAGCAGACTCCAATCTTCCTAAGAGGTGAAGTGAATGAAGATCAGACCCTTTTCTTATCCAATTGAACCCGCTGCGATTGATGACCTGTACCAACGCCTTGATATGACCCGGTGGCCTGACGAAATCCCGGGTGGCCGCTGGAATTACGGAATCCCGCTTGATTTCATGAAGGATATAATCGCTTACTGGAGGCATGAGTTCGATTGGGAAGCCTTCCGTCGCTCCATTCATGCTTATCCGAGTTATGTCGCTGAAATCGATGGGGTAGACATTCACTATATACATATTAAGGGCAGCGGTGACAACCGCGTCCCGCTCCTCATCGCCCACGGATGGCCCAGCTCCTTCTATGAAATGCTGGAGCTGATCCCTTGCCTTACGAATCCTGGGCCAATCGGGGGTCGTGCGGATATTTCCTTCGACCTCATCATTCCTTCCCTGCCGGGTCACGGCTTCTCGGGTATTCCCTTGCGTCCAGGCTTTGAGGACCGACAGGCAGGAGAACTGCTTATGAAATTAATGACGGGGCTCGGTTATGAGCGATTCGGTGCCCATGGATATGATATCGGAGCCAGCATTCTTGGGCTCATGTGTCTTGACCATCCCGACCGGTTCATCGGTTATCACACCACATCCCCCGGCAACCCGAGCCCCTGCGTGGACTCGACTTCCCCGCTTTCGGATGAGGAGAGGGCGTTCCTCCAATATCAGCAGCAATGGTACCGTGAAGAAGGCGGCTACGCCCATATTCTAGGTACAAAACCGCAAACGGCAGCCTACGGCCTGCATGATTCTCCTGTGGCACTGGCCGCTTTCATTCTTGAAAAATGGCATTATTGGACATCCCCCGAAGATAACAACGTATTGCAGCATTTCAGCAAAGAGCTGCTCATCTCCAACGTCTCCATCTATTGGGTGTCCGAGACCATCAATGCCTCGAACCGCTACTATTATGAAGGCACGCATACGAGATGGCCGGGACCGGGAGAAACCTCGCCTGTACCGCATGCGGTCACCTTAAATGCACAGCGAAACGAGCGTCCGCCGAGAGAATACGTGGAGCGAATATTTCCGAATGTGATCCGCTGGAAGGATCTGAATTCGGGCGGGCACTTTATTGCGGCTGAACAACCCGCATCGGTTGCCCAGCAAATCGTGGCGTTCTTCGATGCGCTAAGGTAATTCTCACGAGGTACGGTAACTCCCTCGAATGTTAGAAACAGGAGATTGCTGTCTCGGTGCAGAAAGGATTAGCTACTAATTCTCTTGAATGCGGTGATCTCCATGAACAGTTTGATTCCGAATCGAATACATATCATCGGCTCGGTCGGCAGCGGCAAAACGACGCTTGCCAGAGGGCTCTCCGCCCGGCATGGCATCCCCTATTACGAGCTCGACAATGTGGTCTGGGAGCGAGCCAACCCGGACGATATCCGAAGGAGCGAGGCGGACCGGGATGCGCTGCTGCTGGACATCGTGAAGACGGAACGCTGGATCATTGAAGGCGCCCATCTTGAATGGGTCAGCCCCAGTTTCCAGCAGGCGGATCTCATCGTTTTCCTGAATCCTCCCTACTCCACAAGAACCTACCGGATCATCACCAGATTCATCAAACAGCGGCTTGGACTGGAACAGGCGCACTATAAACCCGTCTGGATCATGCTCCTGAACATGTTCAAATGGAGCGCGTCTTTTCAGCGCGAGGGCAGGCACCGGATCCAGCACACGCTTAGGAGCTATCCCGATAGAGTGCTCATTGTGAAAAACCATAAACAGCTCATGCAGCAGCTGGAGCTGTGGTCACCTCCAACCGGAGGAAACAACCCGGTCGCAGAGATCAAGTTAGAAAACGGAACTTAGAAGATGCGGATGAAATGGGCAGCATAGCAGGCATAGCTTAACGGAACCATGCCTACTATCGGAACGCAAAGTACCGATTTGGAATTGTGCGTGACATAGAGAAGCATCAGGGCAGGCGGCCCTTCAAGAACGTGGTCGTTAGTGGCGGTAGCTTTGGCCCTCTCGAGAACATGGTCATTGGTGAGGGCAGAATAGCAGGCATATCGAGAGCATGACCGTTGCTAATAGGCAGTACTTCGGCTCTCGAGAGCATGGCCGTTGATGGGCAGTACTTCGGCTCTCGAGAGTATGGCCGTTGATGGGCAGTACTTCGGCTCTCGGGAGCATGGGAGTTGATGATGGGCAGCACTTCGGCTCTCGAGAGCGTGGCCGTTGATCATGGGCAGTACGTCGGCTCTCGAGAGCGTGGGAGTTGATCATGGGCAGACACAAGAAGACACAAGAGGACCTCCTAACGGAGGTCCTCTACTGCTAACAGACACAGTTGACGCTATTGGAGGTAAAAAGCTCCTTTTAAAATCGCAACGGACCTGAGGTACCTTAATTCGTAATATCACAGGTGTTTGAACAGGGAAAACTCTTTATAACGACTGTGGTGTCCGTTACATTTGGGATTGTGCGTTTTTACGGTAAATAACGTCCGCTGGGTCCATTAGAGATTCAAACCAGGGCAATCATGCACCCCGCCCGCAACAAAGGCTTACCGGCTTCCGTATGCTGGGAGCGTAATTGCTTCCTAGCTTGTGTCACCGCCCAGCCTCCGTTTCACCGATTCAGGAGTTCCGAACTCAGCCGCTAACTGGTTGAGCATCTCCGTACTCTGCAGCTCCTGGGCAGCTTGTTCATCATTCAGAAAATATCCATACTCAAATACCGTTCTCCCGTATCCGGCGCAATGCAGACGACTCGCTTCCCTTCCCCCAGCCGTTCTGCCACGCGAAGGGCTGCGAATACCGAAGCGCCGGAGGACGGTCCGACCAGAATTCCTTCCTTGCGTGCCAAATCCCGAACGGTTTGCAGCGCATCCTCGTCAGCGATCTGTATGATCTCGTCATACACACTCGTGTTCAGAATCTTCGGCACGAAGCCCGGACTTGTGCCAACCAGCTTGTGCGGCCCCGGTTGTCCGCCGGAAAGCACGGGCGAGCCCTTCGGCTCGACCACCGCGATATGCAGGCTCGGCAGAGACTTTCGCAGCTCCTCTCCGGTTCCGGTTACCGTACCGCCCGTTCCGGCAGTCGCAACAAAAGCATCCAGCCGCCCCTCCATCTGCTCCAATATTTCCGGTGCTGTAGTCACCCGGTGAATGTCCGGGTTAGCGGCATTCTCGAACTGCTGCGGGATGAAACTTCCCGGAATCCGCTCTCTAAGCTCAAGCGCTTTGGCAATTGAGCCCGGCATACGCTCGCTGCTCGGCGTCAGCACGACCTCCGCCCCGTATGCCTTTAATATGTTAATCCGCTCCTTGGACATGTTATCCGGCATAATCAATATGGCCCGGTAGCCCTTAGCTGCCGCAATCATCGCCAGGCCAATGCCCGTGTTACCGCTGGTCGGCTCTATGATCGTGCCGCCCGGCTGGAGCAGGCCCTGCTCCTCCGCGGTATGAATTAGATTGTAGGCTGCGCGGTCCTTCACACTTCCCGAAGGATTGAATCTCTCCAGCTTTACATAAACATCGGCGGCCTCTGCAGACGCCAGCCGCTGAAGTTTTACCATTGGCGTCTGACCGATCATATCAACAATGCTATTATAAATCTCCATGACGTTCTCCTTTATATATGAAGTGAAGGAACTCCCCACCAAATCTCTAACAAAGACAATAAACTTACTCGGATTATATGCAAGTTCCTCCCCTATTGTCAATGAAGCTCAGCATGCCGCCAAACTCTGTCAGGATGACAACGCACCAGGTGTTACGTCCTTTGCTCGCTGCAAAATCTTTGGCTCGGCAAGAGCATGGCTCGCCGCTCCACCATGACTTTATGGTATGCTGTTTTAAGGAAAATTCCCTTCGATCTACATGAAGAAGACAAACCCTATGCTAAGGTACTTCTTCTACAAGAACAAGGTTTCATTCTCCTTAAATCCCCTACCTTCAAATCCATTCATGAATCTATAAACTTATATCTGGACTCATAAAGGAGGCGCAAGAAAAGCGTGAATATCCCGCTGTTACTACCTGAAGATCAACCCATACTGCTGCTCGACCGAACCGATGATTTAACACAGCAGGACGTGCTGTGCCATTTTGCGCTGGACGAGCTCCTATGCAGACTGACCGGAGAGGGCGGACCCGCGATCTGCCATATATGGCGGCATCCGCGCGCTTTTGTCATGGGTGTGCGCGACAGCAGACTGCCCCAAGCTGCACAGGGGGAAGCCCTGCTTCGCTCACTCGGCTATGATACCGCCGTCCGTCATTCAGGCGGGGCTGCGGTTCCCTTGGACTCCGGGGTTGTAAACCTGTCCCTTATTCTTCCGTTTGCATCCAAGGGACCTGCGCCTGATTTTCATCAGGACTTTGAGATCATGGTGGAGCTGATCCGGGAAGCGCTGCACAGCACCGGGCAAAGGGTCGATACCGGCGAGATTGCCGGAGCATTCTGCCCGGGGACATTCGATTTGAGCATTCGAGGTCTTAAATTTTGCGGCATAGCCCAGCGCAGGCAGCGAAAAGCTTTTATCATTCAAGCTTTTATCATCGCCCAAGGCTCAGGCAGCGAACGCGCCCGCCTCGTTCGTTCTTTCTATGATATTGCAGCGGAAACAGCAGATCCGAAGCAGTACCCTATCGTAGAAACTACCAGCACGGCCAGTCTCGAGGAACTGACAAATATCGGGAGCGGCGCAGCAGCGGTACAGCAGTTTATAACAGCAGTAAGAGAGGTTATCCGCAATGGGCAGTCGGACAAAGATTTAACAGGAGTCGCCTCCAGATTCGTTATGCCAACAACCGAGGAAATCCGGATGATGGCTGACCAGATGCGGCAGCGATATAACAACAAGTAGATATAAGGGTGGGAATGCCGCTGCATGTGGCTGGCGGATTCATGCGGTGACATGCACGCAGTCGCTAATGCTTGGGGATGATAGTGCTTGTTGACCCGGCTCACGTAGTTACCGATATTAGTAGCTGCTTGCCGCGTGTGGTCGCTAATCAATTGGCTCCATGTAACCGCCTGCGTTGCGTGCGGTTCATCTCCTCCATCCCACACCGCCCCGCCCGCTGTGAGAGCACCGTTCGGGGCAAGCCACTGAATGGCCCATCAACAGGAGCCGCGGAAAGGTATAATGGCACCCCCATCTGGGGTATGCCATTAGTATCAAGGTTCCCGCAACCTAAAGGTGAGGTGAATATCCGGTGGACCCATCGGAAGATCGGTGTGAATGCTGCGGCAGGTCAGGTGTAGAAACAACGATTCACCATCTGACACCCAAGGAATATGGCGGCGTTAAACTTCCTACGGCCCTGCTGTGTATCCCATGTCACAGACACATTCATCATCTTTTTACAAACAAACAGCTCATTGATCTGGAGCTAACTACGATATCAGCTCTGCAGCTCAATCCTGCCATGCAATCCTTCATCCGCTGGATCCGAAAGACTCCCCCTGGCACTATCCCCAAATCCCGTAAATCCAGAAATGTACGGAGGCGACGCTAACAACCTGTTCTGACCCCCTTTAAGGTATAACACCCCCTCAGATTACTTTATTTTTACAATTGCACCAATAATGGATGATACTCTCTTAACACTTCCCCTATACACTTGTCCTGATGGCAATTTATATTAGGGGTGGATAAGCTTGAGTAAAACAATGGACCGCAAAACGTTTCTGTCTTATCTGGGTACCGGCGCAACCGCATTGGCAGCCGCATCCGCTGGCTTGGGCGTATTAGAAGGCAAGGCTTCCGCTATGTCCGGAACCGCAAATCATCTGTTCGGATTCAAAACGAATCGGGTCAGCGGCTATTTCGAGCCTATCGAGCCAACCAAAGCAGATCAGCTCGTCCTGCCTAAAAATTTTAAATACGATGTCATTGCAGCTTTCGACGATGTGATTAATCCCGCTGGCGAAAAATTCGGCTCCGGCTGTGACTACAACGCCTTCTTCCCGATTAAGGGCTCCAATGTCCGCGGCCTGCTGGTCAACAATCACGAGTACTCGACCATATTCTCGATCGGACCGGTGAAGGACGGTAAAATGTCCGCGGATCAAATCCATAAAAACCTGTATTACCAAGGCATGTCAGTGATCGAAGTATACCGCGACGAGAAGGGTGTATGGAAAATGGACACCACCTCCACCCATGCCCGCCGCATCAACGGCTTCACTAAATTCGATATTACCGGCCCTGCCAAAGGCATTCCAGCCTTGAAAGGCGCCACAACCGCAACAGGCACATTTGCCAACTGCTCCGGCGGCGTAACGCTCTGGAACACGGTTTTGTCTTGTGAAGAGAATTTTGAGGAAACCGCAGCGGTCTCGAAGCTGCCGGATACCCATTACGGTTGGGTCGTTGAGGTCGATCCGTTCGACAAATCCTTCTTGAAAAAACACACCGCTCTCGGCAGATTCAATCATGAAAATACGGCCATGGGCCTTGCCGCAGACGGCCGGATCGTTGTCTATATGGGCGACGACAAGAAGGATGCCTGTGTCTATAAATTTATCAGCAAGAACAAATATGACAAAAGCAAAGGCCGCGCCAACTCCGCACTTCTGGAAGAGGGAACCCTGTATGTTGCCAACCTGAAGTCGGGCAAATGGCAGCCGGTCACTCTGGAAGCTGTAACAAAAGCCATTGCAGAGGACAAAGAGGCACAAGCCAAATTCAAGTCCCAAGGCGACGTCGTGACTTACTGTCAGGAAGCTGCGCGTTTTGTTGGTGGAACGCCGACAGACCGTCCGGAAGACATCGAAATTTCTCCGTTTGATAACACGGTGTTTATCTGCCATACAAACAACGACAATCACGGCAATATCCACGGCCATATCACGCGCATTTTTGAAGCGGGCAACGATTTGGCGGCCATGGAATTCGACTTTGAAATCTTTGCTGCGGGCGGACGCCAATCCGGCTTCAGCTCACCAGACAACCTGGCCTTCGACTCGAACGGCGATCTGTGGGTCGTGACGGACATCTCCAGCAGCAGCCAGAACAAAGGTGTTCACAAACCCTTTATGAATAACGGACTGTTCGTCATTCCAACAAGCGGACCGGATCAAGGAGCTGCGCTGCAATTTGCTTCTGGTCCGGTAGAGTCGGAGCTTACCGGTCCCTTCTTCACACCCGATGAGCAGACGCTCTTCCTGTCCGTTCAACACCCAGGTGAGAATACGGAGGACCTCAGCAAGCCAAGCAGCACATGGCCTCACCGCTCCGGCGAGAACATGGCGCGCTGTGCCGTCGTGGCGATTAGCGGATTCAAATTAGAATCATAATCCAGCATAGAAAGGGGTTAACATCATGCCGTTTGGAAATATCGGAATCGGTGGCCTGGTTCTCATTTTGATTATTGCACTCATTATATTCGGTCCCTCCAAACTTCCCGAGCTCGGTCGCGCTTTCGGGCGAACTCTAAGTGAATTCAAGGGCGCAACCCGCAACTTGATGAACGGAGACGATGAGAATGAGAAGAAAGACGATGCTACGCAAACTACTGCAGCAGCCAGTAAGCAGCACAGCTGATCCAAACGACCAGAGCGCGGTCGAGCATCTGGAAGAAATGCGGAAGCGCCTGATCCGCACGCTGATTGCGTTTCTCGTAGCGATGACGGCCGCCTTCATCTATGTTGAGAAGATCTACCATTGGCTGGTACGAGGCATGGACGAGCAGCTCGTTCTGCTTGGTCCCTCCGAGGTAATGTGGGTGTATATGATCATTGCCGGTGTGGTTGCCGTTACCGTTACACTTCCGATTGCCGCTTATCAAATATGGCGGTTCGTGCAGCCGGCATTGCCTGATGGGACACACCGCTCTGCCATGCAGCTCATTCCCGTAATCAGCCTGTTATTTATTGCAGGCATATGCTTTGGATACTTTGTGCTCTTTCCCATGGTGCTCCAGTTCATGCAGCGGATGGCCGAGGGACAATTCCAGACCATGTACACGGCGCAAAAGTATTTTACGTTCATGATTCATATGACCGTTCCGTTCGGATTCCTGTTCGAAATGCCCGCAATCGTCGTATTTCTGACAAAGCTTGGCATCGTGAATCCGCATCGTCTGGCCAAAATACGTAAATCGGCCTACTTCCTGCTCTGTATCGTAGCTGTCACCATCACACCGCCGGATATCATGTCCGACCTGATTGTGATCGTTCCGCTGTTCCTGCTGTACGAGATCAGCGTTTCTATCTCCAAACTCATCTACCGGAAGCAGCAGCTGCTGTCGCAAGCGGAAGGCAGCATATCCTAAAACCGTTCGTTTCCCCCGAAATAGGACGGAACCTTTTATAACCCGTGAACAGACGCCTATGCGAATAGGGTGTCATATTCACGGGTTCTTTTTTATGAACCAAATGTAAGATTATCTTACATAATTTATACTGAATTTGCTCTAAAATGATTGACACCTTCAAGAAATTGCATTAGCTTTACTTAGTAATAAAGGAATTATCTACTTTATTGTCATTATTATGTTAGATACAGGAGGTGAAAACGAGTGGCGAGAGTCTGGATCATTAACATATGTTATGAATAATAACATATGCGATATGTTCCATTTTTCCGAGTCACCTACGATCGAACGGGAGATGCGAAAAAAACTGCGAATGGGGGAAGCCATTGATGTTAAGAAAACAAACCAAGCTGTTCAAACGCGCGATGACCATGACACTTCTGCTTGGATTGGTGATGAACAACATTACCGCGGCGGCGGCCGAGCGGTTTACCTATGAGGAAATTACATTGAAGGAACTAGAGCAGGGTTACGCCGCAGGAGCGTTCAAGACCGAAGAGATCGTGAAGGCATACCTTGACCGCATCAACATCTATGAATCCAATTACAATGCGTTTACCATGATGAATGTCAATGCGCTCCAGGAAGCTCGCGAGATTGACCGCCGCCGGACGGCTGGCGAGAAGCTCGGCCCCCTTGCCGGTGTTCCGATTGTCATTAAGGAAGCCGTTGACGTCGCCGGCTTTCCGTCCACCTTCGGCTGGGCTCCGCTCAGCAAAGAGCTCGGAGGGATCGAGCTGATTCCGGAGAAGGATGCCCCTGTCGTTGCCCGGCTGAAAGCAGCCGGTGCGATTATATTGGGCAAGACCAATATCCCGGCATTCAGCTCCGACGGCACGCGCGCCAGCTCCAGCTGGGCTGGCGACACCTATAATGCCGTAGACCGGAAGCTGGTGCCGGGCGCCAGCAGTTCCGGCACAGCCATGTCCATCTCGGGCAATTTTGCCGTGCTCGGCATTGCGGAGGAAACCGGCGGATCGATCCAGAATCCGGCGGCGGCCCAAGCGCTGGTTGGCATCAAGCCAACCTTCGGATTGGTACCAAATGCCGGAGTTGTTCCTCTCGCCGGAAGCACCAGGGACGTTGTCGGTCCGCATGCCCGAACGGTCCATGATGCAGCCGTGATGCTGGACGTCATTGCCGGCTACACGGCCGAAGATGCCAAGACCGTGGCCTCGATCGGCAACATCCCCCGCAAAGGCTACACATCCAAGCTTAACTCGCTCGCGCTCAAGAACAAGCGCATCGGTCTCTATGGACCGGGATGGCTCGGCGAGGAACTGACAGCGGAAACGCAGCAGCTGTATGACCGTGCCGTGAAGGAGCTGGAGAGCCAGGGGGCCATCGTGGTTACCGATCCATTTGCCGATACGGAATTTGCCGAATTCGCCAAATCGGCCGGCTCCATTGGCATTGAATCGATCGTGTATGACATGGAACAGTATCTAAAGCGTTTAGGGCCAAATGCAGCAATTAAATCAGTTCACGAACTGATCAAGAAGACCGGCGAGACCCCTTCGGCACTCGCTAAATACGAGGAAGCCCTGAAAAATCCAGATGCCATTCCCGATTTATCCAAATTCACAGAGGCCAGAACAAAGTATCTTCATATTTTTAACGGTGTAATGGATCAACATCGCTTGGACGCACTCGTATTTCCTCAAATGTACAAAGAAACGCCGCTTCTTCACAGCGAAGACAAAATCGCGGATACCACCGTTCCCGAGATTAACATTGCGGGGGTTCCTCTGGTTACAGTACCTGCAGGATATTATAAGAGCGGCTCCCCGTTTGCCATCGCTTTTGTCGGCAAAATGTGGAGCGAGGCCGATCTGCTCGGAATGGCCTACGACTATGAACAGGCAACGAAGCACCGCGTTGCACCAACGCTTCTCGCAAAACCTTAATCGCTGTCTATATCAAGCTTATACAGACCAACCGGAGCCATGGACGGCTCCGGTTTTTTTGGCAATCAACAGGATAAACAAGCTGATATGTCTGACAGATGTCCTCGGATTCCACCCTTAGCTGCTTCTGTATGTGCATCCGTACCTGGTCTGAGACTTTTGGCATGATTCCTCTGAAATTTAGCATTGATCCATTGATTTATTAGAGAAGTTCTCCTAGTATTTTTAGTAGGAACATCTAGCGGCTTGGCACTATGGCAATAGCTTCGCTGTCTTTATGAGAGCGCTATCGCTGCTGCTGTTTAAAATACGGGGGGTTGCAGATATGAAATGGAATCACTTCAAGTCCAAGCTTCTGCTTAAATATACGCTGTCCTATATCTCCATTTTCCTTATACCTCTTGTTATATTAACCATCATTATTTATCATAATGCCGTCAATACCCTCCGATCAGAGATCGAACAAACCAATGTCAATCAGCTGACCCAGGCAAAAACCGTCATTGATGACCGCATGAAAGAATTGCAGGACATCGCCTTTCGCATTGCCTATGACGAGCAGTTAACGCGGTATTGGACCCACCATCCCTACTACAGCCGGGAATCGATTGGAGCCCTGGTCAAATACAAAGCCAACAGTTCCATTATCGATGAACTATTCCTGTTCTTCCGCGGAGATGATAGCATCTACTCCTCTCAGGGCTTCGAGAACCTGGATGTATTCACAGGCCGCTACAAATTCAATACCTGGAACGAAGCGGACATGGTCCGCGATCTGAATAACGTGCAATTCCCCACCATGCGCCCGGCGGAGCAGGTCGTGCAAGGCACCAAAATCCAGAATTCCATGCTGGCCTACCTTGTACCGATTGCACCTAACAACACGCCCGCCCACGGAACCGTCATGTACTTGATTCACGAATCCAACCTCACCGGATTGATTGATTCCATTCTCAGCGACTACCATGGGATGACTTATATCTTCGATAATTACGGGCAGGTGCTGGCCGCCAATTACAAAGGGGAAACCATTACCGAAGAGGAAGTCAATGCGTTGTTTGCGCTTGAGCCCGGCACGCACAGCCTCTCACTAAATCAAGAACCGCATTCGGTGGTATCCGTCAAATCTGAAGCTGGCTGGACTTATGTAACCGCGATGCCGAGCAACCAGTTTTTCAGCCGGATCGTCCATATTCGCACCTTTATTATTCTGGTGTTCTCCTTCGTGGTGGTGATGGGCACCATTCTGGCCATTATGCTGGCCCGGCGACAATACCATCCGATATCAGACCTGATGGAGTTCATCCGACTGAAGAACAACCCGGAACCATCCACATCCAGCAACGAGCTGGAATGGATCAAGAAAACGCTGCACGATTACAGCCAGCGCGTGGATCTTCAGGAGCCCTACGCTCGCAATCATATACTGCTCATGCTGCTGAAGCATGGTCATACCGGAGAATTCCCCTCAGAGTTTACGGAGAAGCTCGGCATCCGCTTCAGCAGGTCCCATTATTTTGTGGTGACCATGGGCTGGGAAACGCATGCCTTCCCCATCGGGGATAACCCTGAGCGGAGACCTGTCATGCAGCTGATGAACGATGTGGAACTGCCGGAGTTTTCCGCCTATGCCTATGGTGTGGAGCTGCCACAGCCAGATCAACTGGCACTTATTGTCGGGTTTGATGCCGAAACCGGGCATGAAGCCAGTCTGAATGCCCGTATGGAGCCCATCGTCGAAGCACTGCAATCGATGGCGGCAGAGCATACCGGCGCTGCACCCGCAATCGGGATAGGCAACCGCTACAGTTATCCCGAGCAGCTGAATCAGTCCTACATCGAGGCGTCGACCGCTCTGGAGTCGTCCATGCTGCACGGACAGGGCAGCAGCACCTTCTTCAACGCCCTTTCCGGTTCCGGCACACAGGATTCCTCCTTCTGGGTTCCCAAGGATGTACTGCTGAAGCTGGTTCAGAGCTTGAAACAGGGCAGTTACGATGTGGCGGTTCAGATGGTATCCACCGCGCTGAATAACCTGAAAGACGGAAATAGCCTTCCGTACCGCTGCTCCGCTGCATCTGCTTCGATATTCTGAATACGATGCTAAAAACGGCCTCGGAGCTTGGCATCCATCATGTGGTTCATCAGCTTCCAAGGGTTACCTCCTACGACTCGCTGGAGGATCTGGAGAAGAAACTGGCAGGCCTGGCCGCCGAAATCTGCGCCCATGTCGAGGCGAAGAGCGAGACGGAAGAAAGCTCGTTGATGGACGAAATCGTTGCTTATATCGATGCCAATTTCACGGATTACGACCTCAGCCTGGGCACGATCTCATCCAAATTTACCATCTCTTCATCGTATTTCAGCCGCTCCTTTAAAGAGAAAATCGGCATGAATTTCACTCAATACATCTGGCAGAAACGGATGGATGAGGTCATCCGGCTGCTGCTGCATACCACCGACCCGTTAAAGGATATCATCACGCGTGTCGGTTACCTGGATACACCGAACTTCATCCGTAAATTCAAGAAAGAGACGGGTTATACGCCCGGACAATACCGCAAGATGCACAGTCCCAACGGCTCGGACGATTCCTCGGATGATGACGAAGAGGAGTGTATCGGGTGATGGGTAACGGGTTCGGCCGACCGCGATGGAGAGTGCATCTGATAACAGCTTCGAACGACAGCGACGAAGAGCGCATCGGGTAACGGCTTCGAACGACAGCGACGAAGATCCCATCGGGTAAGCGATTCGCCGAATAAATCAAAAACCTCCTCTTAACCGTACAGTTAAGGGGAGGTTTTCGTATATTTTTAACGGTCACTTTTCGAGCCAGCCAAACTACGTCGTACGCCAAGCCCCTTCTATTTTGCAGCAGGGATGCCTTGAAGTCCTTGATGCATTGCATCCAGCAGGCGGCGAGTCGGGTCGCAGCCGTATTCCCAGAACATGATCCCGGCCAGGCCTTGCTCCTTCACATAATCGCATTTGCACCGGATCGATTCTTCATCATCATAAGAAATCAGGCTGGACCCGTTAAACAGGTACGGCGCACAGGCTTCCTCGTCCCAATATCGAACGTAGCCGTTCTTGTTGATGTAATTCGCGTCCAGCTCGGCAAAGGCCGGACCGTAGCCGCCTGTGCTGCCAGCCATTTGGTGAAGTCCCTGGTTTCGATCCGGAACCTCAGTCCAGATCCGCGAGTAAAATGCGGCACCGATCACCATCTTCTCCTTCGGGACGCCCGCGCGAGCGAACAGGTTCACAGACGCATCTGTACTGATTCGGAACAGATCGCCGGTTGGCGTGTACAGATTCGTATGATGACCGGTCAGAACCTGAAAACCGCCGCGCATATCATAGGTCATCAACTGGACAAAGTCGAGGTAGCGCTGCACCTCGTCCATCTCTGTACCGTCCAGGTAGTATTGGTCTGCACCTGCCGCGATTGTAAGCAGATAATGGCGGCTATCCCCGGATCCCTTGGCATCCAGTGCCTCCCGAATCGCCTTGAGAAGCAAGGTGAAATTCCGTTTGTCATCCGGACTCGAGGCGATGCCGGCTTCACCGTAACAAGGATACTCCCAGTCCAGATCGATCCCGTCAAAAGGGTATTCTTCCAGCACCCGGACGGCCGATGCGGCCATGCTGTTCCTGCCTGTCTCGGTGGAGGCGGCTTCGGAGAAACCGCCGGCGCTCCAGCCTCCAACGGACAGCAGCACCGTAAGATGCGGGTGATCCCGCTTGATGTTCCGGACAACCTCGCCGTTCTTCAAATGCTCGGTCGTGATCTCATCATGCTTGACGTGGCCGAAGGCGACGTTCAGGTGGGTTAACCTCAACAGATCCTCATGCGCCATGTCGGGAAGAACAGCATCGACGGCATAACCTGCAGCAATATAGTTCGTCATACTCTTCACTCCGATCCATTCGAAAATTGAGATATCGCCGCTGCAATCTGCAGAGCTTCCTTCCCGGTACCGATCTTGTACCCGGAAGCCGTATAACGGATTTGATCCCGGCTATCCAGCACGAACAGATGAGGATAGCCAGCTTCGTGAGCCGCGGGCTTCGGAATGAAACCGGACAAGGAGGCATAACTGGAATCCCGCACAAAAACCGTGCGTACCGGCAGCCTCGGATAACCCGCAGGGTCGAAGGAAACGTTCCATTCCGCATCTCCGATCACCAGCACGATCGGCATTCCCAGCTGATCGAACGATTCAGCCAGCTCGCTCAGCTCGCGAATCAGATGTTTGGTCGGCTCCCGCTCCGGTTCAATCCAGGCAGCAATGGAACCCGCCGATTCCAGAAGATCCTCCAGTACGACCTCTGATCCATCCAGACGGGTCAGTACACTGCCTGTTGCCAGTTTGCCCAGCACGGGGATATCGACCACCGTCTCCCGATAAGTCAGCACAACCTCCGTGGTGTCCCCGGCACGCACGGTAAAGTAAAGGAAGCGCACGCTTGCGGTTCCATCCTTCAGACGGATGCCTGTAGTCAAGCGATAGGCTCCCGGTTCAACCTCGTATGGCTCATCGTAGACATCGGTGCTGCCATACGGATAAACCAGCGTTTTATACACGCCATCTTCCAGGCGGGCCAACGAGAAGTTCTCGGCATAGGATGCGGCCGGCGCATCCTGTGGAGCCTCGGAATCTCTGAGGAGCTGCAGCATTCCCCAACCGGAGCTCTCCTGAATGCGAGGCGAGCCGAGACTGAACACGGCATCTTCCCAGCCTCCGTCGACCAAGTACTGCGGCTTCTGCTCGCTCGGATGCAATCGGGCCGGAATGCCCAAGCTGCGGCATACAGCCACAAACAGAATATCAAGCGACTGCAGATCCCCCTTCATCAGACTGTAGGTCCCTGCCGGATTTCCTTTGCCCTTCAAGTTGGGAAGATCCTCATAATGCGTATAGCCCTGTTCCAGAAGGCGGGCAAGCTTCGAAGGCTCCTCCCTGAATGCCGCCGCCTCGCCCGCTGAATAGGCATTCTGAAACAAGCTTCGGTAAGGAACCACCATTTCATAGGAAACCCGCGGGCACAGGATGTACTTCGCGAACGTTTCCTCTGCCCATTGTCCGCGCTGCGAGAGTGCGCCAATCAGATGATCATCCAGCGTCTGCCGACAGGTATCGATCAAATCCTTCTCGTTCAGCGACTCCAGCAGCCGCAGCGGCCACTCGCCGTATTCACTGGAGCGCCCCTCCAGAAAAGCTGCGACTTCGCGGCTGTTGCCCCGTGCCTTCCGCAGAATATCCCACACCCGCTCCGGAGACAGTTCAGTCTTATGAGCCAGTGCGAAAGCCTCTTCCTCACTCGGGAATGTACGCTCATATTCGCTCCGGGTCTTAGCCCCTTCCTCAAGACGGCGATTGTGATCCCGGATCTTCTCCTCCGGTAACGCAATCGCCGCTTCCCCCTCTCCTTCCGGGGGAGGGACCATATCGAAATCCACAATCCCTGCCGGCTGCTCTGATGAGTCCAGCACAAGCTCAACACACTCGCCGTCCTGAGCCTTAAAGAGGGTTTCATTCCACCGGCCGCCGCTGACCGCACGAATCAAGAGATCGCCATAACCTGTCTTAAAGGCAGCCTCCCCTTGCTCATCGGTCTTGATTTCGGCAATGGGATAAAATTCCGCCATATTGTACAGCTCAAAGCGGACACTTGCGCCGGATACGGGCGCTCCCTGCCGATCCTTCACGCTCACGTAAAGGGTGCGGGCCGGTGCATAGTTCTCCAGCAAATTAATCTCCGTATATCCTTTCTCGGAGAGCGTGACATCCTCCGGTCCCGGATAATCGGCAAAAATCCTCGTATTGATCAGCATCGCCCTGCGGGCCGGCGGACTAAACCAGCCTTGATTCAGGCGGGCTTCCGGTTCGCATGCCCCGATGTAATACCACTGGCCGTCCGCCCATGCCTCCACCCAGGCATGGTTGCTATCGCAATGGGCCCAGCGCGGCGTATAGACCTGACGCGCAGGTATGCCAATGCTTCGAAGAGCGGCCACCGCCAGTGTGGACTCCTCGCCGCAGCGCCCGCGCGCATTGCGGATCAAGGTCAGCGGCGATATCGTACGCAGATCGCTGCCGATGTAAGTTGCCTTCTCGTGGCACCAGTAATTGGTTTCGAGAATGGCATCTGCCATGGATAACTTGGCTGTCCGTTCTGCCAATTCGTTGTAGAGAATACCGCGGTAATCCTCAATATTCTCCGTATTGACCCGGTAGGGAAGCACAAAATGCAGGAACAAGTGATCCGGCACGCGGTCTCCCCAAGGGACGCGCTTGCGGGTGTCCAGCGTTCTGCGCACATGGCTGAGGAACAACTCTCCGTCATAGTCGGCCAAATCGTTCACCGGCATGTAGGCAAACAAATATTTTAAGGCCCAAGTCTCTTCTTCCGTTAATTCCTGCCCAAAAACATGGAACAGCTTATCTTTGCGGCCTTCCGCAAACACGACCTTCTCCCGGAATTTTTGCTCGATCCGCTCGAGCATCTGCGAATCCATTGAGAACACCAAGGTTTGGCTGGTCATCCTCCGTTCACTCCCTCCATAACTTTCCGTCTTCCCGTACACAGATTAGGGCTGTTCCATCCGAGGAAGGCGCACTAATCTGGAACAGGCTGCGAGTCGTTTCAATGACAGGCTCGATGCTCCATGAATCCTCACCCATGAGCAGCTTCACATCCTGTGTAAATTCGCCATGGGCTTCATAATAATTACGTTCGCGGTAGTAGAGCCTGCGAAGCTCCCACTTGATCCGTTCGTCATCCGGAAGCGTAAACGACCGGGGCCCCTCGCTGTCCGCGAATACGACATATCCCCACAGCTCCGGATAATGCATATTGATAATGCCCATAGGCGACCAGACCCAGTTGTCCTCCGGATAAGGCTTCCCCGTCTCCGGGTTCAGCACCTTGCGGTACTCACCGTCCTGCACCTCAGCCTGCCATTCCACCCGCGAGAAGTTGACGCGCCAGAACTCTCCCGGAGCAGGCGGGCACCCGCCTTCGGCACACTCCTTAAGACTGGTCCAGGGAATCGCCACTTCCAGACTCCATTTCCGGTTATCGGCGTCAGGACGGTTCAGCTCCCCGTCGATAAACACCGCCGTCTTGAGACCGCTGATATCCCAGCCGTTGACCGGAGGCCCGCCGTCCCGATACGGCTTCACCAGCAGCAGGTCCCACACCGTGTTGAGCGCATTGATCTCGAATTCATAATATTGGTGGGTGTCCCCGTCCGGGTCGATGAAAATCTCAAAGTCATTATCGTAGAAAATAACGGAATCGCGCTCCGTCAAGGTAGCCCATATCTGATCTTCGATCAGCTCGGCAGCAAAGTAGAAATAGTTGTCATCCCACAGCATTTTTACCCGTGTCTGCTTACCAGGCAAAGGACGAAGATCCCCTTCGATATCAACGAATTCCTCAGTCCAATCGGCCGAAGCCCAGAATGCCTTATCCACCCGGCCGTCCAGCACCAGCGGCTGCCCCGCACGCTGGCATATATAATGCTTCGGAGCATACTCAATCCTCGGCTCTGGCACTCCACTTTGGTTCATGTCGCTCTCTCCGCTTCGTAAGGGAGACCCTGCACCCCTCGGCGCTTGGCCCTCCCCGTATGATTAGTTATGAGTCACAACGGCTCCTGAGCCGCCGTACATCTCCAGCTCCTCCTCCAATTCCAGCTTCAGCACCGTCACCTGCTCATGCGTGTCTTCCGGGGTCATCCTGATCCAGGTCGTTCCCGGAATGTTGAACCAGGGCACGCCCCCGTGAATCTCATGAGCAAGCTCTTTCCCTGAATGCAGCACGGTAATCTTCCTGATCTTGTTGCAGAGCCCCTTGATGCACACACTCTCTTTCGGATTGTCATACACAAACAGGTACAATGTCTTTCTGTCCTCGGATACGGTGCTGCCTCCCAGATAATAGCGGGACATGATGCCTTCTCCCGTTCCGAACACGGCCTCTTCATGGGTCCGAATCCATGCTCCCAGCCCAAGCAGAATATCCTCCTGCCTCTTATCGATGGTGCCGTCTTCGCGCGGACCGATATCCAGCAGCATATTGCCGCCCATCGAAATGCAGTCACAGAACATCCGAATGATCTGGTGTAACGATTTATATTTATGGTCCGTTGGCACATAGCCCCAGGATGTGTTGATCGTGGTGCAGAATTCCCATGGCCCCTCCGGTCTCGTGATCGGTATGCCCTGCTCCGGCGTCTTATAATCGCCATAGCCTTGAAGACGGGAGTTGATGATAATGTCCGGGTTAAAGGATTGCAGGTAATGCTTGAACTCCGGCAGATTCCACTGTTCGGCGCTCCGTTCCCAGTCGCCGTCGAACCACAGCAGATCCACCTTTCCGTAATTCGTCAGAATCTCCCGCAGCTGGTTGTTGTTGAACTCCAGAAATTTCTTCCACTTCTCCTGATCCTGAACGCCGTCCACGGGACTTGAATGCGGGTTGACGCCGCTGAGATCCTCCGGCACCCTGCCTCCTTCGAACACACTCGGATAATCCGGATGCGACCAATCGATCAGGGAGAAATACATACCCAGGTAAATCCCCTTCTCCCTGATCGCTTCCGCATACTCCCGCACGATGTCCCGATTGGCCGGAGTCCGCTTCACCACATTGAGGTCACTGTACTGCGTATCCCACAGTGCAACACCGTCATGGTGCTTCGTTGTCAGCACGGCATATCGGGCACCGGATTTCTCAATCAAGTCCGCCCACTTCTCCGCATTGAATCTCGATGCCGTAAAGCCGTCCAGCTGTTTCATGTATTCTTCGTACGAAATCCGTCCATTGTAGAAGGACCACGATTCCGAAACCCCGTCCACGGCATAGATGCCGTAGTGAATGAATATCCCCAGCTTGGCGTCCTGGAACCATTTCTGCATATCTGTTCACACCTCTCCGAAGTCCTTGTATGTGAAAAATCCGTAATGCTGTTGTTCCCGCTCCTTAACGAAACCGCAATACATGCGCGATCGGCGCCAGACCCTGTCGCTCCTGTTCCGGAAGACGGACGGCAATGCCATTCTCCGTGCGACGGTAATCCAATGCCTCCTGACCCCCTACCAGATCAATGCAGCCAAATGGCGACTGCAACGGAATATGCAGTTCCTCGGGAACCGACTCCTGCTCGCTGCGATACAGGTAGATGGCATAGGTGGTATCGCCTTTTTGGGTAAACTGAACGGCACCGGAGGAGTACGGCTCGCAAATACGCGTTCCGTAAATCGCCTCCCCATAGACCTTTAGCCAGGCTCCCATACCCTTCATGCGTGAAATCGCCGTTTCGGACAGTCTTCCATCCGGCTGCGGGCCCACATTGAGCGCCAGATTACCGCCCTTGGCCACAATCTCGACTAGCAGATGGATGAGCTGACGCACCGATTTATAACGATCCTCATAGCGGAAGGAGAAGGAGGTTCCCATCGTGATGCAGCTCTCCCATGGCACATGAAGAGCGCGTTCAGGCAGCGTCTGCTCCGGCGTAATCAGATTCTCGTAAGGTCCGCCAACCGTACGGTCTGCCGAGAGGAGCCAAGGCTGAATTTTGCGCGCCTTGTCCACTGCCTCGCCTAATCGGATATTTTGATCCCGGTAGTCGTTCACCCAGCCTGCATCCAGCCACAGCACATCAATGCGGCCGTAACGGGTCATCAGCTCCATAATCTGCTCGTGCGTAAACTGGACAAACTGCTCCCACAGCCACGGGTATTCCTGCGGGTTATAGCTGGGGCCCCTGGACGTGAAGCTGCCTGCCTCCATCCCCGGCGCCCAGTAGTATGGCGTATGCCAGTCGGCCTTGGAGAAATATGCAGAGATGCCGAGTCCCTTCGCACGGAAGGCGTTGAACAGCTCCTTGGTGATATCGGCGTGTTTATGCGTATGGAACGGACAATCCGGACCCGTGACACGATAGTCGGTCGTATGCGTATCCCACATGCAGAATCCATCATGGTGCTTGGTGGTAAAGTTCAAATATTTGAAGCCGTTATCCGCGGCAAGATCAGCCCACAGCTCAGGCTGAAAGCGAAGCGGATTGAAGGTCTTGTTCAGGTCAAAATACTGCCGCTTGAGCTCCTCCGCATCGATATCCCAGTCGATGCCGTCACGCGACCAATCCGCATCCTTGTCGCTCAGCGCCCAAGATTCAACGAGACCCAGCTGGGAATACGGTCCCCAGTGCATCATCAGCCCAAGCTTCTGGTCCTTGAACCACTCCAGGCGTTCCAGAAGCAGCGGATCCTCCGGCTTCACCCACTTATCCTCACTGCTGAAATTGTGTACGCCCTGCTCTACTACCGCTTGCTCTTCTTCCTCTACCAGCTTATTCTCCGACATGGTGTACCTCCGATATCTGATTTGTGATTATGGCCTTAACAAGATGATGAGGGCTTGCCCGTTAAAAACAACAGCCAACCCCCGGCCTGGAGGGACCGGGATGAGTTGGCTTTTATTTTGGATCTATTTTCTTATTTTCCGGTGTTCCAGCGGTCGTATGCCCCTTGATACAGCTCGACGATACGGTCACTGCCCATCTTCTTGATCTGCGTTATATATTTATCCCAGTTCTCCATCGGTTCCTGACCGGTCACGAATTTCGCTTCCATCTGCTTGACATACGTATCCAGGTCAGACAATAGAGCGGTTGCTTCGCTTTGCTCTTCATTTGTCAAATAAACGTTAGGGAATGGAGCCTTTCCGATTGGCACCAGCTTCTCTTGGTTCTGCTGGTCAATCCACTCATCAAATTCGGTGCGAAGACCCTTCGCGACATCCGGATCGTTAATGCCCGGAGTCAAAATGCCGTAGTTCGGTGTGATTTTGCCGCGGTATTCCTCACGGTCTCCACCACCAGGGACAGGAAGCCACTCTTTCACCCGGTTTTCCTTGTCTTTGAATTTCCACAGCACGCCTTCAGGACCTTGATTGAACAGGGTCGCACCTTCATAGCTGTACAGATAATCGATCCAGCGCATCGTCGCCTCCGGGGACGGGTTGCTGCTGGTAATCGCAAAGGTGCCGCGGGCCGACATACCCGGGTGCTTGCCGTATACAGGAGAGTCTGCGATCTCACTCTTCACAGGTGTCATCAGCGGGTGATCCGTGCTAGGCTCGCCGCCGAGCGTAAAGTACGGATGGTAGTCATTGAAGAGCGCAAGCTTGTTGCTTTCGCCTTTTGCTTTTTTCTGATCGCCGGTTTGCGAGAAGGTCTCATGATCCAGCAGGTCTTCCTTCCACAAGCGGTTCATGAACGTCAGATAGCCTTTGTAGCCTTCTTCCTGGTAAGGATAATGCACTTTTCCGTCTTTATCGGCATAGATTCCTTCGTTGTACATTCCCCAGAAGCCGAAGAAAAACATTCGAAGATCATCGAGTTTTACCGAAGTAAGCGGAATTTCATCTGGTTGACCGTTGCCGTTAGGATCCTCTTCCTTCACACGCTTCAGATACGTATACAATTCCTCCGTAGTCTTAGGCTCTTCCACATTAAGCGCCTTCAGGAACTCGCCGTTATACCACATCGGACCTCTGTACCACACGGCGGCCGTATCGATGAACGGCAGCGCATACATATGTCCGTCAGGCGTCGTAAAGGATTTGCGGACATCCGGATGCTCGTCGAGAATCTTTTTGATATTCGGGGCATATCCTTCGTCAATGTATTTCTCCAGCGGGATCAGAATGCCCTGGCTGCCGTAAGTCACCTGCTCAGCCGGCTTGAGATCCGCAGCGTAGAACATATCTGGCAAATCGCCGCTTGCGAACACCAGATTCTTCTTCGTTTCAAAACTGTCGATTGGCGATAACTGATATTCCAGCTTGATACCCGACAATTTCTCCATCTCTTGAAGGACCGGCATTGTGTTCCAGTCGGCTACGCCCGCATCCTGGGACATAACCTTTAACGTCAGCGGTTTGTCAACGATCGGGAACCCCTCTTTTTTGACCCCTTCGGTACTGGCCGTACCGGAAGTCGAGGAACCTCCCTCTTCTTTGGGTGAACCACAGGCTGCAAGCAATGCTGCTGATAAGGTGAGGCAGAGTACAATCGATGAAGCCTTGCGAAGCTTTTTCATGACAACAACTCCCCTTTTTAGTGTGGATTATGGTTTAAGATCAGCCCTTGACGGAACCAATCATAACACCCTGCACAAAGTAACGCTGAAGGAACGGATAAATCGCAATGACCGGAACGGTCGCAACAATAATGACGGCATATTTGACCAGCGCAGCGATTTCCGCTTTGGTATTCATCGCCGTCGCTGAAGAGGCATCAATGGCTCCGCCGCCCTGCGCTGCCATCTCCTGAAGCACCAGGATCTGGCGCAGGAAGAGCTGCAGCGGGTACTTCGCTGAATCATTCAGATAGATCATGGCGCTAAAGTAACTGTTCCAGTGTCCGACTCCGTAGAAGAGTGCCATGACAGCAATGATAGGCATGGAGAGCGGAAGCACAATTCGGATGAACAGCCGGAAGTTAGTACACCCGTCGATATGGGCCGCTTCCTGCAGCTCCTTCGGAATGGTGGACTGGAAGAACGTGCGGGATACGATAATATTCCAGATAGATGCGGCGCCTGGCAGAATGAGTGCCCACATGCTGTTTACCATGCCAAGATCCTTAACCAGCAGATAGCTCGGGACGAGCCCTCCGCCGAAGAACATCGTTACCAGGAACAACGCCATGAAGAAGCCCCGTCCTACGAAGTCCGAGCGGCTCAGCGCATACGCTGCCGGCAGGGTGACAATGAGGTTGACGATGGTGCCTACCACCGTATAAATAATCGTATTTTTATAACCGATCCAGATGTTGGCGTTCTCAAACACCCGGGCATAACCGTCAAACGTAATCCCTTTTGGAATAAGCCACATTTCGCCGGAGCTGACATACTTGGGATCACTGATTGAGGCGCTGACGATGTATAGCAGCGGGTACAGCACAATGACGAGCGCTATCGTCAGATAGATGTAGTTGCATACCAGGAACAATTTGTCGCTTCTGCTTTCCTTAACCGCGGATGACATGTGTTTTCCCCTCCTTCTACCACAGACTGTTTTCACTGGTGCGGCGTGCAATTTGATTCACCGCGATCAGCAGAATCGCATTCACTACCGAGTTGAACAATCCGACAGCTGTGGAGAAACTGTACTGCGCATCAACCAGACCGGAACGGTAGACGAATGTCGAGATGACATCGGACGAGCCCATGTTCAGCGGATTTTGCAGCAGCAGGATTTTCTCGAAGCCGACGCCGAGAATGCTGCCCATGTTCAGAATTAACAAAATGGTGATCGTAGGAATAATGGCCGGGATGTTAATATGAAGAATCCGTTTGAACCGGCTTGCACCGTCCACCACAGCGGCTTCATGCAGCTGCGGGTCCACCCCCGACAGGGCAGCAAGGTATATAATGGTGCCCCACCCTGTACTCTGCCAGACACCGGACAGCACATACACGGTCTTGAACCATGCAGGATCTGTTAGAAATTGAGGCGCTTGAAATCCAAGGCCCTCCACCAGATTGACAATCATCCCTGACGATGGAGACAAGAAGGTAATAATCATACCGGACATGACCACAACGGAAATAAAATGCGGCGCATACGTTACGGTCTGCACGGTGCGCTTGAAGAAGGAATCCCTTACCTCATTGAAGGCCAAGGCCAGAATAATGGGCAGCGGAAAGCCTATAGCCAGCTCGTACAAGCTGATGCTGAGGGTATTCCACAGCAGATCCCAGAAATAATATGAATTGAAGAAGCGTACGAAATGATCGAATCCAACCCACGGACTGCCCGTAACCCCTAATGTAGGGATAAAGTTCTTAAATGCGATTTGTATGCCGTACATCGGCCCGTAATGGAAAATCACAAAGTACAAAAATGCTGGCGCGATAAACAGATACAACTCCCAGTTTCGAATCATCCTCCTCCATAACGTATTTTTCTTGCGATTCGGAATCGTGTTCACCGATAGGTCTGGCGACAAGGCGGACTTCCCATCTGGCTGCATCGGTTGCTCCCTCCTTTTCTAATGAAAATCAGGCCGTCTTTGCAGGAAAAGCGAATAACACTCCTGTTTACATGTAAGGAATGAGGCCACTGACCACACCTCGATATCGTGCGGCTCTGCTTCGCTTCGGAAAATTGTTAACGCTTACATCCCAAGTGTATGAACCGCGGGCTCATCCGTAAATATGTCGTTTTCAATTGTCACCTTAAGACCCGGAAAGTGCTGTCATCACGGGATTTTAGGCTTTTGACCCCAACTTGCCATTGTCATTTCGGAGAAGTAAAACATGTAGAATTTGACCCTTTTCCCACCTGAAGTTGTCATTACAGCATCGTGCATGAGCTTGACAGATGCCAGATCTGAACGTAAGTTGGAAAAATAAACCGTAAAGACAAAACCCACATATTCTTCACGAAACGAGGTATTCACGTATGCAGACATCATCCTGGATTCTGGCCGGTTATGCAGGGCGCAAGGTCTTATCCCAGATCACTGCCGAGGATGCCCAGCGGCTCACTCATCTAAACGTTGCTTTCGCTCATATCCAAGAAGACAAGATTACGTATGCTGACACGGATACCGTTCACGAAATCCAGCGCCTGAAATCCATCAATCCCAAGCTCACGATCCTGTTATCCGTTGGCGGCTGGGGCTCAGACGGATTCTCGGAAGCTGCATCCACGGCAGCGGGAAGACAAAGCGTGTGCGAATCAGCGATAGCTCTGCTGCAGGAGTTTCCTTTTGACGGCATCGACCTGGACTGGGAATATCCCTGCTACTCAATAGCCGGAACGACTGCATCGCCTAACGACAAGGGGAACTTTACCGTGCTGCTGAAGGAGCTGCGGGAAGCGCTCGATCACTACGGACAGGGGAGGAATCATCGCTATCTGCTCACCATCGCTGCCGGAGCCGATCAGTATTATATTGAGGGTACCGAAATAAGCGACATCCACCCTTATCTTGACTTCATCCAGCTCATGACCTACGACATGCGCGGCGGGTTCCATACATTAACGGGCCATCATGCCAACCTCTATACCTCTACTGGCGATCTGTTTCGAATTAGTGCGGATGCTTCCGTACGCATGTTCACCCTAGCGGGCGTGCCGCGAGAGAAAATCGTGATCGGTGCCGCATTCTACTCCAGAAGATGGAAGGACGTGCCGGATGTAAACAACGGTTATCTCCAGATCGCTCCATCCTCGGGTGGCTATGGTCCGACTTACACCCAGCTCACGGCCGACTATTTCAATAACCCTCAGTTCAAGCGGTTCTGGGATGATGAAGCCAAAGCCCCTTATTTGTTCGATGGCAGCAGCTTCATTACATACGATGATCCGGAATCGTTAACCCATAAATGCAAATACATTCAGGATCAGGGGCTGGCGGGTATCATGTTCTGGGAATATAGCTGCGATACAACACACAGTCTGCTGGATGCCATGTACAGAGCATTTCATTCCTAAACGAAATCAAGGTTTGCCTGCTTTGCAGCTATCTCGCTCCCTTCCTCATGTATGGTTGATGCCATCGTTCTTCCGGTCTGCTTCGTTCATGTTTATATGTGCGAAGCAGACCTTTCTCTGTTTGCGCAAGAAGAAATCCCGATAGAATATGTGTTATATTATCTATCATTCAGCTATCATTCCTTCAAGCATCGTTATGACTTGGTTTTATTCTATGAGTTCCTTCCCTGCTCCGTAAATATGTCGTTTTTAACTTGGAGTATAGGCCATATAGACACTGATAAACACTGGGAAAAACCAGGAATATATGTTGATTTTGCACCTGACATGAGATTGTGCAGCCATGGACAATATCGGAATAAAGGCAGAAAAAAAAGCCGCCCCGTGAAACGGAGCAGCTTTTTTACCAGATGCGAATATCGAATTAAATCCCGACTTATGATATGTACATGTTATGAAACATGACTTATCTAGCTAGGATCGTCTATCATCATTCGTAACATCACCGAAAAAGCGGATCGAGTATAATGCACACAGACCCACAATCGTATAGATGATACGGGAGCCTGCAGAACTCTGCCCACCGAACAATGCAGCTACCAAATCGTATTGAAACAGGCCTACAAGCAGCCAGTTAATGCCCCCAACGATCAATAACAGCAAAGCAATGGTATTAAATGTTTTCATCGTTTAACCCTCCTTACGCCCGATTTTCATATCAATTCATCATGAATAGCTTATCTATGGATTTTAGTATTTATTTTTGACCATTTATCTCATTTGTAATCATGTCCTAACAAAAAAACATCCCTTGTCAGGGATGTCCATTCTCTTCGATCATTTCACGCATATTCACACTTCCTTCGGAAATCCGCGCCGCTGATGCAGCAGCTCCAGAAATACCTCAACCGCCTTTGTATGATAGGGTGTCTTCTGCGTAATCCACGAGAACTGCCGCGCTACCGGCTTACCGTTGGGTGCCAGCATATGCAGGGTTCCGAGCTGAACCTCTTTGCGCACTACCCATCGCGACAGCAGGGTAACGCCGAGACCTGCCTCTACGGATTCCTTGATCAACTGCGTACTTCCGAACTCCACGATATGTTCAGGGTGAACACCATACCGGGTAAACATCCGCTCCGTGGCCTCCCGCGTGCCTGATCCGGCCTCTCTTACAATCCAGGTCTCATTGGCAAGCTCGGAAAGCGCCAGCTCCTGCAGATGATCATACCGCCCGTCGCGGGGAACCATCACCACCATTTCATCCTCTGCAAAAGCCTCGATATGCAGCTTCTCATCATGATAATCCCCTTCAACGATACCGATATCCGTCTTCATGGCGCAGAATCATCTCCGCCACCTCGGTCGTATTCCCGATCGTGATCGTAGGGCGAATTAGCGGATAATGCTCTCTCATATATGCGATCAAATGCGGCAGCATATACTCCCCGAAGGTGTAGCTGGAGCCAATGGAGAGGTTCCCGCCAGCACGGTGCATCAAATCATCCACAAGTGAATTCATGCGCGTGTACAGGCCCAGAATCTCCTTCGCGTGATGGTATACAATTTCTCCGGCTTTATTGAGGCGGACGTATTTATTGGTTCTGTCCAGCAGCTTGGTGCCAACAGACCGCTCCAATGCCTGGACATACTGGCTTACCGCAGGTTGTGTCATGAGCAGTTCTTCGGCTGCACGGGTGAAGTTCCCCTTCTCCACGACCGTTACAAATACCTCTAGTGCTTGATCCATCTTGGACCTCCTTCGCTTCTCTTGCGTCCCTCATCAATATGAGATGATATTACCATAACTGATTACTTATGATGACTATTATAATGATTTATTTTTCTTATCCAGCCGAATGGGATACGATGGGTTCAGACCAACCGAACGAATCGGAGGTTAGACCTTATGACTGAACCAGCCTATTCCAAATCACAAGCAACCGTCCATCGCCTGGTTCGTTGGACACATGATACACTGCCTGCCGCCGCAGGCGGCATTGCCTTCACCTTTATCATTGCCCTCATGGGCTATGCACTAGCAAGCATCCCGGGTCTTGGCTACCTAGGCCAGCTTGCCTGGGCGATTCTGATCGCCGCCTTATACCGGCAACTGCGCGGCTACCCGGAGCGGCTGCGCATCGGCATTCAATTCACAGCCAAGCGGCTGCTGCGTCTGGCCATCATTCTGTATGGCCTGAAGCTGAATATCGGCATCGTGTTCCAGCAAGGCCTGGGCCTGATGCTGAAGGATGTGATCAGTGTTGTTGTAGCCATTGGGCTGACGCTGCTAATTGCCAAATGGCTTAAAGCCGACATGTCCCTGTCCCTTCTGCTCGGCATTGGAACCGGTGTCTGCGGCGCGGCTGCCATTGCCGCCGTGTCCCCCATTGTGAAGGCCAAGGAGAAGGACACGGCGCTTGGAGCGGGCCTTATCGCCTTTCTTGGAACCATTGTTGCCATTGGCTACACCCTCGTTCAGCCGCTGCTTCCTCTGACGGACACCCAGTATGGTGTGTGGTCGGGAGTAAGTCTGCATGAGATTGCCCATGTAGCCCTCGCAGCCGCTCCGGCGGGTGAGGACGCGCTGGCCATTAGCTTGCTTGCCAAGCTGGGACGGGTATTTCTGCTCGTACCGCTCAGTGTCGTGCTCATGCTCTGGATGAAACGTACCGGGCGCATCGAGAGCCACACGAAGATGGAGTTCCCCTGGTTCCTGCTCGGCTTCATTGCAGCGAGTATACTGGGAAGCTGGGAATGGACCGGACAACCGATCATTCCTCTGCCGATCAAGGATACGATTTCTCAGGCAGCTTCCTTCCTTCTTGCCATGGCGATGGTGGGACTTGGCCTGAATGTCCACTTGAAGGATCTGCGCAGCGCATGGCGGCCGCTGCTGGCCATGTCCATCACCACTGCGCTGCTAATCCTGCTTACCTATGCTATGGCTTGAGTGAGCGGGATCGGCAGCCATTGTGTACGAACCAAAAACCATCCTAACGCATATTCATGCGCAGGGGATGGTTTTTTTTGCACAGATGAACCAAGCCGAAGAGGTGTGTGGATGCCGAATTGCGGGAACTATTGGAATAAGAGAGCTGCAACCTTATATTTGAAGAAAATGCTCCGGTGTCATGTCCGTTTCTTGCTCTTCTGTCGATGAAGAACCCCCGTCTTTTTCCTTCCATTTTAGGGTAAAACTAAAGCAACTGGACCCACTCATCGGGCACAAAGGTTTAGCTCCCCTGCTTTCTTGGGTATTTGAGATTTAGCACGCAGTATTTATACAGAGCTATCATTGTAGAGGAGATGGAAGTATGCAACGAAATCATACGATTATGCAATTCTTCGAATGGCATGTTGCAGCCGATGGCTCGCACTGGAATCGACTCAAAAGCGCAGCACCGGAGCTGAGTAAGGCAGGAATCGATGCGGTTTGGATTCCCCCCGTGACCAAAGCATCCTCCGCCGAGGATAACGGGTATGGGGTGTATGACCTGTACGATCGTGGGGGAGTTTGACCAGAAGGGAACGGTTCGCACCAAATACGGGACCAAGCAGGAACTAACCGATGCCATTGCAGCCTGCCACAAGCACGGGATTGCCGTCTATGTGGATCTGGTGATGAACCATAAGGCGGGTGCTGATGAAACCGAGCGGTTTCAGGTTATCCAGGTTGATGAGATGGATCGGACGAAGGATATATCCAAGCCGTTCGAGATCGAGGGCTGGACCAAATTCACCTTCCCTGGCCGCGGTGATCAGTATTCCTCGTTCCAATGGAATTTCAATCACTTTAACGGAACCGACTATGATGATAAGAGCAAGCGCTCCGGCATATTCCGAATTGTGGGCGAGAATAAATCCTGGAGCGACAAGGTGGACAATGAATTCGGGAATTACGACTACTTGATGTTTGCCAACATAGATTACGGTCATCCGGATGTACGCAAGGAAATGACCGCCTGGGGCCAGTGGCTCGTGGATACATTGCAATGCAGCGGGTTCCGGCTTGATGCCATCAAACACATCAACCATGATTTCATTAAAGAATTTGCCGCAGCCATGAAGAAAAAACGCGGAGAGGATTTTTACATCGTGGGCGAGTTCTGGAATCCCGAGCTTGAGGACTGCCGGCATTTCCTGGATACGGTGGATTACAAAATCGATCTGTTTGATGTTTCCCTCCACTACAAACTCCAAGCTGCTTCCAAAGCCGGCCGTTCCTTCGATCTGCGAAAGATCTTCGACGATACACTCGTCGCATCGCACCCCATGAATGCCGTTACGTTTGTGGACAACCATGATTCACAGCCGCAGGAATCATTGGAATCGTGGGTGGAGGACTGGTTTAAACAGAGCGCTTATGCGCTGATTCTGCTGCGCAAGGACGGTTATCCTTCCGTCTTCTACGGAGATTATTACGGGATCGGCGGCGAGAAGCCCATTCCCGGCAAGAGAGAGGCCATTGACCCGCTGCTGTATGCCAGGGTGAACCGGGCGTATGGCGAGCAAGATGATTATTTTGACCATCCGAACACGATTGGCTGGGTCCGCCGGGGGATCGAGGAAATCGAGCATTCCGGCTGTGCCGTGGTGATCGCTAACGGGGATGCCGGGGAGAAGAGAATGTTTGTTGGTGAGCATCGCGCCGGAGAGATATGGGTGGATCTGACTCGCACCCGGAAGGACCGGATCACGATCGGTGAGGACGGGTTCGCTCTGTTTCCGGTTAACGGAGGCAGTGTATCTGTCTGGGCTCATCCGGAGCTTCCCGTAGAAGCTTAAACAGCGGACGCATTATACAGAGACTATAAAAACCGGAAGAATGGCTCTCCGCCAGGTATGGCTCCACATGGGAAGCGCCTTGCGATAGCCTTCATTCTTCCGGTTTTTTTGACGTTAACGGCCGGGCTCTAATCAGCCCTTAACCTGAAAACGACGGCGCAAGCCTTCGCCTAACAGGTTGAACGTTATGATCAGCAGCATCATGGCAAATGCCGGATACACAACGAATTGGAACTTTCCTAACCAGATGTCCGCTCGATTCTTGGACAGAATCGTCGCCCAGTTGTACCCGGTCTCCACGAATTCCATGACATAATAGTTGACTTCCTTCCACTCGTGACCAAGGAAGATGTTCACAATCGCAAGCTGACCGAGGAGGAGCATCACCTTCCCCATATCCAAACAGAAGTTGACGATAACTTCGGGGAACATGACCGGGATATAGTAATTCTTCGTCAACGTCCTCGTGCGAAGACCTAACGCGGTTCCGGCTTCCATGTAAGGCTCGCTTGCCATCTTGTGGGCCTGCTGCTGAATCGTGATGGCCACCCGCCCGGCTTCAACGCTGGCCAGAATCAGTATGGCCCAGCCCATCCGCTGCTGGGAGAAGAGAAAGAACGGAAGCGCAAGCAGCAGCGCGGATGCGAAGACCGGCGGCAAATAGGAACACATCTGGTTCCAGAAGGTAATGAACTGGTGGGTGAAGCCCTTTTTCTTACGAGCGATCAGTCCCAGGGGCACCCCGATCGCATATCGGGCAGCCGTAATCGCGAGCACCAGCAGAATCGTATCCTTGGCGGTCACAACCAGTTTGCTCAAGTTATCGACCCCCCTCTTATCCGATCCAAGCCAGTTCTTCGAAGAAGGTTTATAAGGCGGAAGGGTCAGCTTCTGCTTGCCGTCCTTCATGACCCATCTGGAGGGTTCATTCTTCAAATCCTTATCAATGAAGGGCATGTACGGCCCCGCCAGCATAACAAAGACAAAGAAAGCAAGCAGAATGCCGCCAATCCATAAAGGGAAATTCTTCAAGATAACTCACCTCGTTTCTTATCGCGGATCAAAGTACTTGCGTGCCGAATGACTGATCCATTGAACGATCATGAACAGCACCATGAAGGAAAATGCGATATAAATAATGACACCCGGCTCATAGTTGCCGCCGGTGCCGCTGAACGTATTGAAATCCAGCGCCTGAAACAATCTCCAAGCCGCTCCCGGATAGTTGCGGTAATATTCCACCACGAGCAGGTTCGACAAGATGAAGACCAGCAGACCCGGAAGATGGGTCAGGATGGTTGCGATGCCGTTTCGCAGCATATGTTTGTAGACGACCTTCCGGTCACTCAGCCCTTTGGCTTTAGCCAGCAGTATGTATAGTTTGCCTTCCTGTGCGAGCAGCGAAGCCGACGTGATCCGGGCAATAAAAAATATCGGGTAAATTGAGACAAGCAGCGAAGGCAGCACGAAAGCCTCCCAGCCGTCAACCGCAAAATAACGGATAGCCGGAACATGCTTAATGAGCACCCATTGGGCGATCAGCATCAGGAAAAAATCCGGAATGGACTGGAACAACCATGTCGTCCAGTGCCCCAGCACGCTGAATTTGGTCTTGGACAATTTGTAGTCCAAAACTCCCTTCAGAATACCTAACACGAATCCTATCAGTAAAGCGGATACAATAACCAGCAGGCTTTTGCCAACAGCTTCAAAAGCAGCCGCTTCCGAGGACTGGCCGATATACCGCGTTCCCCCGAGCGTCCCGTTCTGAATAGCGCTTGCAAAATAGTCACGGATGTACGTAACATACTGGCCCAGATCAAAGGAATAATTGGTCACCACTAAATTGCCGTCCAGCGACAGATTCAAATCCCTTGGAACCAGCACAATCAGGACGATGAACATAAAAGCGAGCAGACTGGTCACCGTCGTTTTGAGCATTTGTGTTCTTAATCTCATATTGTCCTCCCAAACAAAAGTCTCAGCAGACCCCTCTTGTCTTGCTTCATCTGCTTAACTACTTATTCTACTACTATCACATATTTCCTAAATACGTCCAGATAAAAATACAAATTTTTACTTTATATTTTCCACATCATGTATTGCGCTCCTTGATCTGTCATATTTATAGCATGTATAACCTGATATCACGGTTCTATTAAATTGCAATCCATGGTAAAAGGATATACTCTGTTTCTATATACATCCTATCAGAGGAGGTTCTACGGCGATGTCCATTTATGAATATGAAGTAAAAACGATACGCGGCGAGTCCCAAACACTCGAGCCCTACAAGGGTGAGGTGATGCTCATCGTAAACACGGCAACCAAATGCGGCTTTGCCCCTCAATTTGACGGTCTGGAGAAGCTGCATCAGACATTCCGTGATCAGGGACTGGCCGTGCTTGGCTTCCCCAGCAGCCAATTCATGAATCAGGAGCTGGAGGAGGATTCCGCGATCGAGGAAGCCTGCAAGCTCAATCATGGCGTAACCTTCCCTTTATTCTCCAAGATTGATGTGAACGGCTCGCAAGCTCATCCCCTCTACAAACACCTGACCAGTGAAGCCCCCGGCGCGCTCGGCATTAAAGCAATCAAATGGAACTTCACCAAGTTTCTGGTGGACCGCAGCGGCAAGGTGGTTAAACGCTTTGCGCCAACGGATACCCCGGAGAAGATGGAAGAAGATATCAAGAAGCTGCTGAAATAAATCTGGAGCTGCATACATTCGAATAAAAAAAGGGCTTGCGCGAGGTCAACCGACCTTGAGCAAGCCCTTTCTGCTGTTTGGCTTCATTTACTGCAAATGCATCCACACCGTCATCTCATTCTCGCCACGATTGCCCCATAAATAATACGGAATGGCTTTGAGCGCTGCGGGACGCAGCGGCGTTGGCGAAGTTCGATACAGATCATCGCCCCAGTCACCGGATTCTTCACGCCAGCCTTCCCCTTCAATGACAACCGCCCCTCCGAGAAAATCGGGATCAAACCGTGAGCTCAGCTTAGGCTCGCGAGCTAGCGATACGGACGACATCGGCGCTCCATGATCTACGCTTTCCAGGCAGTATACCAACGGTCCACGCTGGATTGCGGCTTTACCGGCGTTAGCCCGTATATTCGGATTAGCCCTTACTTGATGGATCTCCATGGAGAGCTCCAGCTCCAGGGTATCTCCCGGCGCCCATACTCTCTTGATGTAGACATAGCCGTCTTTCATAACATCCTCTATGCTCACGTCTTCCCCATTCAAGCGCAAATCTGCTTTGCCGCGGGACCAATCCGGCATGCGGAGAGCCACCGTCCACTCAACAGCCTTCTCCGGCTGGATAGTAAGTGTGACGTCCCCATTCCAAGGCAGCGCACTGTTCTGAATGACCTTCACAGGCACATCCCCGAACTGAACCGATGCTTCACCCCCCATGTATAGATGGGTGTACAGCGTATCCTCGTTCATCGTATACACATATTCACCCAGCGAAGACAGCAGTCTCGCCACATTCGGCGGACAGCAAGCGCAGGCGAACCAGCCCGGCCGAACCGGCTTCACATGGAACTTGCCCGGATTATGGCGACAGGCCGCAGGCCATACCTCAAGCGGATTGACATAGAAGAAATGCCGCCCGTCCTGAGCCATACTGCCAATGACCGTGTTGAACAGCGCGCGCTCCATCACATCCGCATACTCCGATTTGGGAGCCAGCTCCAGCATGCGCCGGGCAAAAAAGATCAAACCAATGGAGGCACAGGTCTCGGCATACACCGTATCGTTCGGCAGATCATAATCCGTCGTGAACGCCTCTCCATGATGGGTTGAACCGATGCCTCCGGTAATGTACATCTGTTTATGGACCATGTTAAACCACAGGTTCTCGCAAGCCTCCAGAAGAGCGGGGTCTTTTGTTCTGGCCGCTAAGTCCGCCATGGCCGTGTACATGTACACGGCCCGGACCGAATGTCCAACCGCCTCCCTCTGTTCCCTTACGGGCAGATGACTCTGATGATAAGGCAAGTGCGGCGGGTTGGCTACCGAGGAGTAGAATGATTTCCGCCCTCTCTGCTCCCACTCCTGAAGGAAGAAGTGAGGCTCCGTGCCGCGCACATCTATGAAATACTGGCTCAGGCTCAAATATCTCGGCTCCCGGGTCACCTCATACAGTTTGACAAGCGCCAATTCGATCTCCTGATGCCCGTCAAATCCGTGAATTTTGCCATCCTCAGGCCCAAAAACGGAATCGATATAATCCGCCAGGCGGCACACCACATCCAGCAGTTTCCGCTTCCCTGTTGCCAGATAGTGCGCTACCCCGGCTTCCATCATATGTCCGGCACAGTACAGCTCATGGCAATCCGTCAGATTGGTCCAGCGCTTCTCCGGCTCCTTCACCGTGAAATACGTATTCAGGTATCCATCGGGCTGCTGGGCAGCGGCCACAAGATCAATCAGCTGATCCACCTGCTCTTCCAGCTTCGGATCCGGGTGAATGGCAAGCGAATACGCCGCAGCCTCCAGCCATTTGGCAACATCGCTATCCTGAAATACCATCCCGCCATACTCGCCCTTGTCCCTGCCGGCAGCGATTCGAAAATTGGAGACGCCATGACTTGGCTCGACACCCGGGATTCGATCATGCAGGGCTTCATACTGGTACGGAATCACCACATCCCTTACCAGCTCTATGTAACGGGCCCAGAACGGGTCCGTCAGTTTCACTTGCTTAAGAGGTACGGCAGCAGAACACGAAGCAAGAGTCATCATCTTCAATACACTCCTTTGAGATTCGATAGGATAAAGCCTCGACACTTCCCATTCTACGATCTATGATAGGATGAAAACGATATCAAAAATGACCTAATTTCTTATACAATCTCACACATCCCTTGGAGGTGAATCCGTGACGGAACGAAGCGTTCTTGCCTTCCCTTCCCTGCCGCTGCCCTTCTTCCTTGAATCAGGTAAAACACACTATATGCCGGGTGAGTCGCATCCGAACCGAAGAAACCTTGGCGTCTTCGATCTCATCCTGGTGCAAAGCGGCTGCCTGTTCTTGGGCGAAGAGAGGCAGCACTGGAAACTGTGTGCGGGGGATATGGTCGTCTTGCTCCCCGATGCTTACCACTTCGCGGTACAGGATTGCCGAGAAGAAACGTCCTTCTATTGGCTGCATTTTCAGACCCTGACACCGGATATAACCGGACATGATTCAATCTCACACAATATTGAGCTGCCCAAACAAGGCCGTATACCCTATCCGGAGCAAGTTTACCAACAGTTCGAGTCTCTGCACCTATTGGCAACCGAACCGAGGTCTACCGCATTTTGGCGGGAACAAACCTTGTTTATTGAACTGCTGCAGCTGCTTGATCCGTCGAGGTCCGACCAGGAACAGTCGCGGGTGCGCAAAGTGGCGGAACAAGTGGAATCCTATATCAAAATGCACTATCGCGAACCCATCAGCAATGCGCGGTTATCAGCAGACCTGCATTTTCACTACAATTATTTGACGCGCTGCATGAAAGAATCCCATGGCGTAACCCCAACAGAGTATCTGCTTCAATACCGCCTGGATCAGGCAAAGCGGCTGCTGCTGACCACAAGGTGGTCCATGTCGCATATTGCAGAGCATGTTGGGTTTCAATATCCGCCCTATTTTTCCCGCCGCTTCTCCGCGCGTTTCGGCCTATCGCCGCTGCAATTCCGTAAGCAGTATACGGAATAAGCGGGATATGGAGAGTCATGATCATGACCACATGAAGTGATCATTTAGGTCAGAGGACAACAAGGAGATAGTTCTTGGTTCTGGACACCCGGCAGCGGCTGCACGGCATCTTGCAGTACCCGCACATAAAAAAAGACGGCCCCACTTGGGCCCGTCCTGTTTAGATCGGCTGCCTGACACTATGCTTTGTTTGGCAGATCCAGCTGCCATGACACGCCAAACTTGTCCGCGATCCAGCCAAATTGTTCACTGAAGCCATAGTTGCCCAGCGGCATCATAGCACTCCCGCCATCGATTAATGCCCCGTACAGCTTCTCGATCTCCGCTTCCGACTCGCAGGTCAGATAGATGGAGAATGAAGGCGTGAACGTGAAACCATGCTGCACATTGCTGTCAATACACATAAAGGTCTGTCCCTTTAATGTAAAGGTCGCATGTTTGACACTTCCCTCGGTTCCCAGCTCATTCGGGCCGTACAAGTCGATACTCGTGATCTCGGAATCCTCGATTATGGAAATGTAATGGTTCATGGCTTCTTCCGCATTGCCCTGAAACATCAGAAACGGGGTTATACTCTTCATCTATAAAACACGCTCCCTAGTTCATTAGATCGAGATCATTCATCTTTCCTGTCTCCAGACGCTGCTCCAGCCCTTCAAACATCTTTTACCCCAGCCATGCTCGGTTTGGTGATGTATTCGGTCCGTGCTTGCTCGATATCCTCTGCCAACCAGTCTTCCTCATGAGGCACAGTGATCTCCCAGGTTCCATCCACACGCGGTTCATTTCGGGCCATTTTGTTCGTGGTCTCCATCATAAACAACCACCTGGGCATCGTCTGGGGGGTTAACCAAACATCAAACACTCTCCGGTGCAGCCTAGAAGCGGCATTTCATCCTTATCCAATCAGCTCATCAAGCAGCCGCTCCAGCTCGCCATAACTCGTGACAATATGGTGCGGCTCATGTTCCGACTCGGGAGCAACGCTCCGGTGATTGAACCAGATGATATTCCAGCCCGCGGCGAGTGCGCCAATCACATCATTGCGCCATGAATCCCCGATGTAATAAGAACTCTCCGGCGCAGTGCCGGTCAGCTGGTTCACATGGCGGAATATCCGCGGATCGGGTTTGTCCCAGCCAACGGCGCCGGATACGAACAAACGATCCGGCGGGATTAGATCACCGAGCTGCATAGCCGCTATTTTGTTCATCTGGTGATCCGCCGGTCCATTGGTAATCAAGCCGACCACATGCCCGGCGTCCGCCAACTTTTTCAGCAGCTCCCGGGCACCGGCAAACATTCTGATGGTATACTGCCGATCCAGATAGGTCTGCTGTACCACTTCGGCCGCCTCCAGTGACAGTGGGATGCCGAATTCAGCCAGCGCTAATTGAAATCGGCGTCTGCGCATCTCCTCGACGGCTTCCCCGTAAGCTGCCGTGCCAGCACCTCCCAGCTCAACGGACAAGCGGTCACTGTAATATCGCATCCGATGGTATGCCGCTTCATAGGGAAATGCCTCGCCTGGACGGGCCGTCTCTTGAACAGCCTCGCGAAAAGGCGCCAAATGGTCATACAATGTATCATCCACATCGAAGAAGATTCCCTTCGGTGATGTTGTTCTCTTCATATTCATCCCTCTTCCTTCTCCCTGTCCCTCTATTGTACCTGTACAGGCACCGCTTGGGTCAAGTCCGTCTGTTGATAAGCTCCCTTGCTGTGATATGATGGCATTAAAGCAGCAGGATACGGCAATGGAGTCCTCATCCAGACTCGCGCACAGCCAAGCAAGCTCAAATTGCAATGCCCAGCTTATGTACCCGGATAAGGAGATGAATAACGATGACCAAGGATATGACCGAAGTGTGGAGCAAGGATTTCGTTCCCGAAGGCAATCGGGCCAGTAATGTGGATCGTTTCACCGGCTTTGAGGATACCTATGACCAGCATCGCCCGGAAGCTCCTCAGGAGGTTGTTACACTTCTAACAGGATATTTGGAACACAAGCCCTCGCTTGTTGTCGATTTGGGCTGCGGGACGGGGTTATCCTCGTTTGCATGGAGAGATACCGCGGACCAAGTCATCGGCGTCGAGCCGAATGACGATATGCGGGGCAAAGCTATCGCCAAATGGCAGTCGCTGCAGCAAGAGCAAGGCAGCAGTCCCCATGGAAACGCTGCCGATATCAAGTTCGTCTCCGGTTATTCCAATCAGCTGGCACTGCCGGATCAATCCGCAGACATCATTACCTGCTCCCAGTCCTTCCACTGGATGGACCCTGCCAGTACGTTAAAAGAGGTATCCCGTGTGCTGCGCGAGGACGGTATATTCGCTGTATATGACTGCGACTGGCCGCCAAGCCTCACCCGGAAAGTTGAACAAACCTATCTTGAGTTGATTGAACTGGCTGAAACCATCATTGACCGCCATGTGGATACTCAGGAGCAGGCCTATAAAGGGAATAAGAACGAGCATCTGAAGCACATCCGCGAGAGCGGTGTGTTCCGCTTCTCCAAGGAAATTGTATTCCACCATATGGAGCCGTTCACCGCGGAACGCTATACCGGCCTTGCTGTCAGTCAAGGCGGCATCCAAACCGTATTCAAGCTGAAGCAAAACGAAATCAACGACAAAATTGCACTGTTTCATACGCTGGTCGAGGAGCATTTTCAAGGGCGTACTCTCCCCGTGATGCTCAGCTACCGCATGCGGCTCGGCATTAAATAAAGTCAGACAACAGGGCAGCTCCAAGGTCATAATGGCCTTTGAAGCTGCCCTGTTGTTCATTGGACTCTTTTGCCATAAGACAAAAAAGAGCCGCGCGCCTTTCTCATTACCTCTTCTCAGCCCTTCACCGCCCCTGCCGATGATATGCCGTGAAATATTTCTGCAGGAAGAGTCAGCGAGAACCGGTAGCCCTTCCAGATCGAGACCGCGCTCAGCCTCACTGCTTATTTTCGCCACATTAAGCTGCACAACAATTCGAACAGGTCCAGCACATGGCGCGGATTTTTGCCTGTCAGCTGCTTAATTCGGTTTAACCGGTAATGCAGGGTATTGCGGTGGATATTTAGCCTTTTGACCGTATTGTTGTGATCCCCATTCTCGGAAATATATACCTGAAGCGTCTCAATGAGGTCCAGCTTGTCTCCGCCTTGCTCCAGAAGCGAATACAGCGAAGCCTGTGTGTCATCCGAATTATAAGCCAGGCTGATGAGAAACCTTAAATCCTCGTAGAAATTCACTTTGCGGCGGGGGTCGATGTTCATGCCCAGCTCCAGAGCGGATACCGCCTGCTCCAGCGATGTGGCAGCCAGCTCCTCCCGCTCCCCAATCCCCAAGCTGTGGACTTCATCCAGCTCGGTCAGCTTGTCCAGAAGGCTCCGGTATTTCATGGCGTCTGTCATGAAGAATACGGTTTTGTCGTTCTCCAAATTCCAGCTTTGAGGGTACGCTTGCTGCAGCCCCCGGAATACTTTGCCTCCCACAGAGCCCTGCACGAGCAGCACCCGGCATTTTCGCGTCAGGTCCAGTCCATAGCCTTCGGCACGCTCCAGAAACGGTTCATCGTAAGGTGTCTTGCGATAGGATAACTCATGGTAGAACTTCTCCCGATTTTGGCGTTGGTTCAACATGGCCTTGTTCTGACGCTCCTGCTCGATCAGGAGAATGACGGTCACCTGCAGCAAATTGCTGAGCGGTCTCACCTCATCGGGATGCCCCGTGATGCCGACCACGCCAATCACCTCATCCTTCACTACAATAGGCTCGTTCACCCCCGGCTTCATGCCGCCGCCTTCTTCATAGACCTCATAGATTCTCCCGGTCTGAATGGCTTTCTGGGCACCGATGTGCAGCGTGCCGATCCGTGCTGGGTCCCCGCTGCCCACAATGACCCCGTTCTCATCCATTACATTAATATTGTAAGGAATGACACGCATCATTTCTTTGGCGATATTCTCCGCCAGCGGACGTGATAGTTTCATGCATTATGTCCCTCCTTACCTGCCTGTCATGTACTGTCCTGTATAAGATCCCAATACAAGAGTTACTCTCTATAGTTTACACATCCCGCTTCCAATCCATATCCTGCCGGTAGAAAAAGAAGCCGACCCGTAAAGGTCAGCTCCCCCTTGTTCTCTCACTATGAAATGAATGATTACTTGTTCAAGGAGTTCATGAGACGGACAATATTCTCCGATGTTCTCTCCACATTCTGCTGTCCGTTCACCAGTGCTTCCGATAGCGTAGCCGCACCCGGCATAATGCCAAAAATAGCGTCCATTCCTTTATCGTACAGCACCTCGATCCCGTCACCGATCCGTCCGGCCAAGGCAACAACAGGCTTGCCATGCTTCTTCGCAACCATCGCCACGCCCAGCGGGGTTTTGCCGTACTGCGTCTGGAAGTCCATCCCGCCTTCGCCGGTCCACACCATATCCGCCTGGCGCACTTTCTCTTCAAGACCTGTATAGTCAACAACCATATCGATGCCCTTCTTCAGCGTCCCGTTCAGGAAGACCATCAGTCCCCCGCCAAGGCCGCCTGCCGCTCCAGCCCCTGGGTAGTCCACGATATCTTTGCCCAGCTGCTGCTTCATAACCCCGGCGTAGTTCCGCAGATTGCTGTCCAGCTGCTCGATCATATCCGGCGTAGCACCCTTCTGCGGTCCGAACACATGAGAGGCTCCCGTCTCGCCGCAGAGCGGATTGGTTACATCACAGGCCACCTCGACCTCCACATGCTGCAGTCGTGAATCCAGGCCGGTCAAGTCAAAACTTGCAAGCCTGCCCAAGCCCCCGCCGCCAAAAGCAAGCTCCCTCCCTTCCGCATCCAGCAGCTTGCCGCCGAGCGCCTGAACAACTCCCGCTCCGCCGTCATTCGTCGCACTGCCGCCGATGCCGATCAGCAGCCTGCTCACGCCATGATCCAGGCAAGCTTTAATCAGCTCACCCGTCCCGTAAGTCGTGGTTACCAGCGGATTCCGCTCAGCCGGGGGCACCAAGTGGATCCCGCTTGCACTGGCCATCTCCAGCACGCCGGTGCTGCCATCTCCCGAAACACCGTAGGACGCCTCCACCTGATTGCCCAGCGGACCCGTGACCATCGCGGTGTGCACCGTGCCGCCCGTTGCATCCACGAGGGACTGCATCGTGCCTTCACCGCCGTCCGCCATCGGCACATGGATACAGGTCACATTCGGGTTTGCCTTCAGAATGCCGCGTTCCATCGCCTCACAGACTTCCTTGGCGGTCATGCTCTCTTTAAATGAATCGGGCGCGAGTACAATTACATAATCCTGCTTCATGGTTTATCCCCTGCCTATCCTTATTGATTTCAAATCTATGCTGTAGTCTCTTTAAAATACAAATCCGTACAATATCGTAGCGACAATGGCCATGGTCAGACCGACAATGCTTTCGTAAGGAATCAGCTTCATCCGTTCCTTAATGCTCATCTTCACCGATTCTGCGGTGACGTGGAAGAAGTTCCCGTGCGGCAGATGGTCAATGACCGTTGCCCCCGTGTGTACCATGACGGCTGCGGCAAGTGGCGCTGTCCCCATGGACAGAATCGCTTCACCAAACGAACCTGCGGCCACAATGGATGCCGTCGATGTGGATGCCGTAGCGGCTCCCATCAGAATACCGGCGAGCGGCGCAAGGAATGTGCCGGATACGCCCATGACATCGATACCCTGTACCACAACGGCACTCAGATTGGATTTGGAGATAATGCCGGCAATGGCGCCGGCACCAATCAGGATGATTGCGGTACCGGTCATTTTGTTCAAACCGGAGGTGGTATAAGCAATGATGCTCTTTGTCTGTCGCATGGCGATCAAACCGATGATACCGGCAACCGGCAAAATAATCATGGAATCAATCTTGATGGCTTGAAGAGCTTCAATGCCCAGAATGCTTCCCAGTGGATTCAGCGCCAGCAAGACGATGGCCACGATGGGTGCAACCATCGCACGTCCGAAGCTTGGCTTGTCTTTCTTGCCGGCTTCCTCCGCCACTTGATCGCTATCCGATACCATAACCCCTTTGTTTGTGAGCATCTTCGCCACGATGATGGTGACAATCAGTCCGGCAACCGCCGGCAGGAAACCATGGATCATGACCTGAGCCAGATCGACGTCAAAACCCTTGGCGACAGCAATGGTATTCGGGTTCGGGGAAATGATGTTCCCCGCTTTACCGCCCCCGACCAGCGCGAGCAGCAAGGCTGTTTTGGAAATTCCGATCTTCTTGCCGACGGACAAAGCGATGGGCGCTACGATAATGATCGCAACGGTAATGAATACCCCTACCGCGGTGATAATCATGGTTGCCAGCGCGATGGATAAAAGCGCTTTCTTCTCGCCCAGCTTGGCAACAATGGTCTCGGCAATGCGCTCCGCGGCTCCCGATTCAATCAATATCCCTGCGAGCACCCCTGCAGCCAAGACCCGGACGACAGCACCCATGACACTGTTGGTGCCCTCGATAATATACTGCACGGTCAGATCAATGGTGGCTCCGCCCAGCAGACCGCCAATGACAGCGCCTCCAAACAAGGCGTAAACCGGGTTTACTTTTCTAAAAATCAAGACAATGGCGATAATCAGACCGACAACGGCTCCGCCCCAATGTATAACAGTCCCATCCATGTTGTGTATGCCTCCTTAAGCAATATAGCTTGTGAACAATGATGTATTCATCCTTTATGAAACTATGATTGCGCTTACAGGATTCAGTATAACCGGAATGCCGCATTCAAGCCTATTGACGCCATAACGGTTTTTATTGTGCATATGCACAAAGTATGGGACATGGGATGAGCCTCGTTTTCAAAAAAACATATGGAGTCAGCCTTAGCCAAGCTCACGCGTACGGATCTCATCCGGAGCGACATGGGCGATCGCCTGCATCTTCTTGAATTGGCCCGTAGAGCTGGCTTTGCCCGACAGCACGGTGCCGATGATGCCCCCAGCGAATCCGATCGGTATCGACACGATGCCCGGATGCTTGAGCGGGAAGATCGCTTCTGCCCGAATCCAGCCTGCTTCCGGGTCCATTACATTAGGCCCGATAGCCATGAGCAGCAGGGAAGATATCAAACCGGCCGCAATGCTCGACATGGCGCCGTACGTATTAAATTTCCGCCAAAATAGCGTGAACAGCAGCACCGGCAGATTGGCCGAGGCGGCAACTGCGAAGGCAAACGACACAAGGAACGCCACGTTCAGCTTCTGCGCGCCAAGCGCGAGCACAATTGAGGCCATGCCAACCACGATGGCCGAAAGCTTGGCCACTCGCATCTGCTGTGCCTCCGTCGCCTGCCCGCTGCGGAAGATGCTGCTGTAGACATCATGAGCAAACGCTGAGGATGCCGTCAGCACAAGCCCGGAGATCACGGCCAGTATAGTCGCAAACGCGACGGCCGATACAAACGCCATCAGGAATTCGCCGCCCAGCGCGCTTGCGAGCAGCGGCGCCGCCAGATCCACCCGCTCGGACAAAACTGACCAATCAACAAAAGCGGCGGCTCCAAAGCCTAGAAAGATTGTCATTGCGTAGAAGATGCCGATCGTAAACGTCGCCGTCTTTACCGAAGCGCGCACCGTTAGCGGGTCTCTGACCGTGTAGAAGCGCGCAATAATATGCGGCAGTCCGGCCGTCCCTAACACAAGCGCCATATTGAAGGACAGCATATCGAGCGGCTGATCAAACATATTGCCCGCCATCAGAAACCGCTCCTGCAGCGGCGTTGCCTGCTTCATGGAAGCGAATAAGCCGAGCAGATCCCAATCGAATCGGGCCAACACAATCAGGCTCACGATAAAGGTGCTGCTTACCAGCAGTATGGACTTGACGATCTGCACCCAGGACGTCGCAAGCATCCCGCCAAACGTGACGTAGATAGTCATTAAGCTGCCAACCAGCACGATGGCAAGCGACGTTTCAAGGCCGAATAGCAAATGGATGAGCCATCCGGCCCCAACCAGCTGGGCAATCATATAGAACACGGTAATCATCATATTGTTGACAGCGATAAACCCGCGCAGCCGTTTCTCGCCGAACCGGACCGCCACCGCATCCGCCATCGTATACCTGCCCAGATTATGGAGCGGCTCGGCAATGATGTACTGGACAATGACATAGGAGGCGAGGAAGCCGATCGAATAGAAGAAACCGTCGAAGCCGTAAACCGCGATGGAACCCGCAATGCCAAGGAAGGACGCCGCGCTCATATAGTCACCGGAGATGGCCAGTCCATTCTGCAAGCCGCTAAGCCGGTTGCCCGCCGCATAGAAATCGTTCGTGTTGGTGGTTCGCCTGGCGGCACTAATACGTAATCATTAACGTGCCAACCACAATCGCCAGAAAAAAAACGATGCCGGACATGTTCACTTGGATGACCTCCTTCCGCTCAGCCCCAGAGGTGCTGTTATTCTCCCATTCTACGATAAAATGGCAAAAAAAGGACAATCCTTTGCTCTGACGAGCAGCAGGATACGCCCTTTTTTCTTCAACAAATGTCTTAAGCACGCTCAAATCGAATCAAGCGCCCGTATTTGCCTTGACCAGCACCTCGGCATATTTGGCCTCATCCTTGGAGGAGGACAGGAGCGTGCCGACATAAGCTGCCAGGAAGCCAAGGGGAATGGAGATAATGCCCGGGTTGCTCATCGGGAAGATCGGATCGCCAACCAGAATCGCTTTGCCGGCCGGATCCCATATATTCGGGCTCAGGGCTACGAGAATCACCGTGCTGATCAATCCGGTCAGCATGCCTGTGATCGCGCCTGTCGTATTGAATCTTTTCCAGAATACCGTGAACAGGATAACCGGTAAATTGGCACTGGCTGCAACGGCGAAGGCCAGCGAGACGAGGAACGCCACGTTCATCTTCTGAGCGAACAAGGCAAGCAGAATGGAGACGATGGATACGCCAATCGATGCGTAACGCGCCATCTTCAGCTGTTCCTTCTCCGAAGATTCGCCGCGGCGCAAGATTTGACCGTAAAAATCATGGGCGAAGGCCGATGCGGCGGACAACACAAGCCCCGTCACCACAGCGAGAATGGTCGCGAACGCAACCGCCGAGATCAGCGCAAACAGGAAGTCGCCGCCTATGGCTTTAGTCCAGCAGCGGTGCAGCCATGTTGCCTGCTTTGTCAACCGCTGTAATATCCGCTGCACCTACGAAGGCCGCTGCACCGAATCCGAGAAAGATCGTCATGACGTAGAAAATGCCGATAATCCATGTGGCGTATACAACCGAGCTGCGTGCCGTCTTGGCGTCCTTCACGGTAAAGAAGCGAGTCAGAATATGCGGCAGTCCTGCTGTTCCGAGCACGAGCGCAAGGTTGAGCGACAGCGTCTCCAGCGGGATTTTGTATTTGTTGCCAGGGTTCAGGAAGGCTTCCTGAAGCGGCGTGGCCGTCTTCATATGATGGAACATTTGAGTCAGGCTGAAATCGAATTTGGCAAATACAATGAGCGAAATAATGAACGTGCCTGCCATGAGCAGCACGGCTTTGGATATTTGGACCCAGCTTGTTGCGTGCATGCCGCCAAACACAACATAGATCGTCATCAACACGCCCACGATCAGTACGGACGTTACATAGTCCAGGCCCAGCAGCAGCTTGATGAGCGCACCCGCCCCGACGAGCTGCGCGATCATATAGAAGATGGAGATGGAGATCGTGTTCAACGCTGCCACGCCGCGCACTTTCTTGTCGGAGAAACGGGCGGCGATCATATCGGCCACCGTATATTTGCCGAGGTTCCGAAGCGGTTCTGCTACGAGATACAGTACAACCAGATAAGCAACCAAAAAGCCGATGCTGTAGAAGAAACCATCAAATCCAACCAAAGCAATCGAACCGGCGATGCCTAGAAAGGAAGCCGCGGACATATAATCGCCGGCAATGGCCGTCCCGTTCTGCCAGCCCTTCAGTCCTCCGCCAGCCGTATAGAAATCGCTGGTGTTGGTTGTTTTCTTGGCGGCGTAATAGGTAATGATCAGCGTGAGAAGTACAATCCCGCAAAATAACGCGATAGCCATAGTCGATTACGCCCCCATATCCTTTTTGATATCGTCTACCATTCGGTCGAATTGGGCTGCCTTGCGGGAATATAATATGCACAGCACCCACGTCATAATGAATTGCGCGAAGGCAAACACCCATGCCCACGTAATCGGTCCTATAGCAGGATGATTCAACACTTCAGTATACGAAGTGAGGATCGGCAGCGCAAAGTAAAACAGAAGAAAAAAGACGGTCATGGGAATAATGAACCGTTTCTTGCGGGAGAGCAGCGTTTTGAATTTTTCAGAATGCCATACTTCGGTATAGCTTTTTTCCTCCATTGCCTTTCCCTCCATTAATGATCCAGATTCTATTGCGGCTCCAACACTTGAAAGCGCTTTAGAATGATTATATACGGGAGGTCCGCAGCCGACTACGGCTCCTGCGCGAAACGCCCGATATGAAGCGTGAAAAGGCGGATATGCCGCCTGAACAGGGGACAATACCCTTCTTGCGCACGTAGGCTATGCTTCTCTTAGCAAACGGAACAAATCCTTGGCTGCCTCCCTCGACAATGGAATCATCGTCCGCTGCTCATCCTTCATCACAATATTGTAAGCCCCATTCTGCCAAGGCGATAACTCTGCAATCCGGTTCACGTTAACCAAATAGCTGCGATGAGGACGGAAGAATGAATAACCCTCAAGCCTCTCCTCCAGCTCCTGAAGCGTGCTCTTGCTCGTGATCCGCTGGCCTTCCGTTGTCAAAATGCGAATGACCCGTTCCTCGCGCACCGCGTACAGGATCCCCTCGGGATCAACCAGCACATGCTTGTCTCCATCATCGAACAGCAGCTTGCCGCGCATGCTTCGGGCAGCTGCGTCTGCCTGGGAATTGGAGGCCCGCTGAGGAGTGGAGGCGCTGTCCTCCGGGCGGGGGGAAGCGTGCCCCTCCAGAAGCCGGTTACGGATTCGCTGCAGCGTTTCCTTCAACCGCATATGGCTGTATGGCTTCAATAAATAGTCAATCGCATCCAGACCAAACGCCTCGACAGCATATTCATCATAAGCCGTCGTAAACACAATCAAGGGTGAAGCAGGCGATGCCTTTAGCATTCGTGCCGCCTGCAGTCCTTCCAGCTCTGGCATATGAACGTCGAGAAAGACGACATTCGGCTGCCACAACGGAACGAGCTCCAGCAGCTCTCTGCCGTTCACGGCATGAGGAAGCAGCTCGATATCAGGCTCTTGTTCGAGCAGATAAGCCAGCTCCTCCCTTGCCAATCGTTCGTCCTCCGCAATGATCGTTTTAATTCGCTTCACGGTACCGACTCCCTTCCGATATGCGAGGGGAAGCTGAAAGTTATGCCGCAGCCGCCCTCTGCCAGATTTTCCACCCTCAGTCTGGCTTCCTTGCCGAACATGCTGATTAAACGCTGATTAATGTTGTAGATGCCGATTCCGGTACCCTCGCTGCCGATGACGGGCTGTTCACCGAGACGATCCAGAACCTCGGGTGAGATACCGACCCCGTTGTCCTTCAATTGAATGACCGCCATATCATCGACCTGCCTCAGCGTCAGCTGAATGATGCCGCCGCTTGCCTTGTCACGCAAGCCGTGCTTGATGCTGTTCTCCACCAGCATTTGCAGCGTGGCAGGCGGAATCAGAAGCTCTTCAAGCGCCGGATCCAACTGGCACTCAAACGTAAATTGGTCCTCGAACCGGATCTGAATAATATCCAAATACGCATTCAACAGCTCCATCTCCTCACGTATGGTCGTTCTGCGTGAAGCCATAACCTTTACGTTCAGGCGCATGAATGCTCCTAGCTGCATCGTGGCATGTCTTGCCAGATGCGGATCGGTGCGAATCAGCGAATGGATCGCATTTAACGTATTGAACAAAAAGTGGGGGTTGATCTGGGCCTGAAGAAGCTTCAGCTCTGCTTCTTTCATTAAATGGCTCATCTTCTCATGGGATGTGGCACCGAGCTGGTAGGAGATCAGCTGTCCCAGACCCTGGGCCATAACCAGCTCCACACGGCGGATATCCTGCGGCCGCTTGAAGTAGAACTGAATGACGCCCACGACTTGGCTCCCCTCGATGATCGGAACCAGGATGGCGGCGCCAAGTGACGGATGCCGGGGCTGAATATCTTCCGCATTATCCACGATCTGAAGTGTGCCGGTTAAGATGACGTTCTTCGTCAGGCTTGACCGGATCTCTTCTCCCGGATCGATGGTACGGCTGGCGGCCCCGGCATGGGCCAGGTATCGCTCTGTGTCGGTTATGGCTACCGCTGTGGTCTTCAGCTCCCGCAGCAGCAGCGCTGCCACGGCCTGCGCCGTCCGGTACGTCAGCCCCTGCTTCAGATGCGGAAGCGCGGCTTCGGCGATGTGGAATGCCTTCTCCGTCTCATAGGCCGCTGCCCGCTCCTCCTCGGCGAGCGCAACCCGCAGCATGGTCGTAAAGATGGCAATGGAGATGCTGTTTGTCAGCACCATTGGAAGACCGATCAGATTAACCAGCTCAATCGCCCGGTCCGGCTCCGTTGCAGAGATCAGGATAACCCCCATAAGGAGGATCGGTGCAAACATCCCAACGAATAAGGCTTTGGCGGGGGAGACGACCCGTTCCTGCGAGAAAAATCGCGCCACGCCTCCTGCCAAGGCTCCCGTCAGCGGCACCGCGATGACACCGGCCAGCCCGGTATATCCGCCAATGTACAGCAGATGGGCTCCCGCCAGAAGTCCGCCCCCGATTCCGACGCGCGGTCCGCCGATCAGCCCGCCGATGACCACGCCAACCAAAGCGGAATGGGCCAAGGCCTGATTCTCTGTCAGCCGCATCAGCCAGAAGGAGGAGCTGGACTCGCCATTCTCCACGACCACGCCTGCATACGTTCCAAGGATGCCGAAGAGTCCAAACAAGCATGAATACGTGAACATCCGCTTGCCGGACATCTCCTTCCGATCCAGCAGCTGGCGGAATAACGGAATTCTCGTCAGTATGAAAGTCAGGATGAGCAGCATGCCCATCCGTTCGAACAGATGCAGAGTCAGCTCCTGCATAGATAACCCTCTTCCCGATGGACTATTGGTCCCTTCATCTGACAGTCCGCTTACAATCAATGCAATGCAGTATAGTTACACAAAGGTTTGATTTGAATACGGTTTCATTGGATGCAAGAAGATTATATAGCACAGCGAGCGATAGGACAATAAAAAGGAATAACATGAAACTTATGTAAATAAAGATGCAAAAGGATCCTTATCTTCGCAAGCACCAAAACAACCGTATCCCGCGGCAACGCGTAAATACGGCTGGTTCATGGTTTCATCTCAAGACAGGTAAGGCTGCCTCTTCCTGATGCTGCAGCGTCTGCCAAGAGCTTGCGCCTTGCGTTCGGATTGAAATGCGCTGCACCTGCTTCTACCGGGATATGGACCGGGATATCGACCATTTCCGGATGACCTGGTTGATGACCTCCGAGAGCAGCAGACCGAGCGCAATGGCGCCTGAGATCATGAACGCCTGGGCCCCCAGCTGAACGGCTTGATCGAATTGATTCTGCGCCACATGGCGAAGCGCATTATAGGCGACACCGCCCGGGACGAGCGGAATGATTCCCGACACACTGAACACGATAATGGGGGTCTTGTACTTTTTCGCAAAAAAATGACTGATCATCGTGACGCAAAAAGCCGCCACAACGGTGGCCGTCACCGGCTGAACCATCATGTCCTGCAGCATGATGTAGAGCAGCCAGCCCACCATTCCGGCAAATCCGCACTGCAGCAGTGCTTTTTTGGGTGCATTGAACATCATCCCGAATGCGGCCGAAGCAATAAAACTCGTGATGAGCTGCTGTATGTAAAAGGCTGCCATAATCCTGTTCCTCCACTCCATCCCTTTAGAATGACAAAGTAAATGCAATCCCCGCGCCGATGGCAAAGGACGTGACAAAGGCCTCCGCCCCTTTGGACAGACCGGAGATCAGGTGCCCGGCCATGAGGTCGCGAATGGCATTGGTGATCAGCAGGCCCGGGACAAGCGGCATCACGGAGCTGATAATGATCATATCCAGCTGATGACCGAATCCGTATCTGACCATCCATACCGATGCAATCCCTATCAATAGCGCTCCCGAGAACTCGGCAAAAAATCGCACCGGTATGACCCGATGCATAAATACAAAGCAGGAGAAGCCGAGTCCGCCCGCGATGGCCGCCGGGATGAAGTCCGGCCAGATCCCGCGAAACATGATGAGGAAGCAGCCACTGGCCACCGCTGAGAGAAGGATAAGCAGCCACGTTGGATAGAATTGCCGGCTCATGCTCGATTTTCTCCAGAGTCCGTTCGGGCCTCTTCAATCGTCAAGCTCTCCGATGCTTTACCCTACCGGGAAACGCTAGTTGACTTGATCGATCTTGTACAGATTGGTTGTCCGATCCGAGATCCGAATCAGCCGGGTAATGTGCTGAGGCTCCTCCACCGAGAAAATAATCCCGGTCGGGGTCATATAACTGTGGCTGTTCTCCACGCCATAAGCCGCGGCGATCCGCATCATCGTGTCCTCGACACGATAGGTCTCGGCCCCGCTCTGCAGCATGATTTTGCCTGCTAACAGACAGACCTTGATGATGTCATGCTCCCGCTTCAACAAATCATTCAAAACGACAATCCTCCTGATGAACTCATTCCGAATCCGAATACTTGCCTATATTATAGTATCATTGCCATGATAAAGCATAGGATACGCTTTAAAGCAGCGCTGTAACCGTTGTTTTGCTCTCCCGGAGGCCGTCATCCCAAGCAAAAGCCCCCCGAATGATCGGGAGGCTTCTCTATTATTCTACCTCAAGAAAATCGTGCTTAGTAAGCGCCGCGGATATGCTCCGTCACCTGCTCCCGATAGAATCGGGACAGTCGTTCCTTCTCCTCCATCGTAAACGAAGGCACATCCAGGGTTCCGAGATTGTCCTCGATTTGGCGGACGTTTCGGAAACCAGGAATCACGGCGGTGACTTCAGGGCAATCCAGAATCCAGCGCATGGATGCACGAGCCATGTCGCCTCTGCCCTCAGCGATCCAGGCGAGCTCTCTGGCGAGCTCAACCCCTTTTTCAAAACGAAGTCCGGCAAAGGTCTCGCCCACATTGAACTGCTCGCCGTTGGCGTTGAAATTCCGGTGATCCCCTTCATGGAAGACGGTTGTCTCCGTGAACTTCCCGGTTAACAGGCCGCTGGCCAGCGGAAGGCGCACCAGAATGCCCACACCGGACGCTTTTGCCTTCGGAAGGAGCTCTGCCAGGGGTTTTTGGCGGAACAAATTGAAGATGACCTGCAAGGACCTCACCCCGGGAACCCCAAGGCAGTAGAGTCCTTCCTCCACCGTCTCCACACTTACACCGTAATGGCGGATTTTTCCTTCAGCCTGCAGCTTGTCCAGCGTCTCAAACACCCGTCCGTCCTTCAGCACCTCGAAGGGAGGACAGTGAACCTGATAGAGGTCAATCCGCTCCCGCTTGAGCCGCTTCAAGCTGTTCTCACAATAGCGGCGAATCGACGCCTCGGAATAGGTCTGAAGATCATGAATATCTCCAGCACGGCAAAACTTGGTGGCAATATGCACCGAATCTTCTTTGCCTTTGGTTGCGATTGCGAGTAAATCCTCTGCATGTCCATCGCCGTACACGTCGGCTGTATCAAAAAAGTTCACGCCTTCCCCAATGGCGCGATCCAGTCCCTTCAAAGCTTCCTCATCATTGGTTTGCCCCCATGAGCCGCCGATGGCCCATGTGCCGAAGCTGATCTCGCTAATGTGAAGTTCCGTATTGCCTAATTGTCTGTAATTCATAGACTCCATAGCCTCCTCATCCAACTGCCATACTAGTTTGCACTACACTAATAGACTAAACGTTAAATCGCTTTCATTCAATACCGAGTTTAACATTCAACAACAGAAAAAACCTGCTGCCCCTTGTATAAAAGACGGCTCATGCGGTATACTGAACAACAATATGAACATCAGGCCAATGAAGAGCTTCCAACTCTGAGGCGTTCTCGTCAAGGGGAATTGATCCTTAATTGATCAACCATCCCCCTAAGTTAACCGGCACCGCCCGTTACCGCGGAATCAAAGTGGATTGAACCAGGACCGGCGTGCTTTCGCGGCAGGTTACTGTTCAATCAATTTGGGTGGCACCGCGAGCGCATAAGCGTCCCTCGTCCCATATGGACTAGGACGCTTTTTTATTTTTTCCACAGAAAAGGAGCGCGGTGATCATGTTAGACATGAAATGGGTCCGGGAAAGTGCAGAAAATCAGGAGCAATTGCAGCGTGTAGCTGACCAGAAGGGCATCGCCCTGTCGGTTGCCGAACTGGTCGAGCTGGATGAACAGCGGCGAGCCCTGCTGCTTGCCGTGGAGGGATTGCGGCAGAAGCGCAATACGATGTCGCTCGATATTAGCAACCACATGAAGCAGGGGCAGCGTGAAGAGGCAGAGCTTCTGAAGCAGCAGGTCAAGGCTATCAATACAGAGCTGGATATACAGGAAGGGCTGCACCGGGAGGTTGACGCTGCTTACAACGAGCTGCTCATACTTGTACCGAATATCGTTTCGCCGGATACGCCTGTAGGCGCTTCGGATCAAGACAATGTCGAAGTTAAACGCGTAGGCCAGCCACCCGAGTTTGAGTTTGAATACAGGGATCACGTAACACTCGGTGAGCTGCACCGATTGATCGATATTCCCCGCGGCGTCAAAACCGCCGGCACGCGCAGCTATTACCTGACCGGCATCGGGGCGATGCTGCACCGGGCCGTTCAGCAGCTTGCGGTTGATATGCTGACAGCCAGAGGCTTTACCCTCATGGATGTACCATTGACCGTACGGACGGAGGCTATGCAGAATACGGCCTTCTTCCCATTGGGTCAGGATCAGGCCTTTCACATAGCCGAGGAAGACAAGTGGCTCGTTGGCACCTCGGAAGTCCCCTTAGTATCGTTTTACAGCGGGGAAATCGTTGACGTCACGCAGCCGATCCGTCTGGCTGCCGCATCGCTATGCTTCCGAAGCGAGGTCGGCTCGGGTGGCCGGGATGTCCATGGTCTGTACCGTGTTCATCAGTTCGCCAAGGTGGAACAAGTGGTTCTCTGCGAAGCGAGTGAGGAAACCTCGGAGCAGCTTCTTCAGGAAATCACGGCGAATGCCGAGGAAATGCTTCAGATGCTCGAGCTGCCGTACCGGGTCGTTGCCGTCTGTACCGGCGATATGTCGCAGAAGACGTACAAACAATACGACATCGAGACCTGGATGCCAAGCCGCGCAGCTTATGGAGAGACCCACTCGTCGTCGAACCTGCTGGACTTTCAGGCGCGCCGTTCGAACATCCGCTACCGGGATGCGGAAGGCAAGCTTCGTTACTGCCATACACTGAACAATACGGCTGTGGCGTCGCCCCGGATTCTGATCCCGCTGCTGGAGAATCACCAGCAGGAGGACGGTTCGATTCTGATCCCGCAAGCGCTGAGACCCTACCTGAACGGAATGGAGCGAATTACGCCGCCAAGCGAGACAGACTGATTACAACAAGCTCCACCCTATCTGAACATTCAACAACGCGGCCGCTGCAGGGTCGCGTTGTTTTTTGGGCTATTGGTCGTGCAGGTAAAACGCCGGCCGGAGTTTTCGTTATTATGCATCCACAGAATCCTTTTTAAACGATACTTAGATCAGGTGAATAAGCATATATTATATAAGAGTAATTACATACTTATTTTTCATATCGATTAAGTAGGTATATAATATGGGTTATATAGAGATACCATCTCCAACTGTAAATGTACCATTATCGGTTATCTATATAATCTCACTCACCGTGCACTACGTACGCATAAGGAGGTCATTCCAATATGACAGAACCACATCTTGATCATACAGCGCCTAAAGCGCTCCGCGATATCCCTCTATCCATTCTGGATCTCGCACCGATTACAGCGGGCAGCACCGCTGCACATTCGCTGCGGAATACGCTTGATCTTGCCCAGCATGCCGAGAAATGGGGTTACAACCGTTACTGGCTTGCCGAACATCACAACATGCCGGGGATTGCCAGCTCTGCCACATCCGTGGTCATTGGGCATGTCGCTGGAGGCACCAACACCATTCGCGTGGGATCCGGCGGAATTATGCTGCCCAACCATGCACCGCTTGTCATTGCCGAGCAATTCGGTACACTGGAGTCGCTCTACCCGGGCCGGATCGACCTCGGTCTTGGCCGTGCGCCGGGATCGGATCAGCTAACCTCCCGGGCACTCCGCCGCGGACCCGGCAGTGATGGCCAGGATTTCCCTGACCGTCTCGGCGAGCTCCGAAATTACTTCCAGCCCACCTCCGGCTCGTCCATGCGCATTCGGGCGATTCCCGGTGAAGGCTTGCATGTTCCGATCTGGCTGCTCGGCTCCAGCGGATTCAGTGCCCAGCTGGCAGGACAGCTGGGGCTTCCATTCTCATTTGCGAGCCATTTCGCCCCGGATTATCTGATGCCTGCGCTGGATTTGTACCGCAGCAGCTTCCGGCCTTCTTCCGAGCTAAGCAAGCCGTACGCCATGATCGGCGTGAACGTGATCTGTGCGGACACGGATGAGGAAGCGCAGCGCCTTGCCACATCGCCGTACCAGCAGTTCCTGAATATCATCCGGGGCCGCACCGGCCAGCTGAGTCCGCCGGTAGACAGCATGGATGTACTCTAGTGGAACCTGCAGGAGCAGGCCATTGTGAACGCGCCAGCTCAGCTTCTCCGCGATCGGCAGCCCGGCCACCGTCCGTGCGCAGCTGGAGCAGTTCCAGCAAACAACAAACGCGGACGAGATCATTGTTGCCGCCGCGATCTATGATCATAAGGCGCGTCTGCACTCTTATGAGCTGCTGGCGGATGCCGTCGGCATCAAATAACAGCCCTTATCCAAAAAGACCAGTTAAGCCCGGAACCCGGCGCTTAACTGGTCTTTCTCTTTTTTTATAGCGTCAGCCCGCCATCAATGGTCACCAGGGATCCTGTCATATAATGCTGGCTCTACCGATTCCGCTGGCTGCACCCGTGATGACAGCAATTGTTTGGTTATCGGACATGTATCAACACTCCCCTGTTGAAATCTATAGTGATTTACTTCGCGTAATATCCGCCGTCAATCGGCAGCTCAACGCCGGTGATGTAAGAAGATTCGTCGGAAGCCAGGAACAATACACCGCGCGCGATGTCTTCCGCTCTGCCCAGGCGTGGAAGCGGAGTCTGGGATTGGAACCACTGCGTCATCTGTTCATCCTTGAACATATCAACGGTCATTGGAGTCTCAATAAATCCGGGGTGAATCGAGTTGCAGCGGATGTTGTGCTTCGCGTAGTCAACAGCCGTAGCTTTGGTCAGCATACGTACAGCGCCTTTACTCGCCGTGTAGGGACCTGCGCCGCTGCCGCCGGTCAGACCGGCAATGGAGGAGATGTTGACGATGGAACCACCGCCGGCTTCGATCATGTGCGGGATGACATATTTTTGGCCAAGGAAAATGCTCGTCACATTAATGGTCATTGTTTTCTCCCAGCCTTCCACCGTCAAATCCATGAACGGCGTAGCATTGGAGATACCGGCATTGTTGACCAAGATATCGATCTTGCCAAACTTCTTCATCGTCTCGTCCACGACGCGAACCCAGTCTTCTTCGGAAGCCACGTTGTGCTTCAATCCGATGGCTTCGCCGCCAAGCGCTTCAATCTCGGCAACCACGTCTTTGATCTTGTCTTCCTGAAGATCCGTGATGGCCACCTTGGCTCCCTCTTGCGCAAATAAAAGAGCGTCAGCTTTACCCATACCGCCTGCTGCACCCGTAATCACCGCTACTTTATTATCTAATCTTCCCATAGGAATACCTCCTGAAATTGTTAGTCATTGGACCCGTCTTCCGCCTTGGATTGACTGATCTTAAGCTGCAAATGCTCAATCATCTTCTCGTACGAGGCGATCAGCACATCCATCTCCTGATCCGAGAAATCCGACCATAAACCTTCGTTCAGTTCACGGTACTTCGAAATCATTCGGGCCTCCACTTCACGGCCCTGCTCCGTAATCTTAAGATAGACCTGACGCCTGTCCGTGCTTGAAGCCACTCGCTCAATGTAACCTTTGCTGACCAGCTTATTGCTTAAATTGGTCACAGCAGAGAGTGTAACATTCAAAGCATTGGCAAAATACGAGCTGGTCTGCTGCCCCTCGTAAGCCAAGGTCTGGAGCACGAAGTACTGAGGAGCTGTCAAATCGTTGTCCAAGATCTTGGCATAGTTCGCCACAAGTGTCATCATCTGACGAGCCATCATGTTCGATAGTTGTTCCCGCTTATCCAGTATCAGTATTCATCTCCTCGGTGCTGACGAAGTCCGTCATCGTTATATATTACAAATTTAAATAGTTAAAAGCTTTTAACAATTAAATTGTATACCCTTTCACATAGCTCGTCAACCGCGATAAAATGCCCGATTTGGTTGTTATTTCCATGATTTCAATTACTGTATTTCGATTCAGATTCAGGTTCTGATAGATAAAAAAAGCACCTCCCGGTGCTTTTGTAAAGTATATCCATCCCCATTTCGGAGTATCCCGTTAGGTGTTAGGCAGCTCTTGCGGAGGCTATCTACTCTCTGTTATGTTTCGACTTGGCGTTATGTCTCTGATCAGCACTATCTTTCAGCATAGCATTATGTTTCTGGTTGACCTCATCCTGCACCAAAAAAGGCACCACCCTAAGGTGATGCCTACTCTGATCCGGTCGATTATCCAGCAGCGGTATCCATCCGCTCGTGAAGCGTTGCTTCCTGCAGGTAATCGAGTGTCATGCGGTCCACAAACCGCGAGAACTTCTCTTTCTTCTTCCCGTTCTCCTGATAAATGGTTATCAGCTTCAAGATGATCGGCGCCAGCTGCTCAGCCTTCAAATCCGTGTGCAGCGGCTTCGCCAGAGCAGCCTTCAATCCTCTTGGCTCTCCGCCAACATAGAGATCAAAGGCATCCCTCATCTTGATGACGGCAATATCTTTAAGCAGGGGCTCGCTCGTTCCCAGCGCACAGCCGGCGTACCCGATTTTCAGGGGATTGGGTACCGGATGATCGGATATAACTTCATCCAGCATAGCTGCAACATCCAGGCCCGAATCCTCTGCTCCCCGGCAAAAATTACAGGTAATCAGGCTCTTGGAGACAAAACCGGCAGGATGAACTTGAAGGCCTGCGGCCACCAGCTTCGCCTTCGCCTCCTCCGCCCGCTCTTCATCCATCTCCACGTACAGCTGCTTAAAGGTTGTCATCTCTATGCGGGCATCCTCACCTACGATGGAGCCCAGTACCGCCAGCTGCTGCGGGCGGAACAGCGTCCCGCCCACTTCAAAGCCGGGGGTTACGGCAAACTTTTGCGATGCCAATGTCTACACTCCCATCAAGTCACCATAGTATCTTTTCCTTGCTCTACGAATATCCTTCATCCGTTGCCGTTACACCTTCATGCGCTGCAGACGAAGAGCGTTCAGCACAACCGATACGGAGCTGAGTGCCATGGCGGCCCCGGCCACCCAAGGTGCCAGAAGACCGATGGCGGCAATCGGAATGCCAAGCGAGTTATAACCGAGCGCCCAGAACAGGTTCTGACGAATGTTGCTCATCGTTTTGCGGCTCATATAGATGGCATCCGGAATGCTGTTCAGATCACCCTTCATCAGCGTAACGTCCGCGGCTTCCATCGCCACATCCGTACCTGTCCCGATAGCCATGCCGATATCGGCAACGGCAAGTGCCGGCGCATCATTAATGCCGTCGCCAACCATGGCGACCTTCTTGCCCTGCTGCTGGAGCTTCTTCACTTCGTCCGCTTTACCTTCCGGCAGCACTTCAGCAAGAACATGGTCAATGCCCACCTGCTTCGCAATGGCTTGAGCCGTGCGTTCGTTGTCACCGGTAATCATGATCACTTCAATGCCCATTTGCTTCAGTCTGGCTACGGCTGCCCGGGACGTCTCTTTAATGGTATCCGCCACGGCCACCAGACCGGCATATCGGCCATCTACCGCGGTAAGCATAGCCGTCTTGCCCTCGGTCTCCAGCTCCGACATTCGGGCCAGAACCGAGTCGATTGCCACGATATGCTGTGCCATCAGCTTACGTGTACCGACAAGCACCTCGTGTCCTTCCACGTTGGCACGGATGCCATAGCCCGGAACGGCTTCAAAATGCTCGACAGCCGGGAGCTGTGTCCCTCTTGCCTCAATTCCGGCAACAATCGCTTCAGCCAGCGGATGCTCGGAGCTCTTCTCCGCAGATCCAACCAGACGCAGGAACAGCTCCTCGTCAATGTCGTTCACTTCAACATCCGTCAACTCGGGTTTACCCTTGGTGACCGTGCCTGTTTTGTCCAGAATGATTGTATCGATTTTATGCGTGGATTCCAGATGCTCCCCGCCTTTAAACAGCACGCCCAGCTCTGCCGCGCGGCCTGATCCGGCCATAATCGAGGTTGGCGTAGCCAAACCCAGCGCACATGGACAAGCAATGACCAGTATGGCGATGGCAATCTCTAACGCATGGGCGAAGTTACCCGGTGTTACCCAGAAGAACCACACGAGGAAGGCAACCACCGCAATTCCAACCACAATGGGAACGAAAATTCCCGAGATGACGTCCGCCACCCGCTGAATCGGGGCTTTGGAGCCCTGTGCTTCCTCCACCACCTTGATAATTTGGGCGAGAGCTGTCTCTTTGCCCACTTTGGTCGCTTCAAGTGTCAAGCGTCCATTCTTGTTCATAGTGGCACCGATGACCGCATCGCCCGCTTTTTTCTCAACAGGAATACTTTCACCGGTCAGCATGGATTCATCCACCGCCGACGTGCCTTCCACTACTTTCCCGTCCACCGGAATTTTCTCCCCCGGTTTCACCAATACGAGATCTCCCGCCATCACCTGTTCAATCGGAATGGTGATCTCCTGTCCGCCACGAACGACCAGGGCTGTCTTGGCCTGAAGACCCATCAGGGTTTTGATGGCTTCTGAGGTACGGCCTTTCGCCATAGATTCGAACAGCTTGCCCATAATCACCAATGTGATCAGAACCGCACTCGTTTCATAATACATCTCGGGCCCATGGTGTACGCTCGCTCCGGCCGCTGCCCAATCGATCGTTAGATAAAGGCTGTAGAAGTAAGCGGCTGAGGTGCCGAGTGCAACGAGAACGTCCATATTGGCGCTTTTGTTGCGGAGCGCTTTGTAAGCCCCCACGTAGAACTGTTTTCCGATATAGAATTGTACGGGCGTTGCCAGGGCCAGCTGGAACCAAGGGTTCATGAACAGATCCGGCATCCAGATCCACGAGGTGAAGGAAAAATGGCTCACCATGGCCCATAGCAATGGCAGAGACAGAATGGCCGATATGAGCAGCTTCCGTTTCTGCTTGGTGATGGCCTCCTTGCGGTGACCTTCCTGATCCAGCGTCTCCCGTTTCGATACGGCTTGATATCCCAGCTTCTCGACCCGCTGCTGGATATCGCCAAGGCTAACCTCGGCAGGATTGTACTCCACCCGGGCGGTCTCCATGGCAAAGTTAACGTTCGCTTCGCTGACTCCCGGCATCCGGCTTACAACCTTCTCGATTTTCGCCGCGCAAGCCGCGCAGTACATGCCGATCAGCTGCAAATCAACCGTTTCCTTGGCTGTTCCGTACCCCAGCTTCTCGATTTTCTCTTCCATCTGCTGGACAGTAACCACCTTCGGGTCAAAAGTACACGGATGCCTTCTCCAGCGCAAAGTTCACATTGGCTTCCTGCACACCTTCCATTTTGCTTAAGCCCTTCTCGATCCGATTCGCACAGGCGGCACATGTCATGCCCGTTAACTGCAGCGACGTTTTCTTCGGCTCCATTGTTGCTCCTGCTTCCATCTTCTCCTCACCCCTCTTCATCCTCGTGCCATTTGGTCAAACTACGTTGTACCCTTGTTCTTCAATGATCTCTTTGATTTCTTCCAGATTGAACTTAGCTTCATCATATTTGACGGAAACGGTGCCCGCCTTCAGGTCTACATGGCCCTCGATGTTCTGCTGCTTCAGTGCCCCTTCAATTGAATTCACGCAATGCATGCAGGACATGCCTTCTACTTTCATGGTTACCTGTTCCATTCTGTATCTCTCCTTTAGGTTTGGTTTTATTGTTGATGAATCATCCAGGAAGCTCGACTCGACCTCCCGCTGAACTTTACTTGTAATTTCTATTTCTTGTAGTTAGTATACCCCCCTACCCTATATTTAGTCAACCAGTTATTATCGATTTTTTATAAAATAATTCCAATACTCATGGATACATCGCATAACCGTGCGGAATTCATCACTTTGACTAAACACATACTGCCACCTTCGGAAGGTGGCAGCTCCATACATTATTCACTTCAACCGGATCTTCTCCAGCTGAGAGTCCCATCCCCGTTACTTCATCAGCTTATTCATCGTTGTTAACAGCTCGGTAATAACCTCATCGTCGCCTTCCTGAAGGCGCTCCACGACGCAGCTCTTCATATGATGTTCCAGCAGTAATTTGCTGACACCGTTTAATGCCGACTGGATCGAGGAAATCTGGTTTAATACATCGTCACAGTACGTATCCTTCTCAATTAAGCCCTTCACACCGCGAATCTGCCCTTCGATCCGGTTCAACCGGCTGATGAGGTTGCTTTTCGTTTTATCGGAATGATGGCTCTTCCGCTCGCTGGTTACAGCACAAGCATCATGTACATGGTTCTCAGTTGTCATGCCCATTTCCCCCTCCTTTAAATCCCGTTCCTTCATCTTGAATCTAATCTATCCTGAACCTAGTATATCATATAGCCCCCCACCCTATAAAGCCCAGCTTATGGAATGAGGTTATCCGAACGGATGAGATTTCGTTGAATCGATACATGAATGGTTCTGTGGATCGCTATAACCAAAGGGTGCCCCATCAGATGGAATATCTGATGGGGCACCCCCCTATATTTTCGCCCGAATTAATATATGATCCGTCCCGAGTCATCCGGTACGCCTGATTTGCGGTAGAAGTACGTATTGATTACATCCCGCCAATGCTTGGCGTGCTCAGCCTGATCGGCCAGCCGCTGTGCCACTTGAGCGAAACGCTCCGGATCGACTTTGCCTTCTAGCGAGGTCCAGGCGTCAAGCAGTCCAGCGGCAGCCTCGGCTCCCTCGAAGTGAGTATCATATATGTGCTGAATCACGGTTTTGCCGGATTTCAGCATATGGGAATACGGGACATGATGGAAGAACAACAGCAGCTCGTCCGGGCAGTCCTCCAGTGAATCATACAGAGCGGCATTTGGTTCGAAGTACTGAGCAGTGTAGCCTGTACCCGTCGCCATCGTGCGGTCCACCCCCATGCCGTCCCGATCCGCGAAGTGATACGTACCCCACCGGGAATATTCATAGCCATCTACATCCGGACCATAATGCGTATGCGGTGTAATCATCCAGCCCACGCCGAGCGGTGACGTATAACTCTCATAGATCGGCCACGACTGCATGAGCATGCGGCACACCGTTTTTACAACTGACTCGTCATTGCCGAAGGTTAACCTCGTCCACTCTTCTGCAATCCCCTCCGAGGATAATTCAGGATTCCAGATCAGCCGTCCGAAGCCGTACAGATTCGCTTGTGCCAACGTATGGCCCGTCCAGTTCTCATCATTCCCGATGTTGGACACCGCAGCAATCCCGCTATATTTCATGCCATGCAGCGAGCCGTTTGTTATCTTCTTCACCTCAGACCCGGCCCCATCCGCATAGGTATCAAAATCCAGCACCTCTTTCCACTGCGGCACCAGATAACACACATGACGCTGCTGGCCGGTATATTCCTGGGCAACCTGGAACTCCAGCACCTGATTGGTCTCTTTCATGCTGCCGAACAGCGGCGATACCGGCTCTCGTACTTGAAAGTCCATTGGCCCGTTCTTAATCTGCAGCAGCACATTGTCCTTAAACCGTCCATCCAGCGGGGTAAAATGATCATAGGCCGCACGTGCACGGTCCGTGCTGCGGTCGCGCCAATCCTGCATGCAGTTATATACGAAGCAGCGCCAAATCACGAGTCCGCCGTGCGGCTCCAGCGCTTCGGCGAGCATATTGGCGCCGTCGGCATGGTCCCGGCCATAAGCGAATGGACCCGGCCGATGCTCGGAGTCCGCCTTGACCAGGAAGCCTCCAAAATCCGGGATATGATCGTAGATTTCATTTGCCGCATCCTTCCACCACTGCCGAACCTCTTCATTCAGCGGATCGGAGGTGGATACGCCCCCTATGTGGAGCGGAGCCGCAAAGTTGATGCTAAGATACAGTGTAATCCCGTATTCTCTGAAAATATCAGCCACCTTCGCAACCGTTGGCAAATATTCGGCCGTAATGAATCGCGTCTCGATCTCATGCACGTTGACATTATTAATGGAGATTGCATTCATGCCTACCGAAGCCAGCAATCGGGCGTAGTCCCTCACTCGTTCCAGATTGTCGGTAAACCGCCCGTTCTCGTAAAAAATCGACTGACCCGAATATCCGCGTTCAACGGTGCCGTCGACGTTATCCCATTGATTAATCATCCGCAGACGATTCACAGGCTGATCAGCCACCTTCAAACCGGTTAGCGGTTGATGGGAGGCCAGCAACCGCAGCAAATGAAACACCCCGTATAATATACCTTTGCCGGATCCCCCGATCAGGACAAGCTTCTCCTGCTGCCCTTGGCCTGAATGTACCAGCGTGAAGCCCTCCGGATCCAGCTGTGTATCAGCCCGGCCCCTATCCATAGCCCCGGTTATCCCCTCTGCGGCTCCTTCGGCTGCTGCCGCTGCCCCCACATGAATACGAACCTCCAGATGGGAGGAGTTCAAGGCTTCCGAGGTGATATTCGGTACGATGCCAAGCATGGATTGACACGCATGCTTCAGTTCCTGGACAGCCGCGTTCGCAACTCGGGACTGCTGCTGATCCACAACAATGGTGCCGAGTTGCCTGCTGTAGGCGGCAGCAAGCTCCCGATCCTCGATGGGCGCATATTGCAGCCACGCTTTATATAAAGTGCTGTTCAACGTAAGTTCCCCCTTCGTTTGGGCAAGGCCAATGATTTCCCAGCTTCTCACTCCACTAGTTCCTGCTGCCCTGAGGCAGTAAAATACAGATGCCGGCCACAAGGACCGGCACGACAAGCTGAGGGGCAGCCTCAGCCGCTTCATACTATTAGCTATGGTAATTAAATTGAATGTAGGAATCCTTGTAAAAGCAATTACGACTTGACCATACGCTCCATCAAGCGGTGAAACGCACGCTTCGGTTGATGAAGCTCATCGAACAGGAATGGCCAGTTCTTGCGCCCCCGCACCGGGAAGTTGTCCAACCAGGTGTAATCGTCGGCTGCACCCCAGAAGGTAACGGACGTAATATGATCCCGATACTCCTTCAGAATGCCAAACATCTCGTCATACCGCTGGGCTTGAGCCTCCAGAAGCTCCTCCGGCGCCTCGGTCAGATCCTTTCTGGTGTCGTCGAACCGGAACATCGAAACATCGAGCTCCGTCAGCTGAAGCTGCAGACCGAGCGATGCATACTTCTCAATCGCTGCGCGGATATCGTCAAGGCCAGGATCGTACAGATTCCAATGTGCCTGCAATCCTACGCCATGGATAGGGGTTCCCTGATCCAGCAAGGACTTGACCAGCGTGTAGATTTTATCCCGCTTGTTCGGATGGGACTCATTGTAATCGTTATAGAACAATACAGCCGACGGATCTGCTTCATGCGCAAACTGGAACGCCTTGGAGATAAACTCCGGACCCGCGATTTCCAGCCATTTGGATGGACGAAGGAGCTCTTCTCCTTCATCCGCGATCACCTCGTTCACGACATCCCAGGCATAAATATCATCCTTGTATCGCTTCACGACCGTATCGGTATGCGACTTCAACCGTTCGTACAGCGTCGCTTTATCCACCATGTTCCCATTCTTGTCCTGGAACAGCCAGTCGGTCGTTTGGTTATGCCATACCAGCGTATGGCCTCGCATCTTCATTCCATGCTTGCGGGCGAAGGCAGCGAGTTTATCCGCATCCTCGAACGTATACGTATCCTCCGCGGGATGCACACTGACAAACTTCATTTCATTTTCCGCCGTAATGCTGTTGAAATGATAGGATAGCAATTCCTCCTGCGTTTCGATCGTCAGCGGGTTTACGGCCGCTCCAATGAGAAAGTCATCCTCGAACATTTCCTTCAGCTTTGGTTCACTACGATGATGGTTGGTCACATTCAGTCCCTCCTTGAATTACGAGATAATAACAAGATTGATGGTTTATGATCGTGATGCCACCTGCATCCCGGTTGGTCGACAGTCATCCAAGGCATGCATCGGGCCACGTACCGTGCGCACAGGAAGCAGTGCGCACGGTGCACAGCTTTAGCGGCTCCCGCAGCTTAACCTTTTACCCCGCCCAAGGTCATCCCCTGCACAAAGTATTTTTGCAGGAACGGATACACCAGGATGATCGGCACACTTGCCACAATGGTCATCGTGGCCCGAATGGATGTCGGCGTGACCTGATTCGCTCCGCTTTCCGAGCTTGCGAACTGGCTTGCGTAATCATTGCCCGAGTTCATCGAGGAATTCGAGTTCTGGAGTATTTTCATCAGCTCGTACTGCAGTGTGCTCAGTTCCGTATAGGAAGAGTTGTAGAGGAATACGTCAAACCAGGAGTTCCACTGCGATACCGCCGTGAACAGCGATACCGTCGCAAGAACGGGTACGCATAGCGGGAGCACGATCCGCATAAAGGTCGTGAATTCGCCGGCGCCGTCAATGCGTGCCGATTCCAGAATCCCTTCGGGCAGCCCTTCGATAAAGGAGCGAATGACGATCACGTTAAACACGCCGATCAGGCCCGGAATGATGTACACCGAAAAGGTGCCCAGCATGCCCAATTCGCGAATCAGCAGGAAGTTCGGAATTAAACCGCCGCTGAAATACATGGTCAAGATAAAAGCAATGGATACGAACTTGCGCAGTACGTATTCCGGACGGCTGATCGTATACGCAACCATGGCGCAGCAGAATACGGAGGTGATCGTACCGATCACCGTACGAAGCACGGATATGAAGGTAGCTTGAAAGATGGTTGCTTCGTTAAACACATATTTGTAATTCTCCCATGTGAAGTCCCGAGGCCATAGATAAATGCCGCCTTTTACCGAATCCGTCGCATTGTTGAAGGATACTGCGAGCGTATTCAGGAACGGGTACAACGTAACCACCATTAGGCAGATCATGAATACAATGTTCAAAGTATCGAATATCCGGTCCGCGGGAGACTTGAACCGGGCATGAGCTCGTGGTGAATCTGATGTCTTCGCCATATGAATCCTCCTGTAAGTGTTCTGAAGGAAAACGGTCCTCGTAAGCTTACGCTTAGAACAATCGTTCCTCGCCCAGTCTCTTCGCGATATGATTAGCCGTGAACAAGAGTATGAAGCTGACCACCGTCTTGAACATGCCTGCAGCGATCGAGAGCGAGAAGTTCCCCATCTGAATACCATATTTCAGCACGAAGATATCCAGGTTCTCGGAATAATCCACGTTCATGCCGTTACCAAGCAAGTATTGCGGTTCAAAACCGGATTCGAGCAAGTTACCGATATTCATGATCAACAGGATAATAAATACCGGCTTCAGACCCGGCAGGGTTATGTTCCAAATCCGTTGAAAACGTCCGGCGCCATCGATTTCCGCCGCCTCATACTGCGAGGGATCGATCATCGTCATGGCTGCCAAATATATGATGGTGTTCCAGCCGACATTCTTCCATACTTCCGAAACACCGAGTATTCCCCAGAAATATTCTCCTTCTCCAAGCCAAAGAATCGGTTCCTTGATGAGACCGAGCCACAGCAGCAGCTCATTGATGATTCCGCCGTCCGAGGACAGAGCCGTCGAGATAATGCTCGCCGCCACCACCCATGAGATGAAATGGGGCAAATAGCTGATCGTCTGCACGACCCGTTTAAACATCAGATTACGCAGTTCATTGAGCAGAATCGCCAGCACAATGGCGGTAACAAACCCGAGCACGAGGTTAATAAAACTCATGGCGAGTGTATTGCGCATGACCCGAAGGAAATGCTCATCCTGAAACAGGAAGGTAAAATGCTTCAAACCTACCCATTCCTGATCAAAGATTTTCTTCGCAGGTTTAAAATCCTGAAACGCTATCGTCCAGCCCCATAGTGGCAGGTATTTAAAGATAAACAGCCAGAGCAAAAAAGGAATCGACATGAAGACGAGCGCCTTCTGCTGCAGCAGCTTTTGAAAGAAGCTTTTTTCACCTGATGGCGGCCTGGTATTTAAACCAGTATCGTTTTTTCGTTGTTTATTGAAGAAACCTTTCGATTCCGCCGGCATTTCTCGCAACGCCTTCGTCTCTGCAGGTCCAATCGGGTTCGCTTTATCCACGGTTTCTTCTCCTTCCTATCCAAGCCCTTACCGTTAAGTTCGAAGCAGGCAACTTCTCAGCGCCGAGCTTGTTGTATAGAAGAGGAGGGACGGATACTCAAGTCTACCGAGTGGTCCGCCCCCTTCGCCTCTCCTTCATCTATTATTGTCCCTGGGCATTTGCGATTTTCTTGGCGACTTCCTCGGTGATCAGATCCTCATATCCCTTCACATCCAGCTTGCTGAACTCGCCCACGTATTCATTCCAGATACGGTCAAACTCCGCAGGGTTTGCAAGCACCAGTTTCGGGAAGTATTTACGCTGCAAATCGCTTTTCTTCTGAGTGAAGATTTGTGCCGGTGAGCCCTGATCAATCGGAATGCTCCAAGCCGGGTACCATGGACGATCATCCGGCGCCGCAAACAATTGCGAGAAGGAATCGATGTCATAGGCTTCAAGCAGCTTCTTATCCGGTTCGGAATAAGACATTTTGGCAACCTCAGGCTGGCGTCCTGCACCGACGGAATTACCGTCAGGAAGCGTGGAGCCATTGCCGTAACGAGGCCAGTTGTATTCAAAGTACTTGAAGCCGAACGACTCGCGGAAGGCTTCCGTATTCGTCTGTGTGATCTGCTCTTCCGTACGGTAGAAGCGGCCGTTCTCATCAACGGAATACGTCTCGTCCTTGATGCCCCAGTTCGACAGAACCTGGTTCTCGTCCGTAAGAAGGTTGTTGAAATATTTCACAATACGCTCTGGATCCTTCGCACTGACGGAGATTCCTACGCCGCGGTTGTTAACAAAGGATGGCGGATCGAGATACTGGTCCTTGATATTCTCATCGTAGACGATCGGCAGCGCCATATATTCGAGATCGTCGTTACCCGATGCGTTGGCTGTTTCGCGCAGGTTATTCATCGATTGGCCTACCTGCCATCGATAGTCGAAGAAGCCGAGCACCTTACCGGAAGTCAGTTTGGCAAGGTATTGATCATAGTTATCCACGAAAGAGGATTTATCAAACAACCCCTCTGTATTGAGCTTGTTCAGCTCCTGCAGGTAGCGCTTCGTAATGTCATCGTCCGCATAATCGTTCGCTACGTGGGTCTCCATGTCGATGATGATCCCGCCATCGTTCGGATATCCGGCCAAGTGCATCGGGGCATTGGTCAGTGCAAAAAATTTATCCTGTGTTGTCAGTGCCAGGTACCCGGTCAAGCCTTCCTCCGGATGTTTCTTCACGTAGTCGCGAATCAGGCCCAGGTATTCATCGAAGGTCTTGATCTTCGGGTAACCCGCTTCCTTCAGAACACGTCGTTGAATCCAGAATGCACCCTGCTCAATGTTTGGAGCAGACGTGTACTCTCCTACCACCGCGCTCAGCGGCAGGAAGTAGATGTTGCCATCCTCGGCTTTCATCAGGTTGTAATACGGCTCGTATACACGCTTGATGTTAGGTCCATACTTATCAATCAGATCATTCAAGGGGATAAAGGCGCCCGCGCCAACCAGCTTGTCAATCGAGTTCCCCGGTACGATGACATCCGGATAATCGTTGCTGGCGATGAAGGTTCCCACCTTCGTGTTCTCATCCCCTACCAGATGCTCCATCTTAAAGTTCACGCCAGTTTGATCTTCGAAGATCTTACCGATGGTGGTTTCGTTCGTATTTTTGTCCTTGCCTGCTGCTGCGTTGAAATACGTGAAGGTGACCTTCTCTTCCTTCTTCTCGCCTTCGCCACCAGCCGCCGGCGTGTTGTCCGCGGTTTGATTGTCTTTTCCGCCGCAAGCTGCCAGAAGAGATACCATCATGACTACGGTCAGACAGCTCATCCAAAATTTCTTATTCATGCTCTTGACCTACCCCTTTCGGTCTTGTTTAATTGTAAGCACTTTCATTATAAGAGAGCCCTTGAGCGATTTTCACCCGTCAATCTTTAGGTGATACTTAGAAAACTATAGAACTGTGTCCAGCGGCAGAAAAAAAAGGCTGTACGGGCATCATGCAGGGCAGGTTTCTCCCTGCAACAAACAAATCCTGCTTCTGGTCATTCCAAACCGGAATGCCAAGCAGGATTTGCCGCCGTTATTGTTCGATGGGAATGGACAGCTCGGACCCGAGTGCCTTGTCCCGGCGAGCTGTCGATTTCAAACCGGAACCGGCTTCCGTAGTACAGCTTCAATCGGTAGATCACATTCTGAATGCCGATCCGCTCCCCCATCTCATCCTCGGTATCGAGATAACGGCAGATGCGTTCGACCTGCTCCGCGGACATGCCGGCCCCGTTATCCTGAATGGTACAGATGAGCGATCGACCCTCGCGTACGATATGCACTTCAATGCGTCCCCCGTGCTTCAGCGGCTCAATGCCGTGAATGCTGGCATTCTCCACGAAGGTAACAATCGCCATTTTGGGTAATTGCAGGTGACCCTCTTCTGCGGGTGCGTGGACCGTATAATCAATCTTGTCCCCAAACCGGTATCTCTGGATTTCAAGGAAACAGTGGATAAACTCCACCTCTTCCTTGAGCGTCACCATATCTTTTTTCCAAACTAATGAATTACGGAAAATCTTGGCCATGTTATGAATGATTCTTGCCGTCTCATCCTCATCCTTCATCAGGCTCCGCATGCGGATGGTCTCCAAGGCGTTAAAGAGGAAATGCGGGTTAATCTGGCTCTGCAGTGCATTCAATTGCGCGTGCCTTCGCTGCAGCTCCAAATTTTTCTTCTGGATATCCGCCACGTATACGTCATTGATCAAGCTTTCGAGCTGCAGCGTCATCCGGTTGAATTCACCCGTCAGCTGGCCGATCTCGTCGCGCGCCTCCGCTTCTTCAATCGTGTCATAATTCTGGTTCTTAACCTTCTTCATATGCTTGAGTATGCGTACCAGCCGCACGCTTAGGGAACGGCTAATCCAGACGATCACCAGGGTGGGGAGCAGAAAGTTCAAGCAGGTCAGCACAATGACAAACCGCAGGGATTGCTGGACATCCCGCAGCACCACATCCTCAGGCGTCACCGCCACCATCGTCCAGGAGTTCAGATTGTTGGTTGTGAAGCTGTCGGTACGAAACTCCAGAAACTTGTCCTCATGCTCGATGCTGCTGTACGGCACGGAGCCCTGCATGACGTTGACGTTCGAATCTGTGGTGTATTCAATATTTCCGGCGCCGCTCAGCAGGTACACCTTGCCCTGCACGTTCAGATTGCTCATAATCTGCCGGATCGAGGGCATCCGCATATCAATCTTGAGATACTTGGTATAGTCATTCTGGGAGTTGAAATAATTCATGCTCCGGATGATGCTGAAGCTGTCCAATTGGCCGTTTCCACCCGTGCGCATCACGATCGGTTGAGTCACGTTCTTGCCCGCGATCAATTTGTACCAGGCCTCTTCCTTCACCTTGTCATCGATGTAATTGATGCCCCCGGAATACAGCAGGGTCGGATTGTCCACATATACCGTAATTTCGCTGACCGAGTTGTATACGGCGCTGCCCGAATTCAAAATGCGGCGAAGATAGCTGTCATAAGCCTCAATATAATCGGCGGGGTGGTCGTATCCCGTCTCCACGATCTCGTTCAATTGAACGTCCGTATAGAAAACCGAGGAGATCTCCAGGGCATCCTCGACTTCTCGGCGGAATTCGTTCTTCATCTGCTCAAGCGCTACGGTTATATCCTGGATCCGCTGCTCCCTCACGCTGCCGGATGTCACATTATAGAAGATCAGGTTGGTGATCAGAATCGGCAAAAAAACAGCCAGGAAATACATCAGCAGCATCTTGTCCCGCAGGCGGACATTGTTTAAGCTTGGCTTCATCGATTCGTCCCTTCGGACGCTGCCTCCTTCATCAAGCGGCTCCGATATTCACTTGGCGTCATCCGCTCAATCTTCTCGAATTGCGTGACAAAATAGTCCGGGTTGCCGAAGCCTACGCGTTCGGCCACCTCATAGATGCGCAGGTCCGTCTGGCGCAGCAATCGCTTGGCTTCATTTACGCGCAGCTGCAGCAGGAAATCATTAAAGTACACGCCGTATGCTTTTTTAAACAGCTGTCCCAGATAGACCGGGTTCATATAGAACTTTCCCGCGATGCTCTTCAGACTGATATTCTCATGAAAGTTAGCCTCAATATAAGCCCGGATCTTCTGAATTCCGCCCTTGTGCTGCTCCTTGCGAAGATGTGAAATATAGTTTGCGCTCTCAACTGCAAAATCGGTAAACAGACGCTTCAGCTCACGCAGCGACAGATTGCGGTCATGCCACTCGGTCATCGGCTCCAGGCTGGACAGCCGGCTCTGATCCCCCTCCATGCTGCTAAGCACCCGCACCACGCCCAGTACGCATTGGTTGATCGCCATCTTCACGGCTTCAGGCGCATACAGCTTCGCCTGGAAGGATTGAAACAATAATGTGATCGTCTCCTCCAGCTTGGCGAAATGCAGCTCTTCGATCTGCTCCAGCAGCAGCTCGTAGAGGCTCTCCTCCAGACCAATATATTGCAGCGCATGCAGAGCGGCTTCCTCATGGATTACGATGCCGCTCTCATCATAGACGTACTTGTATAACAAGGCTTCCTTGGCCGTTTCATAGGCATTCTGGATAAGGGACAGCTGCTGAACCGGTTGACCGAAATAGACAAAGATCCTATCGTTATCAGTAACGAGCGATTGTTGAATGCGTCTGGCGAATTCCCGCTGACAATCCTGAGAAGATTGCAGAATACGCCCCGGTACGATGATGCCGATTCGATTGCGATGCTCATGCAAGTAGAAGGGCTGAGCTCCATTCGTGACGGCAAGGAGCGCCTCTTCCACCCGGTCCTTGAACTCGCCTCCGCCCGCTTCACCCTCGTCCTTTGATAGCGGTAGGTCATTCCGCTCGACGAAGACGTAGAACAGTCGGTCCTCGGGCAAGAGTTCAAGACGTCGCTCCCATTCCTGCAGCAGCGCCTCATCCGCTTCCCCTATAATCAGCGACTCCATCAAGGCGCCGGACAACAGACGTTCTTCTCGCAAGCGTGCCTCGCGGTCAGACTCCAGCCGTCCGCTGAGCCGGACCAGCGCATTACTGAATTCCAACTCGTCAATCGGCTTCAGAATGAAGTCGTGTACACCGTAACGAACCGCCTGCTGCGCATAGTTAAAGTCATCGTATCCGCTTACAATAATAAAATAAGGCTTCACGATATCCTGCGTGACAACTCGCCTGATCAGCTCAAGTCCATCCAGCACCGGCATGCGGATATCGGTAATGACCACATCCGGCTGAAGCCGTTCAATCAGCTCCAGCGCATCTTCGCCGTTATCCGCCTCATCTACGATTTGAAAGCCGCAGGCTTCCCAATCTATCAGCTTCAGCAGCCCTTTGCGCGTAAACACCTCGTCATCCACCAATATCGCCCGGTTCAAGTGCACGGTATGTCCCCCTCGCCTTTTGTTCCCATCTGCCTACCAACCCATGCCTATCCGTCAGTCGGCAAACGCTTTCATATAGTAAGTCTATTGTTCATGCTCTGCGCGAAATTGTCAACGAATTTGAAAATAACGCTCGGCATTAAGGTAGCAGATATCCTGGATAATGGCACCGATATAATCGTAATCCGCGGGTACCTCCCCTTCCTTGATCCAGTCCCCGAACAGACGGCACAGCACTCGCCGGAAATATTCATGCCTTGGGAACGACATGAAGCTCCGTGAATCCGTCAGCATGCCGACAAAGGTGCTGATGAGCCCCATGGAAGACAGCGCGGTAAGCTGCTTCAGCATGCCTTCCTTCTGATCGTGGAACCACCAGGCCGACCCGAGCTGAAGCTTGCCCTCAACGCCAGCCGCCTGGAAATTCCCGATCGTGGTAGCCAGCATTTCGTAATGAGACGAATACAAGCTGTATACAATCGTTTGCGGAAGCTGATCGCTGCTGTCGAGTCTGCTCAGGAATCCGTTCAGGCTCTCCGCCAGATGAAAATCCATAATCGAGTCATACCCGCTATCCTTGCCGATCTTCGCGAACATACGCGCATTATTGTTCCGGATCGCCCCAATATGCAGCTGCATGGTCCAGCCCATCGCGTGATACATCTCGCCCAGCTTAAGCAGGGTATGCGTGCGGTATTTCCGTTCTTCGAGCGGCGTTATGCTGAGACCGCTGATGGCTTTGCCGTAAATGTCTGCAACCTCTTTCTCCCCTGCCGGTTCATAAGGAAAACTGCCAAAGCCGTGATCCGACAGGCGGCAGCCATGATCGTGGAAATATTGTATCCGTTTCTGCAGAGCTTCCAGCAATTCCTGGTAGGTATCTACAGCTTGATCTGCCGTGGATCCCAGTGTCTCCACATAGGAGGTGAAATCGGGATGGGTCAGGTCCAGCACCCGATCCGGACGGAATGCAGGCGCTACGATGGTGGTCAATTCCCCGTTCTCCCGAATGGCACGGTGGAACTCCAGCGAATCGAGCGGATCATCCGTGGTGCAGGCTACTTTCACTTTGAATTTATCCAGAATCCCGCCTGCCCGTAAGGAAGGACTCTTGAGCTGTTCGTTGCAGGTCTCCCAGATTTCCCTGGCATTGCCTGAGGTTAGCCGCTCCTGAACCCCGAAGTAACGCGCCAGCTCCAGATGCGTCCAGTGATACAGTGGATTGCCGACCAGACGCGGAACGCAGCCTGCCCAGGCTATAAACTTCTCTTCCGGGCTTGCACTGCCTGTAATCAGCTCTTCGTTGACACCGAGCCAGCGCATGGCTCTCCATTTGTAATGATCTCCCTCCAGCCATATCTCTGTCAGGTTATCGAATTGCCGGTTGATCGCGATATCCTTCGGGTTTAGATGATTGTGATAATCGAATATCGGCATGCCTTCCGCATAATCATAAAAAAGTTTCTTGGCACTGTTGCTGTTCAGCAGCAGATTTTCCGTATCCAAACGGCTCATGTGATTGCCCTCCGATTCTTATTTAGATTTTCAGTTCCATACTACCATACAAGTATGGTAGTATGGAATACATTAGGAGGTGATGCCGTGGTAGAATCTTTGCGTTTACAGCCAGGGTCGGCCGGACATATCGTGTACTCCCAGCTTAAGCAGCAAATTGTGAGTCTCGAGCTCCCCCCCGGAACCGCTCTATCCGAGAAGGAGGTTTCCCTTTCATTCGAAGTTAGCCGAACACCGGTGCGGGAAAGCTTTGTCCGCCTGGCTCAGGAGGACCTTGTTGTTGTGCTTCCCCAGCGCGGCACGCGGGTCTCGCTCATTGATTCGGAGCTGGTCGAGGAAGCCCGCTTCATGCGGGAGCAGCTTGAGAAGGCTGTCGTCCGTCTTGCCTGCGAGAGCTTTCCGGAGGATAAACTTCTTGAGCTGGAACGGAATCTGTCCGAGCAAAGCGAGAGCATCGAGAAACATGACGGCAAGCATATGTTTGAACTGGATGAAACCTTTCACCGGATTTTGTTTGAAGGCTGCCGCAAGGTAGGTACCTGGAATGTGCTGCAGCAGATGAATGCTCATCTGAACCGGAGCCGGATGTTATGGCTGTCCGCCGATCCGAATTGGACCAACCTGTACGAGCAGCATCGGGAGATCGTGGACGCGATCCGGCGCCATGACGCTGATCATGCAGAGCGTGAGATGCAGGAACATCTCAGCCTGATCATCTCCAATCTGGCTGTGCTGAAAGAAAAGCATCCCGATTATTTTAAATAAGGCATACGCGGCGGGTGCGGGTGCACCTCCTTGTCCGTCCGCAGCCTTCCATCTTGGCTGTACCATCGTAATTGCAGATTTCCGGCAGCTGTTGCGTTAACTCCTTAAACTTATAAAGGCGGTGAAGAAATGCGCATGGTATTCAGGTGGTTCGGCGAGGGTAATGATACGGTCTCGCTGGATCAGATTAAACAAATTCCCGGCGTGGAGGGCATCGTATGGGCACTTCACGATATTCCTGTCGGTGAAGAATGGCCGATGGAGCGAATTGGAGAAGTTGTGGACCAAGCTAAAGCGTACGGACTTCATGTGGACGTCGTGGAAAGCGTGAATGTCCACGAGGATATCAAGCTCGGCCTCCCATCACGCGACCAATACATAGCCAATTACATCCGGACGATTGAGAAATTGGGTCAGGTCGGCGTCAAAGTCATCTGCTACAATTTCATGCCGGTGTTCGACTGGGCTAGAACTGATCTTCACAAGCAGGCGCCGGATGGATCCACGGCTCTCTTCTTCGAGAAGGCCAAGATCCACGGCACCGACCCGATGGAGCTGGTTCAGACGATCAACCGGAACAGCACCCTGACCATGCCAGGCTGGGAGCCGGAGCGATTGGCGCATCTGACGTCCTTATTCGAGGCTTACCGCGGCGTTACCGAGGAAGATCTGTGGAGCAATCTTGAATATTTCTTAAGCGCCGTCATTCCGGCTGCCGAGAAGAATGGCATTCGAATGGCCATTCATCCGGATGATCCGCCTTGGCCGATCTTTGGTCTGCCGCGAATCATCACCAGTCAGGAGAATCTGCGCAGATTCCTCCATCTGTATGACAGCCCGGCGAACAGCCTGACCCTGTGCAGCGGGTCGCTCGGCGCTAATCCGGACAACGATATCGTCTCCATGATCCACGAGTTCCATGACCGGATTCCATTCGCGCATATCCGAAATGTCCGCGTCTACGAGAATGGCGATTTCATGGAGACGTCGCACCGGACCGAAGACGGGACCGTGGATATATCCGGTATTGTGCAGGCTTATCATGACAACGGTTTCACCGGATATGTAAGACCCGATCACGGACGGCATATCTGGGGTGAGCAATGCCGCCCGGGTTACGGTCTGTATGACCGGGCCTTAGGCATTATGTATCTGTGGGGGCTGTGGGACGCATACAGCCGTGAGCTTGCAGAGAGCGCAGCCGAGCGGAAGGAGGCTGTTCAATGAGCGAGGTTCATATTCATGTTGCAGGAGCTTCCGGGCCAGGATCAGGAGAAGCTATCCCTGAAGACACGCCGCAAAATACCCCGTCACTTCCGCTCCATCCGTCACTAAAGGGAAAGACGGTTGTCATTACGGGCGGCTCCGGGGTGCTGTGCCGGGCGATGGCCCTTGAACTGGGACGGCAAGGCGCCAAGGTGGCTGTCTTGAATCGCACGGCCTCGAAGGGCCAGCAGGTGGCCGACGAGATTATCGCCGCCGGCGGTGCTGCGATTGCCGTTCCGTGCGACGTGACGGATGTTGAGAGCGTCCGCGAAGCCGAGAAGGCTGTACGCGAAGCCTATGGCCCCTGCGATATCCTCATTAATGGAGCCGGCGGCAACCGTAAGGATGCCAACACAACCCATGAAATCTACCGGCCGGAAGATGCGGGGGCGCCGGATCCGGAGGTTACAACGTTCTTCGGGTTAAGCGTGCCGGGCTTCCGCAGCGTGTTCGACCTGAACTTCATCGGCACCCTCATTCCGACGCAAATCTTTGCGGAGGGGATGCTGGGGCGTCCCGGGGCCGTCGTGCTGAACGTCTCGTCCATGAGCGCGCCAAGCCCGATGACCAAGGTTCCGGCTTACAGCGCAGCCAAAGCGGCCATCAACAACTTCACGCAGTGGTTGTCGGTTCATCTCGCGGAATCGGGCATTCGTGTGAACGCGATTGCGCCTGGCTTCTTCCTGACCGAGCAGAACCGCAACCTGCTGACCCATAGCGATGGTTCGCTAACCGAACGCTCTCATAAAATCATCTCGCATACTCCCATGAGACGGTTCGGCGTACCCGAGGATCTGCTCGGTACGCTACTCTGGCTCGTGGACGATCAGACCTCCGGGTTCGTCACGGGAACGGTGATCCCTGTGGACGGCGGTTTCATGGCTTATTCCGGCGTATAACAAATCGCATACGGTTTCATCAGCAAAAGGCCTTCCCAAGATTGTCTGATCTTGGGAAGGCCCTTTTGTTACTAAATATAAGCGTTGTTTCTTATGTGGAGTGGTATCCCCACTCGATTTACAGCACAGCCTCCGGCTTAAAAAAGGCCGGCAAATATTTCTTGTTCGCCTCCAGCATCTCATCGAGCAGCTGCTTCGCTACCGTCACGGACGGTACCAGCGGATGATGAACCAGCGCTTGCAGAGCAATGCCGCGATCACCGGTAATGGCGGCTTCAATCGTTAATTGTTCGTACACTTTCACCGCATGCATCAGCCCTTTTACATGGGAAGGAACCTTTTGCGGTACGAGTGGAATTGGGCCCTGGCCTGTCACCACGCAGTTGATCTCAATGCTGGCATCCGCAGGCAGGAAGTCGTAGATGTTTCCATTGGACACATTCAATGTCTGAATATCATGGCGGTCATTGTAGATCGAGGTCATCAGGTTAACAGCCGCTTCGGAATAGTAAGCACCGCCCCGCTGCTCCAGCTGCTTCGGCTTCTCCGCCAAATTCTCGTCCTTGTAGAGCTCGAACAGCTCCTGCTCTACCCGGCTAACCACGTCCGCTCGGGTCCCGTCCTTCTCCAGTGATGCCTTCATATCCGCGAGCATCGTATCCGTCATGTAGAAGTATTTAAGGTAATACGTCGGAATGGCTCCCAGCGAACGGATGAAGTCGGCATCCCATCCAAAGGTCGGCACGTTCTTGGCCGTATACGACTTGCCGCCGTCCAGCAGCTCCGGCATCTTCTCTTCGCCGTTGACGATGGCCGAGGTCACCCAGTGAAGATGGTTGATGCCAACAAACTCGGCTAGAACATCCTTCTCGGACACGCCATATTCAGCCGCGAGAAACTTCTGGAAGTTAATCGGGGAGTTGCACAGTCCTACGGACTTGACCTTGCTGTGCTTTGCAACAGCCTCGGTTACAATTCCGGCCGGATTCGTAAAGTTAAGCATCCACGCATTCGGCGCCAGCTCCTCGATATCGCGGCAGATGTCCAGAATGACAGGAACAGTGCGCAGTGCCTTCAGCATTCCTCCCGGACCCGTCGTCTCCTGACCGATGACACCATGCATAATCGGAATATGCTCATCCTGTTTACGTGCGGCCAGCAAGCCGACACGCATCTGAGTCGTTACAAAGTCAGCGCCTGCTATCGCTTGTCTGCGATCCAGTGTGAGATGAACCTCAATCGGCAGGCCGGACTCTTTTACCATGCGCTTCGCCAGATTTCCTACGATCTCAAGCTTATGCTTGCCCTCTTCAATATCTACGAACCATAGTTCACGAATCGGCATCTGCTCATAATTGCGAATGAAACCTTCAACAATTTCCGGGGTGTACGAGGACCCTCCCCCAATGACCGCTATCTTCAATCCTGCTGCCATGTTCATCGCCTCCAAGATATGTTATCCATATGATCTATTCCATCGCTAAGCTGGTCAGGCCGTGGTTACCTGTTCGAACGTAAAAGCCTTCAGTTTGGCTTCCGTCTCTGCAGCCACGGTAACCCCATCGGCATCCATCGCACAGAGAAGTGCGCCGGAAACCGGATCGGAGGTCAGTCTTACACATGCTGCATGCGGTGCACGGACTGCAACGACCCGTTCAATCGCATCCGTCAAAATGGAGCTGTTCGGCCTGTTCAGCACACTGCCGATATAGACAATGTCAAAGGCTTCATCGGTCATATCCAGCCGCCGGATGAGCGTGCATACCGCATTGGCCAGCTCTTCGCCTTCGTTCTGAAGAATCCGGGTCGCTACCTCGTCGCCGGCTTCGGCTGCCTGGAACAAGGTTTTCACCAGGCTTGGCGGAACCGAAGCTTTACCGTAGAGAACATCCTCGTACATCGGTTCCACGGACGCATATCCCATCTGCTCCAGAACGAGCGAAGTCAATAAAGTTGCCGGTCCCCGCTCGTCCCAAGCCCGAATAACCGCCCGGAAGGCCAGCTTCGCGAACCCCGAACCGCCTGCGTATCCGTCTCCATACAGGAATCCGAAGCCCCCATACTGCAGCTCTGCTCCCGCGCGATTGCGCGCCGCGCTGTTAAAGCCCGTACCGCAGATCAATGCAGCTCCATATGGACGGCTCGTTCCTGCCCGCATACCGATAATGGTATCGCATGCGATACCATGTCTGGCATAGCCCAGCGCTCCGATCATGGGACGCAGAATCTCATAATCTGCTTCCCGGTCCGCTCCAGCCAAGCCGAAATAGGCATAACTTATATCTTCTTTGGCAACACCAGCCTGTTGAAGAGCTGCATCACAGGCTTCCTCAATGTTACGGGCCGCATGTTCACGGTGAATCTGGTGATTACCGTTACCAGAAGCCCCCTTGCCAAGAATGTTCCCTTGTTCATCACAGATCACAGCGTGCGTCTTGCTGCCGCCGGCATCTACACCCAGATACAAACTCATGGACTTCACTCCTACCCGCCTATAGCGGCATCATGGTGGTATATATCCAAGATACCGCTTCCACCGTGCTCCATCTACTGCTATACCATCGAGGTGTGATACTATCTTACTGTTTCTCAGGCTTCGTGGTTGAAGGAATAACGGGACGGCCCGCATACGCGTGCTCCCGAATTTCGCTTGGCGATGCCCCGACATGCTGCTTGAACAAGCGGTTGAAGTTGGACAAATTCCGAAATCCGCAGGTTTCCGCAATCTCAATGATCTTCTGATCGGTTGTCTCCAGCAGATGCACGGCATGGGTTAGGCGCAGCTGGATCAGGTAATGGTGCGGGGACGTTCCAACCGCCTGCTGGAAGAGTGCGCTGAACCGGGAAGGACTCAGGTGTGTCAAATCCGACAGCTCCTGCAGCGTCCAGCCGTAATCCAGGTGAAGCTCCATCGTGCGCAGAACTTCTTTTAACGCGTGCATTCCCCTGCCCTTGATCGGTCGGTTCTCCTGGATCGGAGTTGACAGGTGGCGATTCGCCAAACTAAGGAATCGAATCAGATCCGAACGGATCAGACTCATGTAAGAGGTGCCCCGCGCTTCATTCTCGTCCATCATGCGCCGGAGCAGCCGGGCCAATTCATCGTGGACCGGAGACTGCCGGTCCACGTTCCCCAGCGAACGGAACGGAGCCATCAAATCCGGATCGAACTTGAGATCAATGGACAGCAGCGAAGGCTCGAACATAATGACATCCATGACGAGGTTCTCCGTTTCATAGGCCCGGTGCAGATCATTGCTGTTAATGAAAATAATGTCCCCCTGCTGAAAAGGCAGCTTCATCCCGTTGATCAGAATAAATCCGATGCCGCTGCGAATATAGTTAAGCTCCAGAGCATGGTGCCAATGCAGGCGCTGGGCTCCGGCAAATATACCGTGCGTGGTCGATGCAGTGAAAGGAAAGGCAGCATTCGTAAAAACGATGGCATCCGGAACAACGCTCTGCGGACGATTCACACACATTCACCTCCATGGCCCTCAATATCGATACGAGTCGTGATTTACCCACATCGTACCATGAGCCGCGGCAAGAAAAAAAGGACTCAACTTCAAGCAGTGTGCCGCCTGAAGCAAGTCCTTTTAAAGTTCATTAAGATAATGTAAGCTCAATGGCCCAGCCGAACGGGTCCTCCGCCGTTCCAAGCTGGATGCCCGTGATCGCATCATATACACGTCTGGAGAGTTCGCCCGTTGCTCCCTCGCCAATCACCAATTGCTCGTCTTCCCACTCCAGGGAGCCGATGGGTGAAATAACCGCTGCCGTGCCGGTTCCAAATGCTTCGGTCAGCAATCCGCTGCGATGGGCTTCCACGATCTCATCAATGGAAAGCGCACGTTCTTCCACAGGAATGTTCCAATGCTGGAGCAGCTGAATGACCGAGTTCCGGGTAACCCCGTCCAGGATGCTTCCGTTCAGTGCCGGGGTCACCACTGTGTCGCCAAGCTTGAAGAACACATTCATGCTGCCGACTTCCTCAATATATTTGCGGTGCACGCCGTCGAGCCATAACACCTGGGAATATCCCTTCAGGGTGGCTTCATCCTGTGCCTTCAAGCCTGCCGCATAGTTGCCTGCCGTCTTGGCGTTACCCACTCCTCCGGCTACCGCGCGTACATATTTCGGCTCGACATAAATGCTCACCGGATTAATGCCTTCCGCATAATACGAGCCGACAACCGACAGGATGATCATGAACTTGTATTGCAGGGACGGCGCTACGCCAAGCACCGGCTCGGTTGCAATGACAAACGGGCGGATATAGAGCGATGTTCCCGGCTCGGATGGAATCCAGTCGCGATCCACGAGCACCAGCTGTTTGAGTGCCTCCATCACCAGTTCTTCGTCGAGTGCCGGGATGCTGAGGCGATGATTGGACAAATTAAGCCGCTGAATATTTTTGCCTGGACGGAACATAAGAATCCGCTGATCTTCTGTCAGATAAGCCTTCAAGCCTTCAAATACCGTCTGGCCATAATGAAATACCTTCGCAGCAGGATCCAATTCAATAGGCTGATAAGGAACGACACGGGGATCGTGCCAGCCTTTGCCGGCGTCATAGTCGAGAATAAACATATGATCCGTAAACACAGTGCCGAAGGCCTGTTTATGATGGCTCGGCTTCGCCTTCGGGGTAGTCGTTAATTCCACGGGTATCGTGTAAGTCATGTACACACATCTCCTTAATCTGCAAACGTTTTTATTAGTTGAATCATATCAATCGATACCCTATATTAAAAATATCTGATTTATAGGGATACCATACCTTTTGGGTATGGAGAGGAGGTAGAGAGCATGGATATCCGGCAGCTACGATATTTCCTGACGATTGCGCAGGAAGGACAGATCACGCGTGCAGCGAAACAGCTGAACATGGAGCAGCCTCCGTTAAGCCGTCAGCTGAAGCTGATGGAGGAGGAGCTTGGCGTTACGCTGTTTGACCGCAGCGGCAAGCAGCTGCAGCTGACGCACGCAGGCGAGCTTCTGCAGAACAGGGCGGCATCCCTGCTAAACCAGTTTAATGAAACGCTAACCGAGGTGAAAGAGATTCACGCAGGAGTCCGCGGCATGCTCTCCATCGGCGCCGTCGTATCCTGCATTTCTCTCCTGCCGCAGCGGATCCATATCTTCCGGCAGCACTATCCGGAGGTCACCTTCAAGATTCGGGAAGGGGATCATTCCCTGCTGGCAGATCAGCTCGACAAACGCAACATTGAGCTGGCGGTAACCCGCCTCCCCTTCGAATCCAGCTTCGGGCCTGAGCGATATGCTGTGCAGCCCTTGCCTTCGGACCCCTTCGTGGCGGTCCTTCCCAGCAGTTGGGCAAGCACTGCCGCCCTGTCCGAAATCTCGATGCGCGAGCTGGCGGATTATCCGTTCCTGTCCTTAAAGACCGATCAGACGATCGGGATGCATGAGCGGGTCATACAAGAATTCAAGCGCGGCGGACTTGAACCGCGTGTCATATGTGAATGTTCCAGCGTCGCCATTATCCTGGCCTTGGTAGCTGAAGGTATTGGTACCACCATTTTACCCGAATCGGTCATGTCCTCATTCGCGATCCCCAACATCCGGACACTGTCCATCACAAGCGCTGATTTTCAGTCCGACGTCGGCATTGTCTGGCTCAAGGATCATGTACTGTCCAATCGGGCCCGGCATTTTCTAGATACCTTTATAGAATAACATTTGTTGGCGCCTGCCGTCTGCCCCGGCTTTGTCCAAGCCGTGGCGGGCGACATTCAAGGATTCGTTATTCATGGTTAACAAACTTGAAGTCACGAATCGTCCCGCACCGGTTAAATCCGATCTTTCGGTACACCCGATTGGAGTCCGGGTTGGCCTGATCGGCATACAGCATGGGGACCAGGCCATCCTGCCTCAGGACAAGTCCAAGTTCGGCCACCAACGCGCTGGCATATCCTTTTTTCCGTTCATTTCTCGGAGTGTATACGGCATTTATCCGTCCGTGTCTTGGTGACCGGTGCGCGATGTTGGCCATGGATACCGTTTGATCACCGGCAATCCATACATAGAGTCCGCCCTGTTTAATGAGGCGCTCCGCTGCCACGACCTGGCTTGCCGCATTCGCGCGCACACCGTAAGCATCTTCCGAGAAGCCTACCAGAAACCGGGCCACCTGCTGCGTATCCTCGGGTGCGGCAAGCCTAATTGCACCCTCTACATGCAGAGGCCGCTTCACGATGGGAGCATGGTAACATTCCATCGTTATATGATGACGGCAGGCCACGTTATGGGCGTCCGCATAAATCCTTGCAAACTGCTCCGCCACGTCCGGCTCTCCGGTCACTCCAGGCAGTGCAGCCTCTCCCAGCTCCCTCACCAGCTCTTGCAACAAGTTTTGACGTTCTTCGTCTGTGACCTCCCGGGCTAACCATAACCATGCGTTCCCACGGGGAGACTGCGCAAGGATCATGCGTCCATCCAGCGATTTCAGACCAACATTCTGCGGCGATTCAGTTATGAGATGGATCAGATTGTACGAGACCTCATCCTGAATAAAATCCGCTCCATACAGCACCTCGTCCCGTGGCATCAACTTCCCAAGCATTTGTACACTCCCTCTCTCCCAGGATCAATCCTGTTTGCCAGCTGTTGGAGTCCTGAATCCATCCGTCATCAAGCATTGTGCGCTTGTGCGTTGCGCGTACGATGACCCTGGGAACACAAAAAAACCCCGTCCCTTGTAGGGACGGAGCCTCGCTCCGCGTTACCACCCTGATTCGCGCCGATCAAACCGGCACGCGCTCTAATCACCATCCATCAATGATGCCCCATGATAACGGCAGGGAGTTCCCGGATCCACCTCAAGACCTCAATCATCGGCAGATCTGCTCCGAGGTGATGGCCATTCATCGCCGCTGACTGCTTCGCACCATCCAGCAGCTCTCTGATTTCAGCTTCATTTACGATTCAGGCGTCCTCATCCAAGCATTTTTTCACAAAATTTTACTCAGTGTAATCCCGGCCTCACCTAGCTGTCAAGCCCCTATCCCAACATTGAAGAAAATACTTGGAGTTTCCCGATCTATTTGTTATTAAAACGGAATACCAGCATATCTCCCTTCTCAGGATGGACACCATCATGCTCCGTATACCTTCCGCCCGTGTACGTATTCAGCGTTTTGCGCCAAAAAATCTGAGTGCTCATATTACGCTCGGTCGGATTCGTCTGAAGCTCCCATGCACCTTGGAAATGATCGAACACAAGCTCAGCCGCACGTTGGGCTACACCTTGTCTTCGAAAAGTCCGAAGCACAAAAAAGTCATTCAAATAATACTGGATATTCGGTGATGGAATGTACGGTGTTGTCGCCACCAGCGCCAGCCCTGCCGCAATGCCATCCACACTGATCAAATAAGGAAAAAGAACCGATGGCTGCTCCCACCAAACATCGAGCTGCTTGGTCTGTTCGCTCAGGGTTGGCACATCCTCTTTCTCGAATACACCGAACCGGTTAGGGCGGACCCCCCATATCTCAGCAATGTCATGCAAGTACAGTGGATAGATGTTATGCAGAATAAATGACTGTTCCTTCGGGCATAAACGTACCTCAATATTCACGGTCAATCCCCTCCCTAATGAATGATGTATGTAAGGTTAGTATGTCTAGGATAACATATTTAATCTTCAAAGAGGTTTACAGGTATGTAAATTGCGTTACGAATAGGGTGAAAATATGGTAACCCTATCCTCTATTTCACCATGTTTTCAGTATATGACCTACAGCTCATCCAAAATTATGTTGAATTCTGTTATTTTATATCATGCAAATAGCGAACCGATTGTATGCATAGTCTGGCTCTTGATTTTAAGGAATACGCCTGTATGTCTTGAATTACCGCTGAACGATAAATCTGCTGTGTAAAAATGAAAAAAAGACACCCCCGAGGGTGCCTTTTCACAATGCTTCCGGCTCGGCTCTAACCTTCCTCTTGCAAATGCTCTTTGCAAAAAGCGGTAAGCTGTTCTTCTTCTTCGGGTTCCATATCGAAGTCCAGATACTGATCCGTGGTCCGCTCATAAAAATCGTACTTGACGATACGCGAGCGCTCCTCGTCATCCAGAAAAATCACCCTTAAGTAAATGCCCTGCTCCGAATAAAGCTCATCTTCCTCCGGAACGTCCAGATCACATACAAATTCAAAGCGTTTGCCGGTTAAGATTCCGAACGGATCTTTGACCAACTCCACGCTGTATTCTTTAATTGTCAGCATATTCCCACCCTTTCTATCACCTTACTCATTATACACAACGAAGCCCCAATTCTTATATATTCCTCTAACCGTCCGCTGGAATACAGGCCGTTTCCTCAATTGGTCCGTCTCTTGGCATATACCCCTTACCCTGCTCAGCATGAATGTTCTACGATAAAGTATAAACATAGACCCTGCAAAAAAGGAGATGAGGGCAAGTGGCTCATAAGGATCAGCTTACCATCACCATCGAGAAGGGCAGCCAGCGTTTCTCCCTGACCTCGCCGCTTGGAGGCATCGGACGATTTGTTGTTGTCGTCAACGACCAATTCACGAATGCTCCCAATACAACGCAAATCGCCAGCGGCGCAGGAAAGAGCAGCGCATCCGGCAGCAACGCCGCCATCAACTCCCCGCATACGTTCCAGCAGGAAAGCATAGGCGCGGGCGGCATTGCCAAGAACCTGGGACTTAAGGATCCGAGGGATCATTCCTCGAAACACCGCAGCAAGCGCGGCCGGCACAAACAGCTTCAAAAGGAAGTGGTGTTTGTGATCAACAAACAGGTAGCCAAGCTGCCGAGCCGGGGCAGCAGCGCTTCTGCTACGCAAATTGCCAGCGGCGCCGGAAAATACAGCACAGGCGGAACCAACGCGGCCATCGATAGCAAAGGCACCCGGCAGCAGCAAGCAGTCGGAGGCGGAGCCGGTGGCAAAGCGATCAACAAAGAAGTCAAAAAACACGGCCGGATCCACAAGCACCATTCCTATAGCGGTAGAAAAGCTTACTAAGCAATCAGCAGTCCAAGAAGGAAACGGAGCAGGAGCAATTGATTCCCGTAACATGTATGAGAGCAGGCATAACGGCCCTTTTCAGGGCCGTTATTTCTATCCCGAGTTATAAAAGTCCATGGAAACAGCAAAGAGCATACCCATGGAATGAGTATACTCTTCTTCGTCCGATAAGCCCTGATCGATTGCTGTATCCAGCATCGCCCTCGGTGCTATTGTGCTTTCTTGATCTGCTTGCTCCGCAGCTGTCCGCAGGCCGCATCGATATCGGTGCCATGCTCCAGACGCACGCTGCAGCTGATCCCCTGCTTCTTCAGGGTATCGTAAAATGCGGTAATCGATTCCTTCGAACTCCGCTGATATTGGCTGTGCTCATCCACCGGATTGTAGGGAATGAGGTTCACATTCGCCAGGTTACGGCGATCGCCCACGAGCTCTGCAAGCTCGAGCGAGTGCTCGCGCTGGTCTATTCACATCTTTCAGCAGAATGTACTCCAGCGTGATCCGGCGATTCGTTTTTTCCAAATAATAATCAATAGCTGCCATCAGCTTCTGAATCGGAATCGCTTTGTTAATCTTCATGATGCGCGTACGAATCTCGTCATTCGGCGCATGCAGGGAGATGGCGAGATTCACGCCGAGATCGCTGTCCGCAAACTCCACGATTTTGTTAGCTAGCCCGCTGGTCGAAACCGTGATATGCCGCGGTCCGATCGCAAGGCCCTTATGATCCTTGATCACGCGGATGAAATCCGACATGTTCTCATAGTTATCAAACGGCTCCCCAATCCCCATCACTACGAGATGGCTGACGCGCTCGTCCTTGCCTCTCTCATCCAGGTGTAGCTGAACCTGCATGACCTGCTCTACAATTTCAGCTGCCGATAAATCCCGACTCTTCTTCAGCAGCCCGCTGGCACAGAAGCTGCAGCCAATGTTGCAGCCCACTTGAGTTGTCACACAGACCGACAAGCCGAATTTTATGCCGCATCAATACGGTTTCTATCAGGTTGCCGTCCACCAGCTTAAACAGAAACTTAACCGTCCCGTCCAGCGATTCCTGCTTGGTATGCTCTTCCAAGGTCAGAATAGTATAATGATCCGCGAGCAGCTCCACGCATTCGGGATGCACGTCCGTCATATCCGAAAAAGCAGTGACACGCTTCCGATACAGCCATTCCCACACCTGTGTTGCCCGAAACTTCTTATGTCCACGCTCACCAAGCCAAGCGGTCATCTGATCTAAGGTTAATCCATATATGGATGGTTTGTTCATTGATAGGTCCTCTTTCCATTCATAGTCCACCACTCCTTATTGTCCCAAAATTCCGAGGCGAACACAAGGGGAGTTATAGGCAATTCGCGTTCCTGCACGTTCTAAGCTTCCCTGAGGGCAGGGCCTCACCAGATCAGCCCCGCTGTTTACGTGTAAGAAATGCAATCCCATAGCCTATTAACAACGAAAGAGAGATGCCCAGACTATATGTAAGAATGTTAATAAAGGCCGTATTTGAATACTGATCCCATTCCCCAAACCGGAATATAGTGGAGCCAGACTCTGATGTTGCCCCGACAAGGTCATGAAAGATCCTATAATAATATCCGACAGCCAACCAGCTTATGGTGCCGGTCATCACGACAAGGAAAGATAACATGCCACCGGAATACCATCCATCCCTCATTTTTTCCCGGAAAAAGTAACAGGATGCCGCCCCCGTCAGGCACAGAAGTACGGTGTATAACGGCACCAGCAGGAATACAATCAAGAGTGCAGGATTGCCATTGCCGGATAAACCGCCATTCCATCTCAATCGGAACGTGAATAGATCGACCATACCCGTTAGAGTCATCGTAAGAAAGAATAATACAAGAATACTGAGCATGATCTTCCGCTGGGAATCCGTCAGAGCAGGAAAACGAACCTTGCGTGAGCCGGTATCTACGCTTCGCTTGGACGGATGCTGAAATCTTTTGACGATCAGCGGTTCGGGGTATTCAAGGTGTTGGATGCTTCTGGCCTTAAGCTCCTGCATCATATCCATCCATATGTGACCGATCAACATGTAATTTCCGATTCTATTGCCACTCTTATGACTTGTGGTCTCGAATCCGTAATAGTCCATCATCATCTCCATCGTGATCTCATCTTCGACTTCAGGATGAAGGCCAGCGAACATTGCCTTGATATCAATACAGGGATTCGCGGGTTCGGGCAGACCATGCCGGGCACACTCACGCTGGAGCAGCGGCAGAACAAACTCATACCCTCCGTACGTGACAAAGATGCATTCGTTAGCAAAACCGGTAAACATTCCGTACCCCTTCGGGAATCTGGGCGAACCCTCCACATCTGCATTATAGATTCCTGTCGAGACTGCGATCGGCTGCGGAATCGGCCCGGATGGTTTGATATACGTATGGAACGTCTGCTCTTCTTGTATGCCCGTACTGTCCATACGGACGGCTCCAATTTCCACGACCTCCGCGTTCTCTACCTGATCATCGGTGGCCTCCAGATCGAATACACAGAACTTTTGTTCCAGAACATCCTTGATGGACAGCCCCGATAATACGTAAGCTTGCTCCAACATCTGTACCTTCATCCGCAACAACACCCCACCTTCCAAAAAATCATTCCCAACAAATCTAATGCAAAAAGGAGGATCGCCCTGCTTGATCCAATGTACGGTTCCAACAAAAATAAGCACGCTTCGCTCTTTTTTACCAATGTGCAGTCAAAAACAGGGTGTTTCTGCAACCAAGTGATCCAATCAAGTGTTTAGATTAATAAATACTAAAGACAGGGATTGAGGAAAGGAAATTTATGAAGAAGCTGAGGAAACAACAGAAATTAGTGATCACATGTGCAGTGATAATCTTAACAATTTCTTGGACCATTAACTATTACTCGGTTCGCTTGCCTGCTACAAGCCTCATTAGCCATTCTACTACAATAGAAAAAATCTTTTTTTATCACCTGAATGGATCTAACATAACACCTTACCTAATCGAATTCGAGGACAACCATAATGAGCTCAACCAATGGATGAGCATTCTGGATTCCGTTTCGTATACGAGATCAGCAAGATCATTTGTCACCAAAAACATAAGAAATGATGGAGGAGAGACGTTTGCGTTCACTATTTTTTATCGTGACGGTGATGGAGAATTACATGATTACTTCCTCGATATGAATCAAAAAGGTTATGCTATAAGAGGCCAGAACAAAATGTACAAAATGGTTGAAAGGGAGTCCGAGGTGTTTGAACAGCTATCTGCATGGCTTTTTGAAAAAGCCGTTGAAATGCCGGTAAACTTGAGTAAGTGATACTCAAGCAAGCAAAGTAATATTCATGAACGCACAAGTACAATAACCCAATTCATACACCTCTTATGGAACCGCAGGGTTCATTGTCCCGCATATCGTTAAAGAGGTGTATTTGGGGCTATACGCAATAATCAGACAGACATGCCGGGCTCATGCTTATCCTGCTCTCCTATTTGCGAGCCGTTAGCCAGGGTGATCCAGGTGTCAAATTGCCGCTGTCCTTCATGCAGGCGAATGACCCTCGCCCCTCGGAGCATGCCTTCCCGGCCATATGTGCCATATCCGGTCGCCCTGCCGTAACAGAGACGGATGCCGTGCAGTTCGCCCCAATAATCGTTGATGTGATCATGCCCGGCGAAGGTACCCAGCACATCGCCTCTTTCGAGCATCGCCGCGAACAGTCCGGTATTCACCTCCGGGCAGCATACTTTCTCATACTTGCTGCCGTAACACGTCTTCCGCTCCCAGACCTCCTGGTACTCCGGCAGAGGGATATAGGAAAAAAAGCCAATGCCGGCAGCGGTTTCCCGCTATGCTTAACGCTGTAAGCCATCGAGGCCATTTCATACCACCGGATCTGATCGCGTCGGATCCAATCGTATCCCGGAACGGCAGGGTGTTCGGACTCTCTCCCTGAGTCGAAGAAGTACAGCACGGCCTCTGTCTTGTCCCCATTACTGCCGTATATAGGAAGCGTGTAATTCCCTACGCCATGAATATCCGCCGAACCGTGCTCCGCACAGTTATAGGTGTGCTGCATAGCGACATCCATTAGCTCTTCACGCGTCACATCCCCCTCCGTATCGTGATTCCCGAATACAAAAGCCCAGCGGATGCCGCGGGATTCTACCGAAGCCACGACATCCTTGAAAGCCTGCACCGGATCCTCGCACCTTCTTGAGCCGGGATCAACTTCCCCTGAATAGATCAGATCGCCCGTAAACACGACCAGGTCCGGCTGCTCCAGGTCCAGCACCGTATCCATGCACTGTCGGCTCAACTGATCCTCTGGTTCTCCATTCATCCAATGAATATCGGTAAACTGCACGATTTTGAAGGTATGATCGTCTCCGAATCGAAGAATCGGCTTCATTGCGTATTTCCTCCTTTTATATGGGCATGTGGTTCTGATACACATTATTGTGGTTTTATGTGTATATTAGAGGAGGGAACTTCGTAAAGTCAATGATTTTTCATTGACTTTATGATTTTATCACCCTAATATAAGGATTAATACACATCATCGGTCACTATCAGTCATACATTATATCGAGGTGAAATAAATAGATGTCCGTTACTTACGAAGATCGCAGGGAGAAAATTTTGCATCAATTAGAACTTGAAGGCAAGGTAAAGGTCCACATTCTCGCCGAACAGCTGGAGGTATCTGCCGAAACCATCCGGCGGGATCTGGACCGTTTAGAGAAGGAAGGCAAACTTCGCAAAGTTTACGGCGGTGCCGTCAAATCGCGCGCCGAGCATATTGAACCATCCTTTACCAGCCGTTCCCAGACTTGGACTGAAGAGAAGGCCGCTATCGGCCAACTTGCCGCATCCCTGGTCAAGGATGGCGAAACGATTTTGCTGGACAACGGAACAACCACGATTGAGGTGATGCGTTATCTCAAGGACCGGTCTCATATCACGGTCATCACCCACTCGCTGCCTGTGCTCAATCTGGCGATGGAAATTTTCCAGGGGAAAATTATTTATATCGGCGGTGATATGGACCGCACCAAACAAGCGGCAACAGGCCCTCTCACCGAGATGCTGCTGGAGCAGTTCAAAGTGAATAAAGCGTTTATCTCTGTCGGCGGCATCTCGTTAACCGACGGGATTACCGATTATGATCTGGACGAAGCCTATATTTCGCGAAAAATGCTGGAGCGTGCCGAGGAAGGCATCGTTCTCGCGGATCATTCGAAGCTGGGGGTCACCACATTCGCCAAGCTTGCCAAGTTGGAGGATATCTCCATGGTCATTACGGATCGGGGCTGCTCACAGGAGTGGGTGGACAATCTGTCCGCACGCGGCATTGAAGTGCTCATCGGACATCTCTGATGGAATTGCTATCCCTGCTGCTGGTACTGTCATCCGGGCTGACGCATGCGCTTTGGAATCTGTTCACGAAGCGGAGCATTCATAAATCGGTATTTCTGTGGTGCATCCACTCGGTCACTTTAATCTTCCTGATGCCTTATTTTCTCATCGAGATGTCTAAGCTCCAGCTGAGCCCGCACATATACGGCCTGATGCTTCTGTCGATGACAATCCAGGGCTGCTATATTACGCTGCTCTCCAAAGCGTATACCCATGGCGATATGTCTCAGGTATATCCGTTCATGCGGGGGCTCGGCGCCATGTTGACCTCGCTGTGCAGCCTTGTGTTATTTCATGAACAGTTAAAACCATTGGGGTATATGGGGCTTGGTATCATTACTTTTTCGTTATTTGCTTTATCCGGTCTGAGGTTCAGAGGCCCATCGGGCGTGAATCCCAAAGCATTGATCTACGCCTGCCTGGTCGGGCTCTGTATTTCGGGATACACCCTTACCGACAAAGCCATTCTGGATGCGGGGGTTTCCCCCGTCACGCTAATCCAGCTATCCAATATCAGTTATTTCATCGCACTGATCATTCCGGTTATGCTGGCTGGACAGTTGAAGCAGGAATGGTCGGTGAACTGGCGGACGATCCTGCTTGGCTCCGTCCTTGCACCCGGGTCTTACTTATTGTTTCTGTTCGCCATGCGGCTTACCCCGCTTGCACATATCGCTCCGGTTCGTGAAATCAGCACGGTATTCGGCACCATACTCGGCATCCTCGTTCTGCGTGAGCAGCAAGGCTGGCGACGAATCCTCACGTCCATGCTCATCACGTTTGGCATCATCGCCATCGCGCTGTGGGGTTAACCATCGTGATTGCTTGCATCTTGGTAAAGTGTTAACTCTTCATGATTCTCGCTCTGCCGTTCTCGCTTGTCAGAATCTGATTTGCCCTATCAAAATGCGCCGCAGCTTCACGCCCTGCTCCAAGCAGGAGCGTATTCTTACAACGCTCAGAACCCCAAAAAAAGCCGGCGATTATACGCCGGCTTCTTCCGCAAAGATAACTTCCTCCGTTGTCTTGATGCTCGCAAACCATCTGAGGGTAGCATTCTCGTGATCTATGATCTGCTGAGCCGTTAACGCCGCACTACTCCAGGTGCTGTGAGCATCCGACACCAAGGTAACCGCGTAGCCCATACTGGACGCTCTCCTGCACGTGGTATCTACGCATAACTCACTCTGCATCCCCGCCAGAATCACATGTTCAATATCCTGCCGTTTCAGTTCTTCTTCAAGCGTTGTGTGATAGAATGAATCCGGTCTGGTCTTCTGAATGATGACATCCGACATCGCGGGCGCTATTTCGGGATTAATTCTCCACGCGTCGGACCCCTTGACCAGACCCTCGTCATTATGCTGTATGTAAAAAACAGGAACGCCGCCGTTTCTGGCTTTTGCAATGAGCTGCTTGAGATTGTAGAGCAATCGCTCCCCTTCATACACCGGATCATTCACATGAAACATCTCATTCTGTACATCAATGACCAATAGCGCACTCTTCTTCAAAAGAAACAACCTCCTGTACGATTCGATTTATTCACCCCCAATTATAGAACAAATGTTCTTGCGAAGTACATAGAAATCTAGGGCACAACCCTAAAAAAGCTGTACCTCAACAACATTAAAAAAGGAATCCCCTATGAGAGGACCCCCCGTCTACTTCCCGGCAATCAAGCCTGCAGCCGATTCACCGCCGCCACAGCATTCTTGACACTGCATGGATACAACAATTATTGTTCAGTTAATGGAATGGAGGCACCCGGGATAACCTCGGGGCTATTCCTCCTCGGCTTTGAACTCCGGTTGCGCTGCCTTATTCTTCAGGTTATGTTGATGAAGCTTTCTCATGGTTTTGTACAGCTGCTGTAATTCTTGTTCATCCAGAATATCAAACATGGAGGTTTGGAAATCCGACAGCAACGGGATAATCTCTTCCAGCAGGGCTTGTCCCTTCTCCGTAAGGGAGATATACTTCACTTTCCAATCCTGCTTGCGGACAATCAGCCCCAGCTTCTCCAGCCGCTTCACCATGTGGGAAACGCCGCCCCCGCTGATGGAAAGGTATTCAGCCAACTCCTGCTGCGATAAAGGCTGATGTACCATGACCTGAATCAGCACGTCGAATTGGGCAACGGTAATGCAGAAGGGCTGCAGGAATTCATTCGAGATTTGATTGCCGACCTGTTGAAAACGGGTGATCCGAATCCAGGACAGCATCGCCAGCCGGTTCTCTTGACTAAACCCTAATTGCTTCATTTGCTCCATTCACCTCCTCGATCCTAATCTCTGTCAATTTATCACTTAAGTGACAAGCTGTCAAATCAACCTCCGAGCGCTTCGGAACGAACTGTAAACCCAATTTCCCCGTCGTTACAGAATCATATCAATCCAGCTGCATCCCTAACCGCGTTGTCGCCGGATCCCGGGACGGTTTTGGCCTACCCGATGAATTCGGCGACAAACGATAGAGACTGCTGCGGAGAAGCATATGTTGAAGATTATCCTTTGATCGCCCCAACCATGATGCCCTTCTCAAAATACTTGGACACAATCGGATAGAAGACCAGCACCGGAATGCTCGACACCACCACAACCGCATATTTAATCGACTGCTTGATCAGGTTGACCTCGCTCTGGTTGCTGTTCATCATCGCCTGGTTCGCTGCATCCCCCATCTGGTTCTGCACCAGGATTTCCCTCAGGATCAGCTGCAGCGGGAACAGTTCGCGGTCTGACAAATAAATCATCGCGTCAAAATAACCGTTCCATCTGCCTACTCCGTAGAACATCATCATCACGGCGATGATCGGAGTCGATAATGGAAGAACCACCTTGAGCAGCAGCTGCATGTCCGTAGCTCCGTCAATAAACGCGCTCTCCTCCAGTTCAAGCGGAATGTTCTGCTGGAAGTAAGTACGCATAATAATCATGTTGTATACGCTAACGGCTCCCGGCAGAATCATGACCCACATCGTATTGATGATCCCCAGATGCTGGTTCACCAAATACGTCGGAATCAACCCGCCGGAGAAGAACATTGTGAATGTGAACAGAATGGTAATGACGTTCCGGCCCCGGAAATCCCTCCGGGATAACGGATAGGCCGCCAAGGTGGTCATGATGACGTTCACGGCTGTTCCAAGGACCGTGTAAATCACGGCATTTTTGAAGCCCATCCATATATCCGGATTATCGAACACCCGTTTATATCCTTCCAGCGTAAATCCCTTGGGCCACAGCAGCAGAGCACTGTCGAAGATCTGGCGGGGATCGCTGAGTGACGCAAACACAACGAATAACAACGGATATAGAATAAGCAAAGTGACGATCCCTACGACTACAATGTTGATCCAGTTAAAAATTTTATCTTCTCTAGATAGATGAAACTGCATGGTTGCCCCTCCTTACCACAGGCTGGTCTCACTGAATTTCTGCGCGAATTTATTCACCAGATACAGGACGATAAAGTTGATCAGGTTGTTAAACAGGCCTACGGCAGCCGAGAAGCTGTATTCCGCGTTCAATATACCTGACTTGTACATGTATGTTGACAACACCTCCGACGTTGCAAGGTTTGCATCGTTCTGCATGAGCAGCACCTTTTCGAACCCGACTGACATAACCGACCCCGTGGCCAAAATGGCGCAGATCACAATGGTTGGCATGATCGCCGGAATGGTGATGTACCGGATGCACTGCAAACGCGTGGCGCCTTCCAGGTAAGCCGCTTCATATTGATCCTGCGGAATGCCGGACATGGCGGCAGTATAGATCAGCGTTCCCCAGCCCACGGTCTGCCAAATGCCCGACCAGACAAAGACATGCGGGAACAGCTTCGCACTGCCGACAAAATCAATCGGCGTACCGCCGAAATATTGAATGACCGTATTGATCACACCGTCGACCGGGGACGTGAAGAACGTAACCATGCCGACAACGATAACAATCGAAATGAAATTCGGAATGTAGGAGATGGTCTGTGCAAGCGATTTGTACTTCTTGCGGCGCAGCTCATTGAACATGAGCGCCAGAATGATGGGAAGCGGAATTCCGACCAGGAGGCTGTACAGACTGATTCTTAGCGTGTTAATGATGACATCCCAGAAGTAAAAGGCGTTAAAGAACCGTTCGAAGTGGGCAAATCCCACCCAGGGGCTGTCCATAATGCCAAATGCGGGAGAGTAATCTTTAAACGAGATGATAATCCCGTACATCGGGATATAATTCCATATGATTAAGGAGGTCAGCGGCAGCAGCATCATGAAGTACAGCCACTTTTGCTTCAAAATGGATTTGCGTTTCGGTTTAAGGAACGGCTTCTTGTGAAGTGAAGATTCCATGGTTTTCCCCTCTCCTTAGAATTTAAAATTTGGGGAGATTCAAGAAGAATCTCCCCAACAAACGGTCCTTTTAGCTCTCTTTATAACGTTTGTATTGCGTTTGCTTGATTTCCAGATATTTATCCGAGCCCATCTTCTTCAGCTGGGCAATATAGTTATCCCACTCTTTGTCGATATCCTTGGTACCCGTTACAAACTCCACGCGCATCTGCCCAACATAGTTGCCAACGTCTGCAATGATGGAGGAAGATTCATTCGCTTCCTGGATCGTTGCCGGCAGATCCGGCAGCATAACGCTTGGCAGGGTCTCTTCCGTCAGATCCGTGTATACCGGCGCCTCTTTGCGGCCCGCAGCAGCTCTAACCTCAGGGGAGAGCTCGATGTACGGGAAGTAACCGCCATATACGTTATCCACGTATTGGAATGCGCCCAGTCCGATGCCGTCTTTATAGTTCAAGATTTCATCGATATAGACTTTCTTGCCGTCTTCCACATTGTAAGTAACGCCTTCCTTGCCCAGGTAACCGAATACGCTGCCTTCCTCACTGTAGAAGTAGTCAACCCATTTCAGGATCGCGCCCGGGTCCTTCGCATCCTTCGTTACAACCAAACTGGAAGCCCCCGCAACCTGGGAATCGGTCAACGATGCGGTATCTCCGTCAGGACCTGCAAGCACGTTGATGGCTACAAAATCATCCTTTACGCTCTCCCCGATATAATCGATGGCCGCCCAGTTCCATGCGCCGACAGTGTCCTTGGCAGCGTCCGCCGTCCACTTATCGTAGTCCACGCCGCTGAAGGCCTGTTTGTTGATCGCGCCATTCTTGTACATCCGGTTCTCATACTTCAAGAGCTCCTTGTATCCATCGGCTGTAATCGTCAGTTGAATCTCGTCGTTGTCATCGACATAAATAAAGTTTCCGAGCGCCTTCCGTCCACCGTTGCCGATGCCGAAGGAACCCATCATCATCTGTTCGAACGTCCAGCCGAGCGAGCCGCTTGGCATATACCAGCCCTGCTCATCGTTCACGCCATTGCCGTTCGGGTCCTTGGTCACAAATGCCATCAAGGCTTCCTCCAGCTCGGCCGTTGTTTTGGGAACCTCCATGCCAAGGTTGTCCAGCCATTTCTTGTTGATCCACAAGCGGATCGTCCGGTTACCCTCCGGGTATGGATCGATGTAAGGGGTTGCATAAATGTGACCGTCTGCGCTGGTCAAGCCTTTTCTTACATCTTCATTCTCTTCGAGATATTTTTGCAGATTCGGCGCATGCTCTTTAATGAGCTCTTCCAGTGGCAAGAACAGGCCTTGCTGACCATACTTCAGCAATTCTCCGTTGCTCCAGTCGACTTGATAGAACGCATCCGGCAGATCGCCTCTCGTCAAAATCACGTTCTTCTTCTCCCCGATATCGGTGAGTTCTTCCCATTTCACCTTGATCCCGGACATCTTCTCATATTCTTGCCACATCCACAGCTCGCTGGATGCAGGCCGTAAATTGTTCCAGCTTGGCCGTAAAAGCGAAATTTCTTTTGTATCGGCAGATGCATTACCTTTCGGATCCTGTGCTTCCCCGGACTTTCCTCCGCAAGCCGTAACAAGCAGAGCAGATGCCAGCAACAACGACATGACAACCTTCCCTTTTTTAGCGCGAAACACTCCATCAACCCCCATTATTTGATATATCAATTAATTCATAAATCCGATTATAAGATATACCAATTTATTTGTCTAGCGCTTACATTTCTATTTATTGGGGTTGGAAGCGTTTAATCTTGAAATATAACGGAGGGAACTATACTATGAAACTAGAAGTTCATGATTTTCGTTTGCACATTGGTAATGGAGACAAAGCCGGCAAGAGCCTACTCCCTGCCTATATGCACAATAGCCAAGGGTTGGACTACGTACATAAAAAAATGGGTTTGCCTATGTCTCTTGTCTTTCGTATATTCAACATAACCACTGTATTTTCACATTAAAAACATCATTAGACTTTGACATATACGCCGCGAAATGATATATCAAATTTAGCGAGGAGATCCGCTATGGAACAAATTCCACTATATCAACATATCGTAAATGCGCTTACCGCCAGGATAGAATCCGGAGAGCTTCAGGCTGGAGACCAGCTTCCGACCGAAGCTGAAATTTCGAAGGAATACAACGTAAGCCGAATCACGTCGAAGAGGGCACTGACCGAGCTGGAGAATGCCAAGCTGATCCATCGGGTTCAGGGGAAGGGAAGCTTCGTGAATGCCGCCAAGGCTCCGCACCGTCCTGTGAGCAGGACCAGCAAGGAAATATTGCTGATCCTTCCGTTCTCGCATAACCCGGGACTTGGTGATTATGAAAAGGGCATTAACGAATATCTTGCAACAACCGACTATACCCTGAACATTCAGTCCAATACGATTGTCAGTCAACGGAAGCTGCTGGAGTCCGCACTTCAAAGTACGAATTCAGGATTAATCTTCTATCCGGTAAGCAGCATTTCGGACCTTGGCATTCTGTACCAATACCACCTGGCGAAGTACCCGCTCGTGACGATGGATAAATGCATTGAGGGTATTCCGTTCCTGTCGGTTGTCTCGGATAACTTTGATGGCGGGTATCAGGCATCCAAGCATCTGATTGAGAATAACCATAAGAAAATCGCTTTTATCTCCTCCTTGAAGGTAGAGAATTCCTCTTCCATTCGAGAGCGATATTTCGGTTACCTGAAGGCTCTGTATGATCACAGCCTGATCGATTACAGCGTGAGCGATTTAACTGACCGTTATTTGACCCATGACAACGATAATGGCAGGGAATATTATATCCAGTTTATTCAATCCGTTATGGCACAAGGGATTACGGGCATCGTTGCCGAGAATGACCTGATTGCGATCGAGATTATTCAAATCGCCAAAGAGCTGGGCCTCTCCGTACCGGATGACTTCTCCGTTGTCGGTTTTGATAACATTCATCTTGCTGGCTTCGTTGAACCCAAGCTGACGACCATATCCCAGGATTTTGGACGGATGGGATATCAGGCCGCGCAAAGCCTGATCACACTGATCGAGAGCCCCAAGGATCAACCGCTTGAGCATGTTGTGGTTCCGGTTCAGCTCATCGAGCGCCAGACCGTAAAGAAACTGTAAGACACTTCATTTCTGAAAACCAAAGGAGACTTTTGCATGCTGCACTATATCGATACTCGACAAGGCTCCAACAACCAACATGCCTATTCCAACGGGAATACGCTTCCTTACACCGGTGTGCCTTTTGGCATGAATCATTATGTCGTACAGACCCACAATGAGGGAAGCTGGTTCTTCAACCCCAATGACCGCGTGTTCCAAGGCATCCGACTGACCCACCAGCCAAGTCCGTGGATGGGCGACTTCGCCCACTTCCTGATGACCCCGATTGCGGATGACAAAATCAGAGGGTCCGTCTTCACCTGTCAAAGTTCCTACCGCCCGGAAGAAGCGACATTCAAGCCGCATTACATGAAGGTGAAGCAGCAGCGCTATAACATCACAACCGAGCTGGTTCCCAGCTGCTACGGAGCGGCGATGCGCATGAAGTACCATTCCGGACAGCAGGCCGGCTTCGTGCTGAACGCGAAGGGCCAAAGCGAGTTCAAGCTTGATGCTGCCCGTCGCAGAATCACCGGCTATATCAGCAACTTCTCGGGCTGCCACGATGATGGGTTCCGGATGTACGTAGCCATGAGTTTCAGCAAGGACATCGACCTCGGGGCGACGGGCCAATACGATGCCGAGGGCCAATTCTCCCGTGAGGTAGATTTTAGCGGCGTCAATCAGCATGCTGTCCTGCGTTTCATAGAATGTGAGCGAGATACCCTCGATGTGAAGCTGGCCACATCCTTTATCAGCATGGAGCAAGCGGAGCTTAACCTTACACGCGAGCTGGATGCATCCTTCGAAGATCGGCAGGAGGCGGCTGCGCAGGCCTGGAACCATTACTTGAACAAAATCCAGGTTACCCATACCAATGAGGAGTACTTGCGAACCTTCTATACCTGCTTGTACCGTATGTTCCTGTTTCCACAGAAGTTCTATGAGCTGGATGCCAACATGGAGCCGGTCCACTATGATACAACTGCCAGAGCCGTCAAGAAAGGAATTCTGTATACCAATAACGGATTCTGGGATACCTACAAAACCGTATATCCGCTGTACTCCATCATCGCGCCGAAGGAATATGAGGAAATGCTGGAGGGCTACCTGAACTCCTACCGCGAAACCGGCTTCCTGCCGAAATGGCTGTCGCCTGATGAGCGCGGACTGATGCCGGGTACGCTTATTGACGCCGTCATTGCCGATGCTGCCGCCAAGGGCATTGCCCAGGACCTGATGCCAGAGCTGCTTGCGGCGATGCTGACTGCAGCCACCACGCAAAGCGAGAAGAACTGTTATGGCCGTCAAGGAACGCTCGATTACATCAAGCACGGCTATGTTCCGAGCAGCTATCATGAGAGTGTCAACCACACGCTGGATTACGCCTACAGCGACTACTGCATCAGCCGCGTAGCCGATGTGCTGGGGAAACCGGATATGGCGGATCATTACCGACAAAGTGCGCTCAATTACCGCAATATCTTTGATGCAGAGACCGGATTTATGCGAGCCAAGGATCAGAACGGCCAGTTTCGTCCAGATTTTAACGACACGAGCTGGGGACTCGATTATGCTGAGGGAAGCGCCTGGCAGACCAGCTTTGCCGTATTCCAGGATATCCAGGGTTTGATTGAGGCGTACGGTTCGAAGGAACGTTTTTTCGACAAAATAACCGAATTGTGCAATAAAGCGCCCGACTTCGACGTGCGGGGCTATGGCTTTGAAATTCATGAGATGAGTGAGATGGCTGCCATCGACTATGGCCAGTTGGCAATATCCAATCAGCCAAGCTTCCATATTCCTTATCTGTTCAGCTATGTGGGGCAGCCTGCCTCATCCCAGGTTATCATTAAACAGCTGATGACCAACCTGTTCAACAGCGGCTTTAACGGATTCCCGGGCGACGAGGACAACGGAAGCATGTCAGGCTGGTACGTGTTCAGCTCCATGGGCTTCTATCCGGTATGCCCGGGCAGCAATGAGTATGTGCTCGGTATTCCGCTGTTTGACAGCGTAACGATTGAGCTGCCGAATGGCAAGCAGATGCACATTTATACCGACAACAATAACCCGCAGTCCAATTTCGTTGCGAATGTCCAACTGGAGGGGCAGGATTATACCAAGCTGTACATTACGCATGACGATATTCTGGAAGGCAAATCCCTAAGCTTCCGTCTCGGACTCGCACCAAGCTACCGTTCTTATGAGGCAGAAGAACTGCCGTTCTCGATATCGAAGAAGTAAAGACCACATTGATATCTATATAGATTGATCCAAGGGACATCCAACCGGGCCATATCACGGTTCCGGGGGACGTCCCTTTTTTTGTTGGTCCGAAGTAGCACCGGATGAAAATAAAGGAATTATTAACAGCCTATAGGGCAACAATACCCTTGCATTCATTTTAAACAACGCAGGGGTGATTGGTTTGTTGTCAATGGTTCTCCAACATATTCCCAGCTGGATCATTCTTGTTCAAGCCCTATTGCTTCTTATCATCCCGCTCCTGCTGCTTAAGCTCACGCGCTGGCTCAGGAAAGCCCTGAACGGGCGTCATTCCGCACGCAGCGACATGCGTTCCGCTGCCGAAATGGAGAAGAAAAGCGGGAAGGATTCCACGCATACAGTATTTAAACTAACGGGTCAATACGCTGCCGAAATCACGCTCATTCGCGAACATACCAGTCGCAACGCCGATGTGAAGATCCGAGAATTCACGATCAAGGGGACGCAAACCCGTGTTGCCGTACTGACAATCGATGGTTTATGCGACAACGATATCATCGACACCCATCTCATTACGCCGTTAATGCTGAGTGGTGTGCCTGAGTCTGAAGCAGACGGCTTCGCCGACTCCAGCCACTCCATCAACAGCTATCTGAAGACGCGACTGTTGCCTGTCACGGATATCGCGGAGACCCAGACTCTCGGGGATCTGGTTCAATCCGTCTTGATTGGTACAACCGGTTTGCTGGTGGAGGGGATGGAGGGCGCCTTCCTTCTCTTCTCGGCAGGAGGCAAAAGCCGCAGTCTGGAGGAGCCGCTATCCGAAGCTCTGCTTCGGGGACCGCGTGTGGGTTTTACAGAAAGGCTGGCGGACAACACGGGACTGCTCAGGCTTCACGGAAAAAACGAAAGCCTCTCGATTACCCGGCATCAAGTCGGAACCCGCGTGAAGAAAGACCTCGTCATCGCGTATATGAAGGACATCGCCGATGATGGGCTTGTCCAGGAAGTCACGCAGCGAATCCAGCGAATGGATATCGATGACCCTCTGGAATCCGGGTACGTGGAGCAGTTGATTGAGGACAACATCCTGAGCCCCTTCCAACAAGTGCACAATACCGAAAGACCGGACCGGGTGATCGGTGCTTTACTTGAGGGGCGTGTCGCCATCCTGCTGGACGGGACCCCTTTTGCTCTGATTGTCCCCGTTACCTTCAGTATGCTGCTGCAGTCACCTGAGGATTATTACGAACGCTGGATATCCGGTTCCTTCGTTCGTTTGCTTCGCATGCTGGCAGCCATGCTGGCACTTCTCGCTCCGGCACTGTACGTATCCTTTATCTCGTTCCACCCCGGTCTAATTCCGACACGGCTAGCCCTCTCAATAATCGAGACCAGACAGGGAGTCCCCTTTCCCTCCTTGCTCGAAGTACTCATTATGGAAATTGCCATTGAGATCTTAAGAGAAGCCGGTATTCGCTTGCCCAAGCCAATTGGCCCCGCGATGGGTATCGTTGGTGGTCTTATTATTGGCGACGCCGCCGTTAATGCAGGGATTGTCAGCCCGTTTCTGGTTATTGTTGTTGCCGTTACGGCTATCTCTTCGTTCACCATTCCGAGTTACAGTGCAGGCATCAGCCTCCGGTTCCTTCGATTCATCGGCATGTTCTGCGCTGCCTTCCTTGGATTGTTCGGTGTTGTCATGTTCTTTCTATTCCTCTGCAGCCATATCGTCAAGCTGAGATCCTTCGGTGTCCCGTATGCAAGCCCCTTGGTGCCTTACCGATTCAGTGACTGGAAGGATTTACTCATCCGTTTGCCGCTGCAAGTCATGAAGGACGCGCCCTCAAATGATCAAGACCAAGGACTCGGATCGAAAAAAGTAAATGTTGAAGAATATGGCGGAGGTGACACCGATGAACCGTTCGAGTGATCAAATTACGACTGCACAGGCTGCAGTCATCATTATTAACTACATGCTGGGTGCAGGTATTTTGACATTGCCGAGAACGGCCGTCACAGCAAGCAATTCACCTGACGTATGGATCTCGGTCCTTCTCTCAAGCCTGCTGATTCTTCTGGCCGGATTCGTTATCCTGAAGCTTTGCCGGAGATTTCCCGGTCAGACCTGGTTTCAATTCGTGCCTCAAATTACAGGCAAAGCAATTGCATTTCTGATCAGCCTGATCACCATCGGCTACTTACTTACCATCTCGGCTTTTGAGCTCAGAGTCATGGCAGAAGTCACGGGGATGTTCCTGTTAGAGGGAACACCCATGTGGGCGATCGTGATGACCTTTATGTGGGTTGGCCTCTACCTGACTACAGGTGGGATCGGCAGCATAGCCAGGCTCTTCGAGATTATTCTGCCCATCACTCTGGTCATCTCCATCATTACGTTCTCGCTCAGCAGCGGGTTATTCGAGATCAACAATCTGCGCCCCGTACTGGGCTCCGGCGTAATGCCCGTGCTTCAGGGAATGAAATCGACGACGCTCGCATTTGCCGGCTTTGAGATCATGCTCATCATTATGGCATTTATGAGCTCTCCCCAAAAAGGAATGAAGGCCGTTACTTGGGGGACGATCGTCCCTACGTTTGTCTACCTGGTTGCGCTAGTCATGACCATCGGTGGTCTGTCCCTCGGCGGCGTCAAGGTTGCCACCTGGCCCAGTCTGGATTTAATCCGAAGCTTCGAAATTCAAGGCCTGATCTTTGAACGGTTCGAATCCCTGCTGCTTGTCATCTGGATTATGCAGATTTTCTCGACCTTTACCATAACGCATTATGCCGCATCACTCGGCTGGTCACAGCTATTCAAGAAGAACATCCGCCCCTTTCTGTTCATGATGCTGCCGGTTATTTTCTTGATTGCCGTCATCCCGAAAAATATCTCGGAGTTATTCAAGCTGGGGCAGATTGTGGGCAATGTGTCGGTTTATTTATTTGGCACCCTTCCATTTTTCCTGCTGATCATCAGCAAGATTCGCCGCAAAGGGGAGACTACCAATTGAATCAGTCTGCACGTACTCTGAGAATCGTGCTCACATGCGTCATACTGCTTACGACGACGGGGTGTTGGAGCAACGATGAGATCGAGGAATTAAATCTATATGTAGGCCTTGGAATGGACGTTGCCCAAGAGTCCAAGTTTGAGAAGCAGGTCAATGAGCAGGGAGGGCATTATCCGAAAAAAAAGAACATGACCATCACCGTTCAAATCACCCCCCCGTCCAGCGGGCAAAAGAAGAACCAGAACTCATCATCACCGCAAGGGGGCAAGTCTTATCTGAACGAGCGCTTGACTGGTGATTCCGTGGTTCAAATCCTTCGGCAATTTGCTCTAAGACGAGAGCGCCCCTTGATTGGTCATCACTTGAAGGTCATTGTCCTGTCCACCGAATTAGCAAAGAAATATAATCTCGAGCAGCTCCTGGACTATATTATGCGGGATAACGACATCCGGCCCAGCTGTCTCATCCTGATCAGCCACGGAAGTGCAGTGGAAGCGTTGAGTTCATCGGAGCCCGGGGAAATTCCCGCCTTATATTTGACCGGGCTGTTTGATAACCATCAATTATCCAACAAGATTCTGCCTGCCATGTCACTGGTCAAGCTCGATGGCATGATGCAATCCGGTTCGAGCTTTCTGCTGCAGAATGTCATTACGGCCGAGGGCGAGCACAAATTCTCCGGAGCAGGCATCTTCAAGGGAACAAGCAAGAAGTGGATCGGCAGTCTAAACCAAACGGATCTGGAGGGCTTATCCTGGATTACGGGCAAAGTCAGAACAGGCGCTTTGAAAACCTATAAACCGAGAACCGAAGATACGATAACCTATGAACCAAAAGTAACGAAGAGCAAGATCACTCCCATCGTTCGAGGGGATCAAATTTCATTCCATGTCGAGGTCGCATCCAGAGGAGCCCTGATCGAGGACTGGAGCAGTCCGCAGCATACAGCAACCGAGTCTTACCAGGATGAGCTGGAGGGCTACTTTGAGGATACGGTCCGCGAACAAATTCGGCAGGTACTCTACAAAATGCAGGAGTCCTATCATGTCGATGTCGCAGGATTCGGAGAACAGCTCCGAATCAAGCATCCCCGGTTATGGAAAAAGGTTGAGAAGAACTGGGACGAGGCCTTTAGCAAGGCCAACGTAACGTATGATGTGAAGATTAACATTACCAATTATGGTTCTTCCATGAGATAAAGCGCTGCCCCTCAAGAGACAGCGCTTTTCCTTCTGTCGTTTGCCACTTACACCAGGAACATGGCCACAACCGTGGTAACGGTAAGACCGATCAGCACTGGCTTTAAATTACGCCTTGCGAGCTCAAAGGGACTGACGCCGCAAATGGCTGCGGCCGGAATCAGTGCCCACGGTATAAGTGTGCCTCCCCCCACCCAAATTGCTGCAACCTGCCCAAGCGCGGTCAGCGTAGCTGCACCTGATCCGATGGCTGTTGCAAACAATTGCGCGATCGAGCCGGCAAGCGATATGCCGGAGAAGCCCGAGCCGTCCAGGCCCGTAATTGCACCGGTGATGGTCAACGTTACTGAGCCCACCGCGCCGTTCAGCGGCACCGCACTCGCAAGCGCAACCCCCAGGTCGTTCACGATCCCATGGGAAGCTTCCGGAAGTACTTTGCCAAACAAATCGGTAAACGCCGCATCTCCGAGATAGAAGAATGCCGCTATCGGAATGACGGGTCCGAATACTTTGAATCCAAACACGAAGCCCTCAATTAAATACGAGGTGACCTTCTCTAGTCCGCGGTTGCGATGTGCTACCAGCGTAATGATGCTTAAGATAAGGACCGCGGTTCCGCCGACCAAGGCTGTTGCATCCCCGCCCTGCAGCTTCAGGATGAACATGGCCGCAACGTCGGCAGCAAACAGCAGCAGAATGGCGTAGTAGCCAGCCATCGTCGTTCATGCCAGGAGAAATAGGAGCAGCAGCGTCATCCTCTTCAGAACGTGCGGCGAGTGTCTCTCCTGTGCTCTTGATGGTGACCAATCCATCTCTCCAGCTGCCGTTCCGCTGATCTCTCCGCATCATCCAGAATGCCGTCACCGTTGTTACAACTCCCATCACAATGACAAGCGGAACGCTCGCTGCCATCACGCTGGATACCGGCAGACCGGCGGCATCCGCAGTCAATTTAGGCGCGCCCTGGATAATGTAATCCCCCGACAGCGCTATGCCGTGACCGAACAGGTTCATGGCTACCGCAGCACCAAGCGCGGGCAGTCCCACGCGAATGGCTACAGGCAGCAGCACAACTCCGATTAACGCAACCGCCGGTGACGGCCAGAAGAAGAAGGACGTTACCATCATGATGATGCCGATTCCCCAATAAGCCATGGCCGGGGTACGGAGGAACCGGGTTAGCGGGGCTACCATCGTTTCGTTGATGCCGGTCTTGATCAATACCCTGCTCATCGCTACAATGATCGATATGATCATGATTGTACCCATCAGCTCTTTCGTAGCATAAATGAAGGAATTAAACACGCCGGAGACCGAGTCCGCTCGAGCGTTTCCGTTGCCAGCAGGCCAAGCGCAAATATTCCGGTCACGCATATAAGCGTTGTATCGCGCCGCCGGATCAGCAGCGTCATGATCAGGACGATGAACGCCAGGTAAACCCAGTGCATCGCGGTTAATTGAATTCCCATATGAAGTCACGCCCTTTCCCAGGCAGCAGGTTTGTGACTACATCTTATGCGTGGGCCTGGGCAAGGGTTCATAACCCGTACTAACTCACTCTGGCATTTCATATACTTGGTAAACTGCGACCTGTTTCATCAGTTGCTGGCGAGCAATCTGTGAAACTATGAGTAAGTAAAAGACCCACGCCATGACGGTGTGGGTCTTTTACTTGTACATCATTGCGACTGAATATCTCCTACATCGACAATCCATTTAATCATATCCTGACATATCGGAAGGGTTCTTAATAGCAAACTAGAGGCAGCGGCCTAACATGAGGTCGCTGCCTCTAGTTTGTCTTCATGTTGTAAGTCCAAATACAGCCCCCCTCTGTTAACGCACCCTGCGCTCCAAGCGCCGGATCTCCTCCTCAATCACGATAAACCCTGCCTCGATCTGAGGCTGCTCCACGCCGATAATGCATAGCCGGATCCGGTCATTCCGCTGATTCTCCGGCAGCAGGTGCTGGTCCACGTTTGTCACCGAAATCCCCTTCTGCTTCAGACGATCCTGCAGTACAGAAGCTTTCACATACTGCGGCAGTTGCAGGGTGATGAACACGCCTGAGGAAGGGCACGTATATTGAATGCCGCTGCCGAAAACACATGCGCACACTTCGATAGCATATCGCATCTTCTCTCGGTAATGGTCACGGATTCTGGTGGCATGGCGCCTATACATCCCACTCTTCATGTATAGCTCCAGCGCGCCTTGGGAGAGGATCGGCGACGCTATGTCCGCAGCGTTCTTGTAGTTTATGAACAGGTCTACAAGTCGTTCGGGGAGGATGGCGGCACCCATTCGAATCCCCGGAAGAATTGTCTTGGAAGAAACTCTTGATATAAATCACCTGCTTGCCATCGTCCAGGGCGTACAATGGATCGGCCTTCGCATCCTCTTCAAGGTCCGCAAGATAATCATCCTCCACGATATAAACACCGTACTTACTCGCAAGCTCCACAATCCGCTTCTTCTGTTCCAGCGAATAAGACGTACCGAGCGGATTGAGGAATCTCGGCACCGTGAAGAAGAATTTGATCTGTCCGCTGCCAAAATGGGCCTCCAGCTCTCCCAGGTCAATCCCCTGATCATCCCGCTGGATTCCGATCACCGGACACCCCGCAACATCCGCGGCCGCCAGGAACCCAAAATACGTCGGCTGTTCCACAAGAACTGCCTGCCCCTCCCCCGGAAACGGCATCCGCGTCAGGATCGAGAAGGCCTGCTGAGCGCCTGTCACCACCACGATCTGGCCTGGCTGCGCAAAGATCTGCTGCGCATGGAAGTGCTTTCGCAGCTCATTCCTCAAGTTGGCGATCCCTTGCGGATCGGTGTAACCGAACAGTTCCTCCTTATACAAGGAAATGGCCTGGCGCAGGCAGTGCTCGATCTGCTGGAACGGCAAAAAATCGCCCCTGGGTGTCGTTGAGGCGAAATCGATCGGCCCGCTTTCAGTCCGTGTATGGGAGCGGACCTTCCCCTCTACCAGATAGTACCCGCTCTTGGATACCGCATAGATCACATCTTCGCGTTCCAAGGTCTGATACGCATGAACGACCGTATTGGGACTGCACGAGAACATGTGGGCCACCGCCCGGATCGATGGCAGCTTATGACCCGGCCGTATATGACCTTCTTCCACTTCCCGGATCATATACGCAACGATTTGTTCATGCTTCGTATCCATCCCGCTCATCCCCCTGTATTAATACAGTTGCTATAAATGGTCCTTCCATTTTCCGAGCTCATGATTAGAATTAGTTTAACACATTTTGAAAGGAAGGTATTTATTATGAAAATGGCTTTCATCCTGTTCCATGGCATGACGGCTCTGGACCTGATCGGCTTCACCGAAGTCATAACCAGGCTCTCCCGCATCCGGCCGGAAGCGGAGGTCTCCTGGGATTACTGCGCGATGACTTCACACATTACCGATGATCGCGGGCTGGAATATGTGATCGGCCGGGTAAAGCCCGATCTTTCCAAGTATGAGCTGGTTTTTGTTCCCGGCGGCTTTGCCACGCGGAAGCTGCGACAGGATTCCGAGGTAATCGCATGGCTGCAGACGGCCCGGGAAGCAAAATATCTCGTTTCCGTCTGCACCGGATCACTGCTGCTTGGGGCAGCCGGTTTGCTGGAGGGCAAGCGAGCTACCTCCAATGCTTCGGCTTACGATCTTTTGGCACCCTACTGCAAGGAGGTCGTTCAAGCGCGCATCGTGCGGGATGGCCGCCTCATTACAGGCGGAGGGGTATCTTCATCCATTGATCTCGGCCTCTTCATGCTTGAAAGGTTAACCGATGCGCCAACCGTGGAGCTCGTAAAATCGGATATGAGCTACCCCTACTACCAGACAGGAACCTCAGCCTCGGTCTATCACGCCATGAATTGACGATGACCAAATCCCTTCAGGACCCGAGCACGATTCCCCAGTTGTTTGTCCGCTTCTCCTAGGTAGTCAAGCTCGTCACCAGCTTCTCTTTGTTCAAACAAGCCTTCCGGAAGCTGTTCCATATTTAATAGATGTGCCAATCCTTCTCTATAATGTGCCTTTCCTCATCATGAAATTTAGTGATACACCCTGAAAAAATCCCTGAAATAGCGAGTATCGCAAAAAAAGTTTATTCTCTTACTGAACCTTTTTGCCCACGGGAGCGAATTAAGAGTTGTAACAAGTTCAGGAGGGGCCCCAAATGAATGATAAAGAGTTACTTCCGTGGCTTGAACAAGCGAAGCTCGGCGACGAGTCGGCCTTTCAGCTTGTCTATCAGGCGACTCATCAAGACGTCTATCGGACGGTTGCTTTTCTCGTCTACAACAAACAGGACATTGAGGATATCGTGAATGAAGTTTACATGCGCATGTGGCGGTCGATGGACAAGTACGACCCGAACCGGCCATTCCGATTTTGGTTGCACGGGATCACGGTCCGGCTTGTCCAGGATTGGAAAAGAAAGGCCTGGCGGCGAATTCGCCTCTTTGAACGAAACCGCCAGACGACTTGCGAACCGTTCGACTGGACGGACAACGCGGTCCTGCGGTCCGAAACGCAGCATGAGCTGTTCAGCCTTGTCCGTCAGTTGTCGTATAAACTTCGTGTCGTCGTTATCCTTCGCTATTTTCACGACTATGCTCTGGAAGAAATCGCAGACATGCTGCAAATCCCCGTTGGCACAGTGAAATCCAGGCATCATCTGGCACTGAAAGAACTCCGAAAACGATTCGAGATGACGGGAGGTGACGCGTATGTCCATTGACAAGGAATTACGTGAAGAGCTTCGCCAGGTGGCAGATTCGATGCACTGTCCACCTGAATTGTATGAGCGTGTTAAACAGTCCTACCAACACTATGCGAACGAAAAGAAAGGTAGATCTCCCATGAAAAAACGCATGCTTGCAGGTATTGCCGCAGTAGCCATCCTGATTCCGTCAGCCGTATATGCTTCTTCCTATCTAGCCGATGGTATATTCGGTTCTTCTACAACCATTGAACAGATCGGCGGTACCCAGGAAGATTATCAAGAGATTGAGGGAATGCTTCAAGCAGCAAAAGACAAACTCACGGAAGACGAATTTAAGGAGTATGTGGAGCTGACCAAGCAGTTGATGCAATTAAAGCTGAAGATCACCGATAAAAATGGGGTCAAACATGAGGAGAAGCTGACCAAAGAAGAGCAGCAGCAGTTTGAGGAGCTCGCCTCCAAGCTGGCTCCGTACTTCGAGAAGATTAAAGGACCCGCCAAGCCGTAAGAAGCAGGGACCCATCCGATGTGGATGGAGTCCCTTTTTTCTCGTCAGGGAGCCCGGGGCGCTGCCCTTATACGATGGTCTGCTCAAAAAGCCATCTCTTGCACCATGGAACAGCACCATTACTTTCAGCTGATCGGCATGACTACGCCTGATGGCGCATCTACTCTGGAGATGATCGGCATAACCGGCTCATCAAGCATACGCACGTAACCGATCATCAATAAGCTCCATTAGCCATGCCCGTTCACCTGGAACGTCTTCTCTCAATCTGGCTGCCGCTACCGGCAACATCCAGCGGTGGATATCCTCCCGCTTTGCATGGGATAGGCGGCAGTATTCGTTCAGATATACTCTATTCCACATCGTACGGGCAGCCCGGAGCACAGCCGCCATAATCCTTGATTGCTGCAACGGGTTAAACGGTGACTGAAACATCAGGGATGTCCTGGCGACATCGCACAGAGGGTTACCGACATTGGCGTTGTTCCAGTCAATCGCCCGGCATCCATCCCCCGTAACCACTATATTGTCGGGATGAAAGTCTCCATGACAGATGGAGTCCCCTTCCGGCAAAGACTCCAGCATCTTGCAGATCGTCTGAGCTTTATCCTGTAAAATGCCGCGGGCATCCATTATGGCATGTTCCAAATTTTCCTTTTGCCGCGGCAGTATGGTTGTTGTGCAGCCGTGAGTGGCATGCTGGAGCCGTGCCATATCCCGCGCGCATTTCCTTAACTGGAGCGGGGACGATTGCACCTGATGCAGCATCGAGGACCCTGTAATTCGTTCATATACGAGCCCTGTCCTCCCCTCGAGCTCCACCATGCCAAATACGGCCGGTGCCGGCACGCCGGCTTCCGAAACAATGCGCCCCATCTCCGCCTCATACGTTATCCATTCTGGACGGTACCCTTGGTAGAACAGCTTCAAGGCCTGAAACTCGCCCCATTCATAGACCTCTGCACTCCTGCCTTTTCCGATCAAGACACCCTTCTCCAAAGCACTTCCTCCATATCTTTATCAGCTTGATTTAAATTTCGAACGTATCTTTGACACCATTGTATGCTAAAGAAGCGGCTATGAATTCCCGCCCTGGGATGAGAACCTGCTCCGTCCAGAGACCGAGTTGTTTCATACATGGCGACAGGCCAACCCCATCCCGAAGATCAGTTTTTTTCAAAAAAAGGACGATCCGTCTGGATATTCCAAACGGTTCGTCCCCTTAGTCTGATGTCATTCTGATTCGCCTGCTAGCACTATCGTTCTTTGCTGCAGGTCCCAGCGCCACAGCGGAGCTTTCCCCTGCAGATGCAGGCCGCCAATCCACTTATCGACGATGTTTGTATGGGCGTAGTCCGATTTCGCTGCCAATACATCCCTTCCCAGACTCGTCACCTGAAGCATGCAATCTCGGAAATCGGGAGCCTTCGCCTTGAATCTTGGAAACGATGCTGCGCCATTAATATCCAGCAATGCATGCGGTCCCTCCGTCATTGCGGATAAATAATACCAGAACTCCAGATCACCCATTCCGAGTACATGAAGCTGGTCACCTACCTTCCGAAATAACTCATAAGGTGTGTTGATTCCACCCGCCACAGCCTCTAACGTGGCCTGCTCGATGATCCCGAGCCCGCTGCTCACGGAAGGCAGACGTGACAGGTGAGCTTACAAATGCATCTCTGACAAACGGCAGCGCCGTATAATCATCCTGCAAGATGCGCTGATGTTTCTGCGGCTGATCCGAAGTGTAGGCTTCCCATACCTTACTTCCCAGCGTTAGCTCCTCATCTCCGATTCGTGTGCCATGTACCCGCCAAAGTCTCCAGCTGCGCTGAGCTAAGCTGCCCCAACCCACGGAACAGCTCAATACCGGGATACGCGCCTATGCACAGCAGGCTAAGCTTCGTATTCCCCAGCGGCCGGTCCTTAAACCAATTCAACAAATAAGACAGCATCGTCTGGTCAAACAGGTCATGCTCAAACCAAAGGACAACTTCATCATATTTTCCAAAATCCTGCAGCTTCCGCTCCTGCAACTCACAAGTGTCCAGATATTCCTTCTGCGGGATTCCAAGCGTTTGCTCCAAATACTGCGCCCTTGCCTTTCGGTTATCGGGCTCATCCATTTGCGGGAATACCGGACCGAACGAGTACAGCTCCCTCCAAACCAGAATATCCCCCTGGACTTTTCCTTGCTTCAGCTTATCTCCAACCGAATCTCCGTTTACGATATGCAACATGCGTTTACCTCCCTCATATAGATCAGAGAACACCGATACAAAGTCGGCAACATGAAGCGTGTTCTTCAGCTTCCGCCGTGCATCAAACAGCCTCTTCTTCAAGGCAGACAAGGACACATCCAAATATTCAGAAATCTCCTGAAGGCTGTAGCCCTGAAAATAATATAGCTCGACCGCAATTCGCATGTTCGATGGCAATTCCTCTATCGTCCCATGCAACTGACCGATCATTTCTCTCCTCTCCACAATCGACTCCAAGCTTTGCTGATTAACGATGGGCTGCTCAAGCTCATGGAGCGGCAGTGTCCGAAACTGTTTTCTGCGCAGGTATCTGTAGCATTGACGCTCCACGATCACCTTGAACCATCCGGGAAATCGCCGGGGGTCCTGCAGCTTATGGAGATTGTCAAAAGCGTCGGTGAACGCCTCCTGCATCGCATCTTCCGCTAAGTAGGGATCCTGTAATTTGTCGTAAGCCACAGCTAACGCCATGCCTGTATAATGTTTGACCAATTTTTCATGGGCTTCCGCACTACCCCTCTTGGCATCCTCGATCCACTGGAACACTTTCTTCCGTACCTCCCTTCATCATGTCTCTATAAAGAAGTGCCACTTTATATGAAAAAGGTTACCTTCCTGATTGACATTCACATAACAACTGTGTAATGATTCTCATCATATCCATCCTGCCTGCACTCATGCTGAACAGGATGGATGAAATTCATGAACAACATACCACACGGCTATGAGAAGGAATAGTAGCTTATTCCCAAGGTTAAAGCGAACCGGCGGTTGGTGCGAGGCCCGGTACCCTGGAATATGTGAATGGATCTTCTCGCTTCAACCCGAACCTCTGGAAACACTAGAGCAGTAGGCCTTGACGGTGCTCCCCCGTTACCTTGGGAGAGATGACAGAAACCAGTGAGCAGTCAAGTCCTCTGTCATGCTTAAGTGCGACACTTCAGTCGAATTCGGGTGGTACCGCGGAGTTACACTTCGTCCCATAGGGGATGAGGTGTTTTTGTGTTGTTCCAAATGATCAGGAGGTGTGTGAATGAAACGATTATTGTCAGGTATCAAACCCAGCGGAGATTTGAATATTGGCGGATACGGGGGCGCACTTCGCCAGTATGTGAATCTGCAGCATGATTACGAAGCCTATTTCTTTGTCCCGGACTTCCATGCGGTTACGGTGTATCAGGACCCCAGGAAGCTGCACCAGCGTACGCGGGACATTGCCGCTCTCTACATCGCGTCGGGCATTGATCCGCGCAAAGCGACAATCTTTCTGCAATCGCAGGTTCCTGCGCATGCGGAGCTTGGATGGTTGCTGGAGACGCAAGCGCATTTCGGGGAGTTAAAGCGAATGACCCAATTCAAGGAGAAATCGGACGGCAAAGATACGGTGAGCTCTGCACTGTTTACGTACCCGGTTCTGATGGCTGCCGATGTGCTGCTCTATCAGGCAACGCATGTGCCTGTCGGCGACGACCAGAAACAGCATCTGGAGCTGACCCGTGATGTGGCAGAGCGCTTTAATAACCGGTTTGGCAGCACGTTTATAATCCCTGAGCCGATCATTCAGGATATTGGCTCCCGGGTCATGGGATTGGATGATCCATCGAAGAAGATGAGCAAGAGCAATCCCAACAAGAACAGCTGCGTCCACATGATGGATTCGCCGGAGGATATCCGCAGGAAGTTCTCCAAAGCCGTTACCGACTCCGAAGGCGAGGTTCGTCACGATTGGGAGCAGAAGCCTGCTGTCAGCAATCTGATCGAGATCTATTCCGTATTCTCCGAGGAAGATATCTCCGTCATCGAGAAGCGATATGATGGCCAGGGGTATGGCACCTTCAAGAAGGAATTGGCCGAGGTGGTCATTGAGAAGCTGCTTCCGATTCAAGAGAAGTTCCATCAAATCGTGGATTCTTCCGAGCTTGACCGCATCTTGATAGATGGGGCCCAGCGGGCTGCCCAAACTGCCAGCGGAACACTCCTTGCTGCCAAGAAAGCGATGGGTTTTGTCACGTTTTGAAAGAACCGCAGGGCGTCCATTTGTTGACGGTTTCCTTAGGGAATCAGATCAAAGGGGCGCCCTGACTCTGATGGCGCAGCTGATCAGCTACGGCCCGTTGATTTACTTCAGGGATTACCCAGAACAATAGGGGAACGCAAAAAAAGAAGCTCGGATTCCCTCGCTTCTCTTCTATAATAAAGCGGCATGCCTTCGTTCTAATTGATCAATTGCTTCACTAGTTCGCGATTTCGTTCCTTAAATACATCATTATGCGAAGAAACCATGGCGTAACTTGTGGCGTCCGGTTCAATGAATTGCTTCGCGCTGTTCACCGCATTCGCTGCATCCTGGAAAGCACCCGCAATCAAGTGCAGCTTCCCGTCAAAATGCAGGATGTCACCTGCGGCATACAGTCCGGGTACGGAGGATTTACAGCTTGCGTTGCCCGCAATATAGTAGTCGTCTTTCCGTTCAATATCGAGCTTGCTGTTCTCCAAGAGCGACATATCCCGTTCGTAGCCATGGTTAATGATGACTTCGTCCACGGCCAGATACGAAACTTCCCCCGTCTCGTTATTGGTCAGTTCCACGCGCTCGATCACCTCATGATTATCGGAAGCAATAAGCTTCGTGATTGATGTATTGAGATGACAGGTCGCCTTACTGTTCATCAGCTGCTCCACCTGGGCTTCATGACCCGACAATTCGCCCTTGCGATAGGCCAGGAACACCTTCTCCGCCACAGGCTCCAACTCGTTTGCCCAATCCACCGCCGAATTTCCTCCGCCCGACACGATGACGGTCTTGCCCTTGAAATGCTGTAGGGACTTCACCGTGTAATTCAGGTTCGACACTTCAAACCGCTCTGCTCCTTCAATCTTCAGCTTCTGCGGATTCAGGATACCTCCGCCGACCGCCACGATAACCGTTCGGGACAGATGCACGCCGGAATGCGCGGTATGTAATTCGAATAGCCCTTCCTCGTTACGGACAATCGATTCCACTTTCTCGTTTAGCAGCACTTCGGGATTAAACGTCAAGCCTTGCTGAACCATCTGTTCGATCAGCTTCGCGCCCGGAGTCGGCGTCAGCCCGCCGACATCCCATATCATTTTCTCCGGATAGACGTGAACCTTCCCGCCTAGCATGGGTTGATATTCTATAATCTTGGTCTTCATTCCACGCAGTCCACTATAAAAAGCAGAATATAATCCTGCTGGTCCTCCACCAATAACGGTTACATCAAATATCTCATTCCCACTCATGCATTTCACTCCCGGTCTATAGATTAAAAGGCTGTTGTGATCACCTTGTAACGTAAATGATTATCATTATCAATTAGTATACGTTGACTTCCTCTGTTTTACAATCAAACATTTATTAAAAATTCATTTTGTCACAATTTCGCCTATATACAGTCATTCCATAAGACCATAACCTACATGTTGTTATTATTATGAAGAAACATGAATATTATTTGAAATTTCCATTAAGATATTTATTGACAACGGCGCGCCTCCACATTATATTTATGGATGAAATTGAGAATCATTATCGTTTGATTGCTAACTATTCTGGAGGTGACATGATGATTCGCCTAAGTACAGATCGAATAAGCGTCGGCTACGGCGAGAATCTGATATTGAATCGTCTTAATGTAGATATTCCTGATAAAAGAATCACAACTATTATTGGTCCTAACGGCTGCGGCAAGTCTACTCTTTTGAAAGCCGTTACCCGCATTATTCCCTATCAAGCCGGAGCTGCCATTCTCGATGGAGAAGAAATCGCCAAAATGAATACAAAGCTGCTGGCGAAGAAACTCGCGATTCTGCCTCAGACACCCGAAGGGCCAGGCGGACTGACCGTTGGCGAGCTGGTATCTTATGGCCGCTATCCACATCAGCGCGGTTTTGGCCGCTTGTCCAAGCAGGATATGGAAGTCATTGACTGGGCTCTGGAGGTTACGGGAACCCAGGAATATAAATATCGCTCGGTGGATGCTTTATCCGGTGGGCAGCGCCAGCGGGTATGGATTGCGATGGCACTTGCGCAGGAGACCGAGATGATTTTCCTCGACGAGCCGACCACTTATCTGGATATGGCGCATCAGCTTGAAATCCTGGAGCTTCTGGAGAAGCTGAATATCGAGCAGCAGCGTACCATTGTCATGGTTCTGCATGATCTCAACCAGGCTGCAAGATTCGCTGATTACATCATTGCGATGAAAGACGGAGACATCATTCAAGCCGGAGATCCGGAAGAGGTTATCTCCCACGATGTATTAAAGAAAGTATTCCATATCGATGCAGAGATCGGCCGCGATCCCCGCACCGCGAAACCTATATGCATCACATACAATCTATTAAAAGGGGAAAAAGAGAATGTACTCAAAACGGAGCAAAACGACAACTATGAAGAAGCTACTCATCCCGTTTATCGCACTGCTGTTCATTCTTAGCGCTTGCAACAGCAAGCCGGCAGAGACAAGCAGCAGCAATGCAGGAACTACCGAAACACCTAAAGCGGAACAAACGGAAACTGCAGCGGGAACCATTACATATGAGTCCGAGAACGGACCCATCGAGGTGCCGGCCAATCCGCAGCGTGTCATTGTGTTATCCGCGTTCACAGGCAACCTGATTGCGCTGAACGTCAATCTTGTCGGGGTTGATTCCTGGTCTAAAAACAATCCGGCATTTGCGGATAAAATCAAGGATGCTATGGAAGTCAGCGACGAAAGTCTGGAGAAAATCATTGAGCTTGATCCCGACCTGATCATCGGTCTCTCCAATATCAAGAACGTCGACAAACTCAAGGAGATTGCGCCAACCGTTACCTATACCTACAACAAAGTGGATTATCTGACCCAGCATCTGGAGATCGGAAAGCTGGTTAACAAGGAGAAAGAGGCGCAAGCCTGGATCGACGATTTCAAACAACGCGCCCAAAAAGCCGGTGAGGATATCCGTGCCAAAATCGGTGAGGATGCCACGGTATCCGTCATCGAGAATTTTGAAAAGCAAATTTATGTATTCGGCGATAACTGGGGCCGCGGTACCGAAATTCTCTACGGGGAAATGAAACTGAAAATGCCTGAAAAGGTAAAAGAAATGGCATTGAAAGACGGCTACTATGCGCTGTCCGCCGAAGTACTGCCGGAGTTTGCCGGCGACTACGTGATCTTCAGTAAAACCCCTGGGGCGGATAGCTCTTTCCAGGAAACCGAAACATACAAACAAATACCGGCTGTGAAGAATGGCCACGTATTCGAAGCTGATGCGACACGGTTCTATTTTAACGATGCTACTACGCTCGACTACCAACTGGATTTCTTTATTGAACATTTTCTGGGCAACTAACATATGAATCTGCCCTGGGCCAGACTAACTACGAGTTATTCAAACTTTAAAATGAAAAGATGATTCTCATGCCAACAAAACGGTCTATTCCTTTTTCTCTTAAATTGATCGCAGGCATCATCGTATTCATTGGCATGTTTGTCATTGCGATGGTGTTCGGTGCGGCTGAAACCACCATCAAGGATGTGTGGTTTGCCCTTACCACCTCAATGCAAGGCGAGAAATTATCCATCCTTCGGGAAATTCGCCTGCCCCGTGAGGTTGCTGCCATTCTGGTGGGAGCCTCGCTTGCGGTCTCCGGCGCCATCATGCAGGGAATCACGCGCAATCCGCTGGCTGACCCCGGTCTGTTAGGCCTTACCAGCGGAGACCAATGCGGCTCTGGCTTTTACGCTGGCCTTCATTCCTACCGCCAATTATTTCGGCATTATGGTGGCCTGCTTCATTGGATCGGCGGTTGGGGCTGTCATGGTCTTCGGAATCGGAGCCATGCGAAGAGGCGGCTTCTCTCCCCTGCAGATGGTGTTGGCCGGTTCAGCTGTCTCGGCATTTTTGTACGCCATCGCAGAAGGCATCGGTATTTATTTTAAAATATCCAAAGACATATCCATGTGGACGGCTGGCGGCGTAATCGGCACGTCATGGGGTCAGCTTCAGACGATATTTCCGTTTATTCTAATAGGCATTGTCATCGCCATCGTATTATCCAGACAGCTGACCATCCTCAGCTTGAGCGAAGAAGTCGCTGTCGGCTTGGGGCAAAATATCGCAGCCATCAAACTCATTCTGTTTAGTGGTGTATTGTCCTCTTGGCAGGAACGTCCGTAGCATTGGTAGGGAATCTGGCCTTCCTCGGCCTCATGATTCCTCATATCGTCCGCGGTATCGTTGGAACCGATTACCGCCACGTGATTCCGATGTCGGCAACGGTTGGAGCCATCTTCATGCTGTTTGCTGACACGGTCGGCCGGACGCTGCATGCTCCTTATGAGACGCCGGTTGCTGCCCTGATTGCCATTATGGGATTGCCCTTCTTCCTGTTCATTGTGCATAAAGGAGGGCGTGGACTAACATGATTCATCCATCCTTAGTAAGAAAGCAGCGCATAACATTTATTGCCCTGTTCGTGCTGACACTGCTGACCATCCTGATCGGGCTTGGTCTGGGTTATTCGTCCGTCAGCTATGACCGGATTCTGCCGACCCTGTTCGGCCAGGGCAGCTTCAAAGAAAAATTCATTATCTTTGATGTTCGTCTGCCGCGCATGATCATCACGCTGCTGGCAGGAATGGCACTTGCGCTCTCCGGTGCTATTCTGCAGAACATTACCCGCAACGACCTCGCTGATCCCGGCATTATCGGAATTAACTCCGGCGCCGGGGTAGGGGTAGCCGTATTCTTCTTGTTCTTCCCGATTGAGGCGGGTTCCTTTATATACATGCTGCCGCTTGCCGCATTTATCGGTGCCGTGCTGACCGCGGTGTGTATCTACCTGTTCTCATTCCGAAAAGGCCAAGGCCTGCAGCCCGTTAAACTGGTGCTTACCGGCGTCGGGTTCTCCATGGCGCTTTCGGGTGTCATGATTGTACTCACTTCATCCGCTGAACGAACCAAGGTCGATTTTATAGCCAAATGGTTAGCGGGTGGTATATGGGGTACCGATTGGCCCTTCATTGCTGCGCTTCTGCCATGGCTGATTATCCTGGTTCCCTTCACGCTGTACAAAGCGCAGCGAATGAACTTGCTGGGATTAAGCGACCCCGTAGGCATCGGGGTGGGCGTGTCCATCGAGAAGGAACGCATTGTGCTGCTTCTGGCGGCTGTAGCTCTTGCAGCATCTGCCGTGTCTGTGACGGGCGGCATTACGTTCATTGGACTCATGGGCCCGCATATCGCCAAAGCGCTCGTAGGTCCGCGGAATCAGCTCTACATTCCGATTGCTGTATTGATTGGCGGCTGGCTGCTGCTGCTTGCAGACACGATCGGGCGCAATATCGTAGATCCTGACGGCATCGCCGCCGGGATCATGGTTGCCATCATCGGTGCGCCGTATTTTGTATATTTGCTGCTCAAGAAAAAATAACAGGTTTTCCTGCTGGTTTTCCCAAAGCCTTTATTACGCTCCCCCCGGGTGTAATAAAGGCTTTTTTTTTGCAGTACGACCGTTGTGGTCCATGCAGAGCCTATATCTTCAGCAACAAAATAAAAAGGGAACACTGCATGAGTGCCCCTTATGGTAAACCGTAAAGTATCTGTTCCCGCTTCTTACGACGGTTTCTTCTCACTTCTTACCCTTGTTCGCAGCCTCCTCCAGATGACGGAACCGTTTGAGATCGGCCTTCCGAATCGGAAGCGGTTCACGGCGCAGCAGCTTCACGATCGCAATAATGAGAAGCAGCAGCAGCACGGTGAATGGCAGTGCTGCGATCAGTGAAGCCGTCTGCAAGGCTTCCAATCCACCGGCGTAGAGCAGCACGCCGGCAATTGCTGCCATGAGTGTGCCCCACACGATTTTTGCAATTTGAGGAGGGTTCAGGCTGCCGTAAGTCGTCATGCTGGATAAGATATAGGTCGCTGAATCCGCCGAAGTCACCAGAAAGGTCAGAATCAAGATAATCGCGAGCACATTCATCACAGACGAGAAGGGCAACTGGTTAAACAGCTGGAATAAAGCGGAGGTGACATCCGCATTGACGGCCGCCGCAATCCCTGTATTCTCGTGCAGATCAAACCAAATTGCCGTCCCGCCGAAGACAGCAATCCAGAGACAGGCAATGACGGGCGGCACGACCATCACACCCACAATGAATTCCCGAACGGTTCTTCCCTTGGAAACTCTGGCTACGAAGGCTCCCACATATGGCGACCAGGCAATGGCCCACGCCCAGTAAAAAATCGTCCATTCCCGTACCCATGTCCCTTCCGCATAAGGTTGGAGCCTCAAGCTGTACGACACAAAATTCGAAACATAATCCCCGATTGCCAGCGTAAACGTTTCTAGTATGAATACAGAGGGTCCGGTAATAAATACAAACAATAAAAGGACAAGTGCCATCGCAAGGTTCAGATTGCTTAAATACTTAATGCCCTTGTCCAGTCCCGTAGTCGAAGAGATCATATATGCTACAAAAATAATCCCCAGCACGATCAATTGCAGACCGACCCCATTGTTTATTCCCATAATGGAGTTTAAGCCGCCGCTCATTTGCAGCACGCCCAGTCCAATAGAGGTAGCTATCCCCATGACTGTAGCGATAACGGCCAGAATATCAATCGTATTCTTCACGCCCCGTTTGGTGCCAGTGACAGGTTCAAGTGCCGTAGAGACCAGCCCGTCCTTCTGCTTGCGAAATTGGAGAAAAGCGATGACAAGACCAACCAAGGCGAAGACGGACCACTGACTGATTCCCCAATGAAAAAAGGAATAGCCCATAGCCACACGCGCGGCCTCAACGCCCTCTGCTTCCACGCCTGCAAAGGGTGTATTAAAGAAATGGCTCATCGGTTCGGCAACACCCCAGAATACCAGCCCCACCCCGAAACCGGCGGAGAACAGCATGCCGATCCAGGTAAAGAACGGATAATCCGGCTTTTCCTTGTCTCCGCCTAAACGAATCGTGCCATATTTGCTTGCCGCAACCCAAATCAGAAAGACGATGATGATGAATATCGAGAGCAAATAGAACCAACCGAAACTATTGGTTGTGAATCTAAAAAGATACCCTGCTACTTCCCCGAATGCCCCCGGTCTAATTGCCCCCAGGACAGCCAAAACCGCAATGATTACGGCCGATATCGAAAATACAACGTTTTTAAACAAACTTCCTTTCACACGCTCCACCTCAGCCAATTCGTTATGAATTCCTATACAGTATTTGTATTTAAACCAGAATTGATGTACTTAATCGGTAAATTGGCTTGTTGCAGTGAATTGTCATCTACAGGGAGAACGTGAGACAACAGCCCGGCGGTGGCTGGCTGTACATCATATCGTGGATCTTCCACTCCGGTTAAATGTGATGGCATGAATATAGTCGTTACATAAAAAAAAGCAATCCGCCGCTTGTTATAAACAAGCCGGATTGCTTCTTGGACTCACGATATTTATTCCTTCACGAATTCCTTCGTGCTGCGCACCGTGTCAATCTGACGAACCATGCCCTCAATCTGCTCGCGCTTCGATTCCAGGAATGGAGGCAGGGACAATTTCTCGCCCAGCGTCTCATACGGCTCATCCCCCATGAAGCCCGGACCGTCGGTTGCGAATTCAAACAGAATCTGCGGGGCCACCCGTGCGTACAGGGACTGGAAGAAGAAGCGGTCCACGAAGCCGGATGTATGGAACTGGAAGTCGTCCAGACGCTTGATCCAGTGCTCCAGCACCGATCGGTCCTCTACCCGGAAGGCAGCGTGATGAACGGTTCCGAAACCCTGCTGCGCTCTTGGAAGAACCGCATTATACTCAACCACCACCTGAGCGCCATTGCCGCCTTCACCAACCTCAAACAGATGAAGCGAGCCTTCCTTGGCAATTTCCGTAAACTGCAGCACGTTCTCGATCACTTCCTTGAAGGGATCGAAGCTGGATACCCGCACAAAGACCGGGCCAAGTCCGGTAATGGCGTGTTCCAGCGGGATCGGTCCATTCTGCCATGGCGTTCCCGAAGCCACGCCTGCATTGTTCTCATCGGAGATGAGTTGATACTGCTGATCATCAAAATCAACAAAAGCAAGTGTTTTCTTGCCAAACAGCTCTTGAATGCCTTGGTGCTTCACATCCATCCGGTCAAAACGCTGAACCCAATATTCCAATGCCGCATCATTAGGAACCCGAAATGAGGTTTTGTAAATCTCGTCTGTGCCATGTCTTCCTTTTGGAATACCCGGGAAATCAAAGAAGGTCATATCCGTTCCCGCACTCCCCTTATCATCGGCGAAGAACAAATGGTACGTCCGAATATCATCCTGATTGACCGTCTTCTTCACCAAACGCATCCCCAGAACATAAGTGAAGAACTCATAGTTCTTCTCAGCACTGCTTGTAATCGCTGTTACGTGGTGAATTCCTTTTAATCCATTCATGTTTAAATTCCTCCATCTCATATCATAAATTGTTTGCACGACTATCTTGAATTATTACTTCGATTTAATATATCTTTAATTTAAGATAATAATATCATGATATTCCTGGTTCGTCAATCCCTTCAAGAATTCGAAAATTTGTCGATATCAAAAAAAGAATCGTAAAACAACACATCGCAAAAACGGTCGGAGAGGCTCCGACCGTTTTTTTGTACACATTGTGCAAACATGAGTAGTCGGGGACATGCTTGGATCGCTGTCGACCATCATTAGGCAGCCTTCATGATTGCGCTACGAACCTGTATTGGATAACCCAATAACAGGGAACAACTCGACGCGCCGATGAGTCTCCTCATGGTACAGCCATCCATCCCGAACATGGTCCACAAAAAGCAGTCCATTAAGATGGTCGATCTCATGTTGCATACACCTCGCCAGGTAATCCTCACCTTCCAGGATGATCGTCTCTCCCTGCCGATTCAGGGTCTTCACCTTAACGTGATGGGCTCTTTGCACATACCCGTAATATCCTGGATAAGATAGACAAGCTTCCGGGCCCACCTGCTCACCGTTCATCTCCACAATTTCAGGATTAATAAGTTCAATCAACCCTTCACCGCAGTCCATAACAATAAGTCTTCGCAAAATACCGATTTGTGGTGCGGCAAGGCCGGCACGGCCAGCGCTGTCATACAACGTTTCCGCCATATCATCGAGTATCTTTAATGCCCTCGCATTCACGGGATCAACAGGCCGCGCGACTTTTCGCAGAATGGGATCGCCGAATGGCACTATAGCTTTTACTGTCATCCATTTATGCCCCCTTTGTTTTAGAAGGAGGTGTATGCACCCATAAGTCCCCTGGAGTACACTCTAAGGTTGTGCACAGGGCATCTAACGTCGCTGCCTTCATCTGCCTGGGCTGGCTCGTCAGCAATGCACTAATGGAAGCCGCTGAAAGACTGTAATCGGCCTTCTCTTTCATCAGCCTCGCTAACGCAGCTCCCGACCATATCCCTCTCTTTGCCATAACGTTTCGTAGCATCCATTCGAGCAAAGGGTCCCCCTCCATTCCACACACAATATTAGTTCACACCTTATTTTATTAGGTGTCACCTAATATTACAAACTATTTTCCTGCTAATATAGAGGCATAATCTCAAGAAGAGCAGCACTGGGTTCAATCGCCCAAAAACAAACGGAAAGGGACTTCCCCAAAATCATACAGATTTCCCGGAAGCCCCTTAAGGTCTCATCTCACTTCATATACCGCAGCACTTCTTGCAGATCTGCGACAATCAATCTGCTAGCCTGATACCCGTTCAGCCTGGACGATAAGACGATGCGTCGCCTCGTAAAGAGGGTCGCAAGTAATCAGCGTAAGCCTCTGTTCATCAGGGTTGCCTTCCAATACGGACACATCCGTTGGTTCCACAATCGAGATCTGATCCACGCGATAAACCAACTCGCGTCCTGCTGTCATAACAATGATCTCATCACCGTATGTGAGCTCATTCAACCGATTAAATAGCCGCCCGGTCTTATGGGCACGATGGGCAACAATGGCTGCATTCCCGGTTTGGCCGAGCTTCGCCGTACCCGTAACGCGAGCCGCTGCATTTTTCATGTTAGACTGGGTTGCCCCTTCAAGAATGGGCAGCTCCAGATCCAGCTTATCAATCCGAATAATGCCGATGGGCGATCCGGCTTCATAATCAGCAGGCTCCTCTTGTCCGGAAGCAGCCATCTCTCCCTCGTCCAGGATGCGAGACAATTCCATGTACTGATAAGCAGCGGAATCTTGTACAGAACGCTGCTCAGCTTCGACCTCTAATCGCGCGGCTTCCCTCAGCAATTCCTTCTGCTGGCGGTCCCCATTCCAATCGCGAAGGATTGGATATAAGAACACGAGAAGCCCAACCACGATAAGAGCAATTGAGAGTTTTCTCATTCTATCCGTCCTTCCCTATGGATGAATTGACATTCAAAATCCCCCTCTCCATGCACCAGCAGGAGAAGGGGATTTCATCCATTATTGACGCTTATTGCGCAGACGACTCAAGAAGAAACCTGCGAGCATAAGTGCAAGCCCTCCGAATTGGAGTGGATGCGGATTGCTCTCTCCTGTTTTCGGAAGCATGGCGGCCCCGCTGTCCGGTTTGGTTTCATCAACCGGATCGGCGCTATTCGCATCATGCTCCGTCGGTGGAGCCGGCTTATCTTCCGGCTTGGATATCTCATTGCTAACCAAAGCGCCCTCTTCCGGTTCCTCTACAGGAATCGGTTCTGGATCAACTTCGCCCGGAACTGCCGGGTCAACCGGATGGGCTGGCTTGTCCACCCCATCGTGATCACCGGGCGATACAATCTCCCCGGGGACGGTCGGCGTCCCGTTATCGGAATGACCTCCCGGTGATGGGCCAGGGCTGCCCGGATTAGGGCCAGGGCTGCCCGGATCGGGACCGGGGTTACCTGGATCAGGACCCGGGGTGCCCGGATCGGGACCAGGGGTGCCTGGATCAGGGCCGGGGTTGCCCGGATCGGGACCGGGGTTACCCGGATCGGGACCAGGGGCGCCCGGATCAGGGCCCGGGTTACCTGGATCAGGACCAGGGGTGCCTGGATCGGGGCCGGGGTTACCCGGATCGGGACCAGGGTTACCTGGATCAGGGCCGGGTGGAACGCTTTTTTTGCTGTTCGTGATGGTGATTCGCTTGATGTTGCCTGTCTGTTTAATGCTTGAATCGATCGTAACCGTAGTCGTCGCCTGATCGATCACATACCCTTGCGGAGCAGCCGTCTCTTCCAGAACATATTGGCCATACAGCAATTTTGTAAACAACACCTTGCCGTCCGCATCGGTTGTCAGTGTCACGGCTGGTCGCTTGCCCTCTTGGTCTCGAAGAACGAAGACGGCTCCTTCCAGGGCAAGAGCAGCATCATCCTTATCGACTTTCAGGACCTCCAGACTGCCGCGGACCCCGGAGCCGGTGCCGGAGCCTGAAGACATGCGTACTTCGATCTCCTGTGTAGTCTCACGGATACCGGTTGTAATACCAAGCCCCTCAAAGGAGACGCTATTGCCCACCTTTTCTCTGTCTGCCGCATCAATCAGTGTTTCATACTCCACAATATAAGCCTTATCAATCGGGTTCTTGAAGCGAAGCACGAAGTATTCGGTCGCTCCATAGATGAATTCCAGCGTGTAGTCCTGGTCACGCACTAACTCGGCTGCCTTGGAAACCGCACCATTCGCGGCAACAGTGGTTGCGTAGACGTGGAACGAATCTTCCACCAGGATGAGATTGCTTGTGGGCTCATCCATAATCGTGGCTTCTTCCACATAAGATTGACCGCGGTTGACATAGACGGTCCACTTCAGCTTCTCACCGTTCTGCACGCCGTTCTTGAATACATATTCGCCACCTTGCGGAATGCTCACCTTGGCCGTCCACTCCGCCAGCTTGCTTGTGCCATCAAGAAAAATGCCTGTATTCGACACTTCGCTTGCGATGACCTCTCCGTCTAACGTGGTTTTGAACACAATCTGATAAGGGCTGTTGATAGCGTTCTTGAACGCTACCCGCAGCTCGTTGCCATTAGCTTCATCCGGAAGCACCGCATCATACAGGATCGGGTCTACGAGATCTCCCCGAGTTGTCCCGTTAGCAGCGCCCGTCAGTTTCATTTCATATACGAGAAGCGACCCTGGAACAAACTTCTGATTCTGCAGCAGCTTATCGGTGAAGACGGCTTGTGCCACTTCTTTTTTATTATAATTTGCCCGGATGGTCCAGGAGATCTCCTTGGTTCGCGGATTGTATGCACCGCTCTTGTCCCCGTTCGTCTTCGTTAAATTATCGGGGCTCAGCACAGCGTCCTTTGTTATCGTCTTGTTCTGGGTACCTTCAAGCCAAGCCAGATGAGCCCGGTTACGGAACTCGGACTTGGTCTTATCGATTTTCCAATCGTTATTGAAAGTCGTGGTGTACGTCACCTTCAAAGTCTCGTTGAACGTCTGATGGAAGGTAACCGTGAAGCCTTTCTTAGGCTCGTCTTCCTTCGCCGTATACCAGGAGGGATCAACCGCACTTCCATCTGCGTGGAGCACCTTCAGCGTACCGGCAACCAGCTCTAACCCGCCATTCGGGAACGTATCGGTCAGTACCACCGAGTCCATATCGAACTGGTCTTCGTTGAGGCTGATTTCCCATGTTGTCGTTTTGGCGTTGTAATCCACCGCTCTATTGTACTTCTTGAGGATAACAGCCTCATGCTTCTGGCTAGCCGTCTTCGTTACGCCATTGGCCTTAACCGTATTTGCCACAGTCTCATCGGTATAGATGCGATCATCGGTTTTGGTCCTATAGGTGATGATATAGCCGGAATCGATATCACTTTGGAAGGACAGATCAAATCCGTTCTTCCCATTATCATTCTGTACAGGTGTCAGGATATAATCGGTTCCCTCAACCAGCTCCGCGCCTCCGGTTCCGGCATGTCTTACCTTAAATGAGCCGGATTCCAGCTCCTGAGTCCCGTTGAAGCGGTCTACCAGAACGGCATCCTGCCGGGAAATCTCTTTTTCACGGAAATTGTATTCGATACTCCAGCCGATCGTCCGGGTGCCCTTGTCATAGCTGGCAACCTTCTTTGTCAACAGCTCTCCGCGATCGATTGTCACCGTGGCGTTCACCGTTTGGTCCGGCATTCCGCTCCCCGATAATGCAGCGTTATTCGTGAAACTCGTCTCATCGCCCTTGCCTACTGCCGTCGTATATTCCACGCGATAAGCCGATGTGATCTTCTGGTCAAAAGCAATCGTGAATGCAGAAGGACCTGTATTCAGGCTGAACCCTGCCGTCACCTCCGCTCCGCGTACCGTGCTTCCATCAATATTGACGTCCAGCTTGTATACCTTCACAGAGCTCTCATCCAGGGTTAACCCTGCTGGAATCTGATCCTGTATGACCGCTAAGTCAATCGGATGCAGGATGGTGTTCGCATCGATCCTCCAAAGGATGCTCGACGCTTGATTGGCTTGTCCCTTCTTGTCCAGATGGGAGCCTTTTGCCGGTTTGATATACAGGATAGCCACTTGCTCCCCGCCCCGGATCGGGAATGGGATTCGTACTTCCGTGCTGCCCTTAACGGTCTCCTTGCTAATCTCGGTGAGGAATTCCAGCGTCCCCCGTACCTCGGAGTTGTTAACCTGATCATTAAAGGTCATCACCACATGGCCGCTCGTCGATACAGAGAACGTCCCCACATCGCCGCCATCGGCAAGGAGACTCCCGTTAAAGCTGTTATAAATTTTGAAGGCGCCCGGAATGTCGAATTCAAAGGTCGAGCCGTCGACGTAATCATGCCCATTCGGCAGCTCCCATTCATACGACAAGCTCACGTCCGAGCCAAGCTCAATACGCTCTCCCAGATCCGGATTGTATACCGAATCAATGACCGTACCGTTCTTGTCCTTAATCGTAACCTTCGTCAGAATGCTCTGTCCTGCGCCTGCGTTCACCCCTTGCGTCTGGCCCGGATCTTGATATACCGCATCCGTTACCGAATCCGCAGGTCCATTCCCGTTGCCCGGATCCAAGGGATCCACCGACACAACCGGATCAGCTGGTGCAGCCCATGCACGACCCGAATCATAAAACCCTGCACCCGTACCGAACATCCCCTGAAACAGCAGCAGGAGTGCCAGTACCAGAATGCTTCCTTTCTTCCACATCGTATAGATCCACCTCTTTGTATGATTTCATCTGTTCTAAAAATGAATGCTATGACTACCTGCTAATGGGAAACAGATGGTTCAGCATGTAATCATACAAGGCGGATCTCGACAATTTCTCTACACTTATTCTACACACTGGTGTTAAGTTAAGTGGATTTGGATTCACCCGGGGTCAGTCCCGTTGGTGCAGCCCGCTTGGATCTTCCAGCGAAACTGGCACCAATCACCCCGATAATAACGAGTCCTGCGCCAATGAAATGATAATAGGCCAACTGTTCGTTCAAGAAGAAGACACCTCCAATGATGGTGATTACAGTTGCCAAATTGTTGAAGATGCTCATCCGCGACGCTTCCAGCTGGGATAAGGCATAATTCGACAGAAGGGACGTACCCAGGGAAGACAGGACACCAAGATACAGGACCGCCCATACAAAGGAAGGATGAGCAAACGGGTCAAAATACTGCATGAGCGTTCCTTGGGCCGCATGCTGAACAACCGACATCAGGTTAAACAGCACGAATCCGATTAGCGTCATGATGAACGTAATATCCAGCACCGGCTGCTTCTGGGTTAACTTGCGGGCCATTACGCTATAAATGGCATTAGACAGTGCCGACAACAGAATAAGCACGATACCGAGCATGCTGGAGGCTTCAAAGGAAACGCCCTTCAGCACGAAAATCGAAATAATCCCTGTTACCGACAATACGGTAAACAGCTTCTGTGCCCATCCTGAGCGTTCCTTCAAAAATAATGATGCCAGCAGCATCGTAAAGATCGGAACGGTAGCATGGATAATTCCCGCTTCAGCTGAGCTCGTGTAGACCAAACCGAAGGTTTGCAGTGTAAAGAACAGAAACGGATAGAATATCGCCAAGGGCACAATAACCAGCAGTCGCTTCAGATGGAGCGGAACTCTTCTGCGGGCGATGAGCAATGCCAGTGCGGCGGCAATGAAAGAGAGGGTGAACCGGTGCGCTAACGTGTCCAGCGGGTTGGATACGATCAGTGCCATTTTCACAAACATGAACGAAAAACCTATAATGACGGTATATCCTAACGCTGCGGCATAGGCCCGGCCTGTATGCGGTGTATTCATTAATCATGATCTCCTTTATTTTCTCGTATGCATTGCAATCCTGGAGTGTTGCATCTGCTAAAGTTAGCATACGGCAGGAGGAGCACCCTTACGATTAGAAATAACGCCAACTGTACCGATACAGTTGATGGGGCGAAGGAAGGATAGGATGTATCCATACCTTTTCCTTGCCCTGCGATTATGCGGTAAGAACCGCTGATAACACATCAGCAACCATGACAAAAAGGGCTGTTTCCCGCCATCCCAAGATGACGGGAAACAGCCCCGGCAATACTTCCCTGTGTATCCATCTCTAACTCGCCGACCGACAGGTCCGTCTGTTATCGAAATGGGTTATCGCTTAATCACGCTCAATGATAATCCAGCCATCGCCCTCCAGATGAAGCGTTGCCCCGAGGGCTTCCGCCATAAACCGGAGCGGAACGTAGGTAGATCCGTCGCTATGGACAAACGGAGCCGCCTGCAGGGTCACGCTTTTACCGCCTACAGTCGCTTTCTGGGAACCTACCGTCAGCTTGATTTCCTCTCCTGTCAGATCATTGATGACCGTAATGTTCTTGGAGCCCTTCGCCCACTTCACTTCGGCATCAAGACGATTGGTCAGGTAACGAAGTGGAACAAAGGTCTGATTGTTCTTCTTGATCACAGGGTATACGAGATCCTCGTTCGTATCAAGATACAGCGATCTGTGCGTGATCTTCAAATCATCCTTCAGCACGTTATAAATCGTTGAATTCTTCTCGAAATTGCGCAGCACCTGGCCTGGTGTCACCGATTCGCTCAGGACATCCAAAGCGCCCTTGGATGTATCCACTTTATTGGCTTTCACCGCACTGCCGATATTCCATACCTCGCCCTCGGAGTACACCTTGAAGGATTTCAAGGGCATGTCTTCGGAAGCCGGAAGTGCGACAGTCAGTTCCACAGCGTTCTTGCGTGTGTTAAGCTGCTCGTCAAAGTAATAGTCCAGCTTGAGAACCGTATCCTTACCGAAGACGGTATCGCCTCCTGGGAACTCCTCCAACAGCTGTTCCTTCTGTTCATCGTAATTCTCCGTCAATTCGGCCAAGCTGCCATGAACGATTTCGTAGAGCGAAGCCACAACCTCTTCCTTGGATTCCTGCGGCAAGAGCTCCACATCTTCCCCGTAAGCCTCACCGATGCTAACCATCATCGGATAAATGGCATCATAGGCATCACCAATCAACTGCTTTAAGCCTGCTTCGTCCTTCATGAGACTCTCTGCAAAAGGCTTGAACATCGTCAATATCTCTTCCCCGGTCAGCTCCATATGGAGATGCGTCAGGTTCAAGCTCTCCCCATTCACCTTCTCCTGGGCAGATTTCACAGCAATTTTTGTCGGATTCGGAAAATGCTTCAGTACAAGCCCGGCCGCCTTCTTCACTACGTCTTGAATCGCCTGCTCGTATTGGCTGGTGTCAGGAATTCCGGGAACCGTTGTATCCATTGAGAGATAGAACGGCAGCTTGGCGCCTTCCAGTTGAATCGCCATTCCTTTGGGATCCATGGACAAGTGAAGCGGAATCTTCTTGTCCAAATAATGCACACTGCCCTGAATGGACACGGTGTTGGCATCCTGGACGATGGCACGATCCACATTCAATGATAACGAATTAATAAGTTCAATCGCTTCTTTATCTTCAGACGACAGGGCCCGGTCGGCAGGCACCGCCTCGAATCGAATGCTTGCACTGGATTCACTGGATTTAACATCAAGACTTGTAAGCATCGCCTTGTTGATATCCAAACCTCCCACGGACTGACACCCTGTCATAATGACAAGCATAGCTGCAACGAGTACGGTCAACCATTTAAACTTCTTATGCATATTCATATTGTCCCCTCCCAGGTCATAGGCTCATATCTATTATCGGGAGATAGGAAATGTTTGTAAATAGGTAATTCAGCCTCGTCATCTACGCATGCGCTTATGTTCATCCACCGGATGGCACTTGCTCCCTTTTTGCTATACACTGGGAATGAAGTGCCGATTACATAAAGTCCAAAACTAAAAGGCCCATCTACAGCAACGGGAAGTTTCCGAGAGCCCCGGCTTTTTTTGGACAACCTTATAAAGCGTGGTGAATCTTTTGTTCAAAATTATGCTTATCGAAGACGACGCGACCCTGTTCCATGAAGTCCAGGAACGGCTCTCGCAATGGTCTTATGACGTATATGGCATCAAGGATTTCAGCAGTGTACTCCAGGAATTCACAGACGTACAGCCGGATCTTGTCATTATCGATATCCAGCTGCCCAAATTCGACGGATTTCACTGGTGCCGGATGATTCGATCCCATTCGAACGTCCCGATTATCTTCCTGTCTTCACGGGATCATCCTACCGACATGGTGATGTCCATGCAGCTGGGAGCGGATGATTTCATTCAGAAGCCGTTCCACTTTGATGTATTGATTGCCAAAATCCAGGCCACCCTGCGCCGGGTTTACAACTACAGCACCGAACGAACAGAGCTGAGAGCCTGGCGCGGAGCAACCGTCGAGTTCGGCAAGAATACCATTAGCAGCCCTCAAGGCACGGTCGAACTGACGAAGAATGAAATGTATATTCTAAAGATCCTCATGGAGAGGAAGAATCAGATCGTCAGCCGGGAGGAGCTGATCAAGAGTTTATGGGACCATGAGCATTTTGTCAGTGATAACACGTTAACGGTGAATGTGAATCGACTGCGTAAGAAGCTGGAGCCTCTTGGCCTTGATCCTTACATCGAAACCAAGGTGGGACAAGGATATATCGCGACAGAAGAGGCTCATGCATGATCCTTGCCTATATTCGGGAACGGCTAAGCTGGATTCTGTTATTTCTGTTCCTGCAGCTGCTGCTTCTGTTTGTTGCCGCTGTGGATTCCCAAATCCCGTTCCTGCCCATTCTCTATATTGTGTTTCTGTCATCTATGCTCTTCATGGTGTTTCTGATTGTCAGATACAACCGGGAGACGAAATTCTACAAAAGCCTTCGGGCATGGGATGACACCTTCGACTTAGCCGCCATCACCGAGCCGGAGCATCCCTTTGAAGCAATTGCCATGGACATGCTCTCCCTCCAGGCCGAGCGCTTTAAGAGGGAATCCTCCATCCGCCTGATGGAGATGGAAGAGGAGAAGGATGAGCTGCTGTCCTGGATCCACGAAGTGAAAACGCCCCTTACCACCATGCAGCTGATGATCGAGCGCATAGAGGATGAGACGTTAAAAGGACAGCTACAGTACGAATGGCTCCGCATCCACCTGCTGCTGGACCAGCAGCTGCACCAAAAACGCATCCCCTTTATCCAGAACGATCTCCATATTGAGGTGTCCGCGCTTGAGCCGATCATCTTCCAGGAGATACGGGCACTCAAATCCTGGTGCATGCAAAAAGGCATCGGTTTTGACGTCTCCCTGCAGGTAACGGAGGTGCTGAGCGATACGAAATGGCTGGGCTTCATTATCCGTCAACTGCTGACCAATGCCGTTAAATACAGCTCTGCATCGGATATTGCCTTGCAGAGTGAGCTCGTGGATGACCATGTTAGACTCATCATTCGGGATTCCGGACGCGGCATCGATCCGAAGGACATGCCTCGTATTTTTGACAAAGGTTTCACGTCCACGACCTTACATCAGGACCGTGCGGCAACCGGCATGGGGCTGTATCTGACACAGAAGGCAGCCAATGCCCTATTGATCCGCATTCAGGTGGAATCGAAGCCAGGCAAAGGCACAACCTTCACTTTAATTTTTCCGAAGAAGAACGATGTTGTGAGGATTATCGGCATGTGACAACAATGTCACATGCTTTTGCACTTTGTTCGGCGAATCGAAGGAAAAGGCCCTTGCCGCTCCTTTATGATAAGGACAGTAAACAAAGGAGTGAGGAACTTGGCAATTCTGGAAGCAAACCAAATCCATAAGAGTTTCGGCAATAAATTCAATAAACAGGAGGTGCTGAAGGGCATCGATATCCGTGTGGATAAAGGCGAGTTCGTCAGCATCATGGGCGCATCAGGCTCAGGGAAAACCACGCTGCTGAACGTGCTCTCTTCCATCGATAAAGTGAGCCTTGGCAGCATAAAAATCGAAGGCAAAGAGTTTACTGGCATGAAAGAGAAGGAACTGGCCGAATTCCGGAAGCACCATCTGGGCTTTATTTTTCAGGAGTACAACCTGCTGGACACGCTGACTGTCAAAGAAAATGTTCTACTGCCGCTATCCATCAAGAAGGTATCCAAAAAAGATGCGAACCAGAGGTTTCAAAAAATAGCAACCGAGCTTGGCATATACGAACTCAAGGACAAATATCCGAATCAGATATCCGGTGGACAGAAGCAGCGGACTTCAGCGGCCCGCGCATTCATTCACGATCCCAGCATTATTTTTGCAGATGAGCCGACCGGAGCGCTGGACTCGAAGTCCGCTTCCGATCTGTTGAACAAATTAAGCGAACTGAATCTGAAGATCGACTCCACCATCATCATGGTTACTCATGATCCTGTGGCCGCCAGCTATTGCAGCCGGGTTGTCTTCATTAAGGACGGACAGATTTATACCCAGCTGAACAAGGGCGAGCAGTCCCGGCAGGCCTTCTTCAATGACATCATCAAGACTCAGGGCGTGCTAGGCGGTGTTCAGAATGAACATTAATTATCTGATCTACCGGAATCTGAAGAAGAATATTAAAAATTATTATCTGTATGTCTTTGCCCTCATCTTCAGCGTGGGTCTGTATTTCGCCTTTGTGACGCTGCAATATGATCCGGCCACGGATGAGGCCAAGGGATCTGTGAAGGGCGCTGCAGCTGTGGGAGCCGCCTCGGTGCTGCTTGTGGCCATCGTTGCGATTTTCCTGCTGTATGCCAACACGATTTTCATTAAACGGCGAAGCAAGGAAATCGGGTTGTTTCAGCTCATCGGCTTAACCAAAGGCAAGATATTCCGAATCTTGAGCGCGGAGAACCTGATTCTGTATTTCGGTTCCATGGTGATTGGCATCTTTGCCGGATTTGCGGCTTCCCGCTTGATCCTGATGATTTTGTTCAAGGTTATCGGTGTTGACGCTGAAGCCGCCTTGTCCTTCTCCACCGAAGCGCTGATCCAAACCGTCATTGTGTTTGCCGTCATCTATGTGCTGATCATGATCATGAATTATACGTTCATCCAGCGGCAGAGCATTCTGTCCCTGTTCCGTGCGGTATCTACAACGGAGAATCAGATCAAGAAGATGTCCTTCCTCGAAATGTTATTCGGCTTGCTCGGAATCGGACTTATTCTTCTCGGTTATTATGTGTCAACCAAGCTGTTCAGCGGGGATTTCACCTCCATGAACGAGCTGTTCATGGCGATGATCCTGATCCTGGGATCGGTCATTATCGGAACCTATTTATTCTATAAAGGATCCGTCAGTTTTATTTTCAACGCGATCCGGAAGAGCAAGGGCGGTTACTTATCCGTGAATGAAGTGCTGTCGCTCTCCTCCATCATGTTCCGCATGAAATCCAACGCACTGCTGTTAACGATCATAACGACCGTATCCGCGTTAGCGATCGGACTGTTGTCCCTCAGCTACATCTCTTACTACTCCGCGGAGAAATCAGCACGGCAGAGCGTACCCAATCATTTTACGGTAGCAAATTCCAACGATCTGGCTGCTTATATCCAAGCGCTGACCGACGAGAATATAGAGTTCAAGCAGACCAAACGTGACGTTATTCAAGTGAATGCTGACCTTTCTCAGGTGATTGGGGCCAACTTGGAGGTCGTATCAGGTCCAGGAGAACAGCAACCAATGGTCATACCGGTCATCAGCGACGAGAGTGTGGAAGGAATCGATGTTTCTCCTGAGGAGACGCTGTTCACGGGATCCAGCGATGCAATTCAACAGTTTATGTCGATTCAGGCCACGGGGGATATTGAGCTGACAAGCCCTAACCAGCAAATAAAACAGCAGTTGATAGGCTTGGAGAAGGACTCCTATGTATCCTATTATTTTGCCAGCGGAGGTCTGCCGGCAGCGATTGTGGACCACACCGTCTTTGACAAGCTGGCCCAGGATCTGGATCCGAAGATCCAGAAGGAAACGAATGTCTACTATGGTATCGACCTTGTCGACCCGATCGCCATCGATCAAGCCAATCAGATCTTCAAGGATCTCGGCATTAGTGAGTCTACCGGGAACCTGTCCCAGAGTGAGCTGATAATGAACCAGAAGAGCAACATGGGCCTGATGATGTTCATCGTGGGATTCCTTGGACTCACCTTCCTGATCACCTCCGGCTGCATCCTGTACTTCAAACAAATGGATGAAGGGGAAGAAGAGAAAGCGAACTATACCATTCTGAGAAAACTCGGCTTCACTCAGGGCAACCTGCTGAAGGGCATTCAGATGAAGCAGCTGTTCAACTTCGGCATTCCGCTGATCGTTGGCCTGTTCCATAGTTACTTCGCCGTTAAATCCGGCTGGTTCTTCTTCGGAACCGAGCTGTGGCTGCCCATGGTTATGGTTATGCTGCTGTATACGGCACTGTATTCCATATTCGGGCTGTTATCGGTGCTGTTCTATAAACGGATAATTAAAGAGGCGTTGTAAGAGAGGTGCATGCATGGTTGGGTCCAGGGTAATCCGGGCCCCTCCATGCATTTGCTCGTTAGAGCAGGGAAGCTGGCCCGGGGATCAAGCAGCAGAGAGCCTAGACGGGATCCAGAGCGGGGGAACCTTACTTCTTAACGAAACTTACCATTCCAGCGCCTTGCAGCTCTTCTGCAGCTTTCGAATGTACACGATCTGACCGATATGATAGGCATTATGCGCAGCCGCATTGCTTATGATCTCCCACCACTTGGCCGGTACGGGAAAACCGTCCACCTCCTGCTCGAGCTTCGCCTCTGTCAGCAGTTCCTGCCACTGCAATAGCACGGCTAACAGTCGGTCTCTTAGCTCTGCAAAGGTCGCATTGTCGGGAATGATAAAGCTATGTTGATTGTCTCCAATAGAAGACACCGCACTCATTCGTGATTCCCGGTATCTGGTTTGCCAGGTTTCATTCCAATAAAGTAGATGCTGCACGATCTCAGCAATGCTGTGGCTGTCATTGGCAGGGGTCCAGAACGCTTCATCCTCCGTTATATGCTCAACGGATTGCTGGAAAGGAACGTGCCAGCTGGGATCATTCGCATTGGCTAACAGCTGATTCAATAGAACGTCATGCGCATGCGCCATGGTTCATTCACTCCTTCATGAAACGGATAATGAGCAGCATCGCAAATCATGACTAATTCTACTACAGGATGAAGCACCCCAAACCGCATAAAATGGTTTAACTCATTTTTTCTCAGATACGCTGAACAAGAGTAGCGTTATCTCACATGAAACACGTCCACATAATATTGCGCCGTAGGCGTATCATTCTTGAGGCGCAGCTCGATCTTCTCCCCACTCCCCTTACATAAGCCAACTGTAATCTCAAAATAGGTGGCCCCGTGCATCGCATCCACCGGACTGGCATGCTGGCTATCCTCTGCCATCGTTACCCGCTCGTTGATCGATATAATCCGCTCGCAGCCAAACGAGGGATACGCCTCGCTATATATCTCCTGGAGCGAGGATCGGATAACCGGATATAACTGCTGCAGCATGGCATTCTCGAGCTGCCGCTCCCTGGGCTTCTCTTCTTGTGGCTGCGCATAGGCAGCTGCGCTTCCCAGACTGAACAGGAGCAAGGCGCATAACAGCAGAACATGGATCATGGATCGCCGCTTCATGTAATGTAATTCCCCTTTTCTTTTTGCTACTAGAATTTCCTCATCAGGCTTTTTTATATACTCCAAGTAAAATTCAAAGAAAAAGCAAGTTGTTGAAGACAGCGCCGGATGAATCGAACAGCCTTCCCGTATAATCACTCCATAATATGCCGTCCGGGTCCAGCTCCTCCCGAACCGCAAGGAAAGCATCCCACATCGGATACAGTTCCTTCAACTGCGCAGCCTCAAGGGAATGCATTTTGCCCCAATGCGGCCGACCGCCATAACGGAGGAAGATGCGCTCCATCGCCTGGAAATAGTCCTCATACGGCATGCCTTTGTACATATGAACCGCAATATAAGCCGAATCCCGGCCATATGCGGGACTTAACCAAATATAAGCAAGCGGCTCCCATGAGACGAGGTTTCTTCTACATAATGACCTGCTCTATTACTCTAAATCACCTTATACAAACACCCAAGTTCCTTCAATCGATCCGAAATGGCATGCTCAATATTACCATCCAGCAGCAATTGCTCCGAAGAATACGGGGCCAGCAGCGGATGGTCACCGATCATCACGCTGTGCAGCGCATGCTGAAACATCGAGATATCGTTAGCATCGTTGCCGAAGGCAACAAATTCGCCCTCCTTAACTCCGAGCTGCTGAAGCCCGCTCCACTTGTGGATCCCCGTCGGGCTTATATCCAGCACGTTCTCCTGCCCATGCACGTGTACAACGACGTCCAGTGTCTTCAGCTTCTCTTCGACTTCGGCCATGCGGTCCGAGGTCAGCATCAATATTTTCACGATGGATTCCAGCTCCTGGAGCGCCACTCGCTTAGCCAAATTGTGCGGATCCAGATTCAGCCGGATCGGATGATCCTCAGAACCCGTATAAGCATAATCCCAATCCCCATCGATTAAATAACTCACATTATACTTAGCCAACAGCTCAAGAAGCACCGGTAAAACCTCATGATTAAACCCCACCGTGGATACGATATTGCCACCTGTCGCTACCATTGAGCCGTTGCCCCCGATCATGGGGTAATGATGGAAACGCTCATGGAGGACAGGGAGCAAATCACGAATCGGTCTTGCGGAAGCAAAAATAACCTCGTGCCCCTGCCCCACCAGCTCCTCGAAAGTCTTCAACAGTACGTCCGAAACCGGCTGACCTTTAAAACAGATCGTTCCGTCCAGATCGAATACAAATTTCATCCCTGCTTCCCCCTGTATCTTCTATTGCCCTTATCATATCAGTTGATCGTATAATGAGAAGGACATATGTCCAGAAGAGAAGGGAGCCACCGAAAAATCCATGAAATTGCTTCATAACGAACCATTACTGAACGCGAAGCTGAAAGATTTTCAATTCGAGCACATGCTGGACTTAACCAGACCTGTGCCTTTTGCATTGCAGCAATATGAGCAGGGCGAGATCATTCTGCATGAAGGCTTCGCCTTGCACTCCCTCTTGTTCCTTGTACAGGGGAAAATCAAGGTGACCTCCTGCATCGAAACCGGCAAATCGCTCCTGCTGCGCTTTGGCCATCCCTTTTCCATCATCGGCGATATTGAATTGATTCGAAACGTACCGGTCCAGTCGCAGATTGAAGCCGTTAACGAATGCTTGCTGATCGGGCTTTCCTTTGACTATATCAAGCAGCATGAATTGAAGAACCCCCGCTTTACATCCACTTTGCTGGATCACTTAAGCTACAAGCTCCAGACCTGCACGACTGCTTCCCGGGTCAACCTGCTCGCGTCCGTGGAGAACCGCTTCGCCAGTTATCTTATGTCGACGATGTCGCCCGGATCGAATGCCTCATTCGGCATGGAACTGCAAACCGACCATATTGGAGAGATCGCCAGCCTGCTGGGCACAACACACCGGCATTTAAACCGGGTGCTGCAGGCTTTTGTGCAGAACCGGATGCTGGAGCGCAACGGGCAAATGATCCGCGTTCTGGATTGGGACGCCATCGAGAGAGCTTCAAACGGCATTCGCTACGAATAGCACCCGCTTCGGCTTTTGGAACGAACGGCCGGACAAGAGAGCCCGTGGAGATGCAATTCAAGATAGACTGCTATTGAAGAACTACATACATCTTTAGCGATGTGTGGGCTGACTATGATTCACTTCAGAGCGTCAAGTGCGACCTTGGCAGCCTGTGCGATAAGCGCATCGTCATAAGTGGCATCTGGTGTATCGCGGCTGGACAGAATGGCGATAACGGTAGGCTCTTTGTTTGGCGGCCAAATGACGGCTATGTCGTTTCGCGTTCCATAACCTCCGGCTCCGGTCTTATCCCCGACCTCCCAGCCTTCAGGCACGGCCATACGGATCAGTTTGTCTCCAGTGGTATTCCCCTTCAGCCAATCGATGAGGAGCGTGCGTTTATCCGTCGGGAGCTCGTCGCCAACCGTGTAAGCCTGAAGCGTGGTGGCAAGCGCTCTCGGGGTGCTTGTGTCACGATTGTCTCCCGGAATGGCTTCGTTCAGATCTGTCTCGAAGCGTTCGGGGTTGGTTACGTTGTCACCGGCCTGCTTTAATGCTGTCCTGAAGCCATCAGGGCCTCCCAGTTCTTTTAACAAGAGATTTCCTGCAGTGTTATCGCTATAACGGATAGCAGCCTCACTAAGCTCCCTAAGGGTCATCCCGGTATTCACGTTCTTCTCGGTGATCGGCGAATAGGTGACCAAGTCTTTGCTCGTGTAAGTGATGACTTTATCGAGTGTGTCCATCGAGTTTTGCTGCAATACTGCGCCTGCGGCAAGAGCCTTAAAAGTAGACGCGTATGCAAACCGTTCATCGGGGCGGTAGGCGACGATCCGCTCGGTGCCAGTATCGATAGCATAGACACCGAGACGAGCGCTAAACTTGCTCTCGAGTTGAACGAAATCTGGGTCAGCCAGAGCTGCTGGTGCCGTCTGGGGCGTATTCTCAGTCGGAGGAACAGGGGGAGCAACGTCGGCTTTCGTACACCCGGAGAGCGAGATGAGTGCAAAGATGAACATAAGTTGAGCCATTTTGATGATATGTGGACCGAATATAGCATTATATGATTTATTCATGATTTAACCCTCTTTCCGATGATGATTAGGGATTGATTTTCGTTGCAGTACAAGCCGCCCCCATAGCATAGCATCGACTATCCGAACCCTGCCTGTGTTTTCCTATGATGTATCAAAGCGTCTCTTCCTGTTTTTCCATTTATTATACCATTTTTCCGGATAATGCTGGTTTTAAGGCGATAGGCTCAAATTTGATATCCTCTTACGGCAACACAAAAAGACGTTCCTGATCATAGAGGAACGCCCTTTCCTTTTAATATGCGACTCTTCAAGGCCAAGCAGCTTCACTTCACTCACAAAGGCCTTCTTTTCAATACGTTCAGGGTTTTATCGCAGCTCTTCGAATCAGCAGCCATTCGATCCAGCCATAGAGCAGTCCCATCACGCCAAATATAAAGATAGCCGTGTCGATACGCAGATGATACTCATTCACATATACAGGATCATACAGCTGGTGGAACAGCCACACGCCTGCCGCAACCCATAATACACAGTACAAGAGAAGATAAAGCGTCATGACACTTCTTCTCCAAGGGATGAAACCCAGCAGCCAAGATAATGGAAACATGATCACCATGTAAATGATCACCGAGGCAAGAAAGACCACCGCAATTAAGGCAAAACCCAGGTTGTGGATGCCGTAATACATGCTTGTACGGATACTGTATCCTTCCATTAACTCAAGCCCGAGGTAAGCTCCGGTCAACAGGAACATAAATATGAACCCCATCGCAAAATATTTGGCAACGTTCATAAAACCATCCCACCCTATTCTCAGCTTGTCTTAGCCTATGTAATAGACGCGGGGTGACCCCGAAAGGTTTCTATTTAAATCCGATCCTGTTATCAACCATGGCTTCATTCCTCTGGCTCACCAGCCGCTTCCCAGCGATCAATTTCCTTGCGGACCCGGGGTGCTACCTCGGTTCCGAGCAATTCAATGGCTCTCATGACTTCATCATGAGGCATCGTCCCGACCGGGACATGCAGCATAAAGCGGGTAATGCCTACGTGTTTGCGGAGGTGAATGATTTTCTGGGCGACCGTCTCCGGGTCTCCCACATAAAGGGCACCTTCGAAGCTTCGTGCCGCATCGAAGCTCGCACGGTCATAATATCCCCAGCCCCGCTCCCGTCCCAGCACATTCATGCTGGCTTGGGTCGATGGGAAGAACTTGTCCGCTGCCATCTCGGTATCTTCCGCAATAAATCCATGCGAGTGCGAGCCAATTGGCAGTTTTGACACATCATGCCCAGCATGGGCCGCCGCTTCTTTATACAGCTTGACCAGCGGCGCGAACTGCAAGGGGCTACCGCCGATAATCGCCAGTACAAGCGGCAAACCGAGCAAGCCTGCGCGCACGACCGATTCCGAATTGCCGCCGCTGCCAATCCACACCGGCAGCGGATTCTGAACCGGGCGTGGGTACACGCCTAAGTTTTGGATCGCGGGACGGTGTCCGCCGCTCCAGGTTACCTTCTCCGATTCCCGGATCTTAAGCAGCAGCTCCAGCTTCTCTTCAAACAGCTCGTCATAATGACTCAGATCGTAGCCGAACAGCGGAAACGATTCGATGAAGGAGCCCCGGCCCGCCATAATCTCTGCACGCCCGTTCGAAATCGCGTCCAAGGTAGCAAAATCCTGAAAGACCCGCACCGGGTCCGCAGAGGACAGCACCGTAACTGCGCTGGTCAGCCGAATCCACTTCGTCTGCGACGCTGCCGCGGCAAGCACAACGGCTGGCGAAGATGCGGCATAATCCTTGCGATGGTGCTCGCCTACGCCATAGACATCCAGGCCCACCTGATCGGCCAGAACGATCTCCTCCACTACCTCGCGCAGCCGCTGCGCATGGCTGATCACTTCCCCGGTCTTCACATCCGGCCATGTCTCAACAAATGAACTGACTCCGATCTCCATCTTGATTTCCTCCTGTTATGTATGTGTCATTGACCCGCCCCTCCGGCAGACAACACGGTTTTGATTATCCATTTATCTTTATATTGAACTTTTGGCTTCTGTTTTTCAAGTTACAAGTTAACTGATGCGGTGGATTCTATGCAATCATGATGTCAGGAAAATAAAAAAATGGCCGTATCCTTGCGAATTCCAGCCATTCTTTATATCGCGTAACCGAGATTGCATGATGGTAATAAAGTTACTGTTGGGCTGCCAAGTATTCCTCGAGACGGTCCCAGGTTTGGGTAATGCCCTCTTCCATTCCCATCTCCAGCACGGTTTTGAGTGCTTCTGGGGATTCATATACACCTCGACTGACCAGCTTGGTCTTTCCATCGATCTCCTCAAGGGTCATGGTAACCGTGGTTGCGGGCATCCCCTCTGCAACTTGGCCTTCCGCATCCGAGAAATAGTCGATATAGACTATTTTCCCAGGCGCCTCAATTTCCTCATAAACCGATTTGCCCCAGGATTCCATGCCGTAGAAATCGCCCTGATTCTTATCCATGCATTTCATACAGTAATGCCATGAACCGCCTGGACGGAAATCCATGCTGGATACGGTAACCTCCCACCCGCGCGGACCCCACCACTGCTTCAGATGCTCTCCGTCAGAGAATACCTTGAATACCAGCTCTCTAGGTGCATTAAAAACACGTTCCAGTACAAGTACTTGCCCTTCAACACGGGTAATCATGGTGTTTGCCATCATACATTCCTCCTCATATTAAGTAGCTTAATCCTGATTCTTCGTGTCAGCCTGAAGTTTCTCCAAGTAGTTATCCAAGTTGTCGAACCGCTCGCTCCAAATTCTGCGGTAATCATTCAGCCAGTGGTCCATCTCCTCAAACGGCTCGGATCGAAGCATGTAATTTCGCCGGTTGGCGTCAGCCTTAACTTCCACCAGCCCAGCCTCCAGCAGCACCTTCAGATGTTTCGAGGCTTGGGGCTGCCTGATCTCCAGACGTTCGGCGATATCCCCTACCGTCATCGGTCCCCTCAGCAGAAGGTCCACAATGCGGAAACGACTCGGTTCAGCTAATGCGGTAAACGTTGTCAGTTCCATTGTGTCATGATGACCGTTACAGCACCGATGGTCCTTGAGATATGACAATTCTTCATTCTCTCTGTTCCCGTCATCATCATCACCTCTTTTTTTTACGGATATAATGGTGTGTTTGATTTCTTGAATTCAATATACCACATCAGGAATATTCCTGTAAAGGAATATTTAGATTTTATTGTAATGATGGACGACAACAAAAAAAGCAATAAACGTTGATCTCTCCAAGACCCGTCTATTGCCTCTCCTTGCTCCATTACACATGTCCTTTATTTAAAGAACACTTTGTCCACATTATATTCAGCCTTTAATTCATTGATAATATAGGTTTCATAGATTTCTCTGTGAACGGCATCTTCGATGACACAGACCTCTATTCTTGTCACTTCATTACGATGGTCCTTAATGGGAGATACACTATCTTCAAAATGCTTCTTGATCCGCGGTCTTAGCTTTCTGGCTTTGCCAACAAACAAGAGCTCCTCCTTGCTGTTGTAGAACATAAAGATCCCGCCCCGGTCTCTCGGGATCAGGTGGAAATCCGTAAATCCGTAAATATGGCTCAGTTCCGGAGCAGCCTGCTTGGTAATGGTGACGTCCGGCTTGGGGATGGTTATATTGATCACGACTAACGCTCACTTCCTCAATTCATATATTGATCTAAATAGTATCACTAATCTACAAATTTGCCCATGCGGGAATTTCAGGAGCACCCCGCTATAGGCATCCGCATAGGATGTAATCTATGTATGACTAATAACGATGGGGGTCTTTCCATATGAGTCTTCAATATCCAGGACACCAGGAACAAACCTTATATCAAGCTGAACCCAATATGAGGCACAGCATCCAATCCGTTCGGGATCATATTCACCATCTGTGCAAACAGCATGCGAACCAACTGGTTCGCGTCGAAACGCTGGACGGTGACGTCTTTGAAGGGACGATTATCCGGTGTGACAGAGGAATTCTATACTTAAGTCTGCCAGACTACAATCACCAGCGCGGTTTCGGTCCCAGCTACTATAATCATGTCATTCTGCCCCTTGTCCTCTTCGAATTACTAGTAATCACCCTGCTCTATACCTAGAGCCTGGCTCATCTTGCATTCTTGATGGTGTAGCCGCTCTTGCTCACTTCCAAACCTATAAACCGATTAAGGAGTGAATCCATTATGGCATTTATGCCGCCGCAAGGACCTCAGGGACCGCAACAAGGGCCCTCTTCTCCACCCCCGCAGACTGTACCCCAACAACCGCTTGCAGCTACCTTTGCCGTTGACCCTGGAGCTATTACGGGCTGTCTATTCCGCAACACCTATATTTGGCCGAGAAATGGGCCGGGCTTCTGGTTTTATCCGACCTTTGTTGGCCGGACATCGGTTGCCGGCTTTCGCTGGACCGGGAGGATGTGGGTATTCTCAGGATTTGATCTGGGGAGAATCGAGTCGTTTACCTGTTTCTAAATCCATCACAGCAAAGGGACAGGATCAACCGACTGTATGGGATGACCACAATCGTTTGCTTGCTTCATGAAGAGAGTGCCTGGGTGGTACTCTCACAAGCTTTACATAGCGGACAAGCTAATATGCCGAATAAGCTTACATGATCAGCATGTCCATTTTGCCCAAAAATAAAATTCTTGATTATCATCGGAGAACGTTAAATAATATGTAACAGGCCCACTTTCAAATCCGATAATATAGATTGGGTTTATATCTTTAACATACACAGCAGAAAGGTTGACTTGAACATCATGGAATTATCGCAGCAGGCCACTGGGAACAAAGGGCCTAAAGAGCCGTTTCCCATCTCGATATTGTCTCTTACTGTAGGCGCTTTTGCCATTGGAATGACGGAATTCGTGATCATGGGAATACTCCCGAACGTCGCGGACGATCTGAACGTCAGCATCGCCTCTGCCGGACAGCTGATTACGATGTATGCGCTCGGGGTAGCTGTAGGAGCTCCTATCCTGACCGTTCTTACCCACCAAATCCCGCAAAAGAAGCTGCTCCTGCTGCTCATGGGTTTATTCATTCTGGGCAATGGCGTATCGGTCTTCGCTCCCAACTATGCCGTGCTGATGGGTGCCCGGATGCTGACGGCACTGACACACGGCACCTTCTTCGGTGTGGGAGCCGTTATCGCCTCGAACCTGGTACGGCCGGACAAGCGAGCCGGGGCCGTATCGATCATGATGGCAGGGTTAACGATAGCCAACATCATCGGGGTTCCGATCGGTACCTTCATCGGTCAAACGATGGGCTGGCGCGCCTCCTTCGGGGCGATTGCCATTATGGGCGTTATCGCATTGATTGGTATTCTGATCTTCATTCCGAAGATCCGCCAGGAGCAGGCCTCGAGCATCGCCCAGCAGATCACAGCCCTTATGAAGCCAGGACTGCTTCTCTTCCTGCTCATCGGAGCGCTTGGCAACGCGGGCCTGTTCGCTGTATTCACCTATATTGCTCCGCTGCTCATTGAGATCACCGGCTTTGCAGAGCCCAGCGTCACCTGGATTCTGGTGCTGTTCGGCATCGGCGTGACCGCGGGTAACATCGTGGGCGGAAGACTTGCAGACTGGAAGCTATTGCCCTCCATTCTGGGCGTCTACTTCACAACTGCCGTTATCCTGACCATCTTCACCGTTACCATCTATCATCCGGTGACTGCTGTGCTGACCATCGTGCTCTGGGGCGCTGCCTCCTTCGCTGTGATGCCCGGGATGCAGGTACGCGTGATGAGTCTTGCCCAGTCGGCCCCGGCACTTGCCTCTACGGCAAGCCACTCCGCCGGTAATCTCGGAAATGCAGCGGGAGCCTTCATTGGCGGATTGGTCATTACCCATTTGAGCTTAACCTCCCTGCCTTGGGTAGGAGCTGCATTAGTAGGACTTGCCTTCATTCTCGGGGGAGCCTGCTATATGTATGAGCGCAAGGCTGCTGCGGCTGGGGCATAATCATGAGAAAAGGCGTAACCGGACATGACACTCCCGGATTACGCCTTTCATTTATATATGAGTTCATCCATCTACAGATGCTGCGGCAATCTGAATAACGTCTGCTATGCAGACAGCCAGCAGTTCCAAGGATCCCATCCATCATGGCGTTAGACGCAAATGATCGATCGTTTACAACACCTTGATCTCCAGCAGCTCGTACTTGACGATGCCCATCGGTGCATCCACGTTGACTTGGTCGCCAACCGCTTTGCCCATCAGTGCTTTGCCGAGCGGGCTTTCATAGGAGACTTTATTATTCAACACGTCTGCTTCTGCCGGGCCTACAACCTGATATTCAAGCTTCTCTGCAAACTCGATGTCGTTCAGGACGACATTCGAACCGACATTCACCGTTGTCGAGCTTACCTGCTTGGAGTCGACAATCCGGGCGCTGTTCAGTGTTTTTTCTAGGATAATGATGCGCGTTTCCATAAACGCCTGGTCGTTCTTGGCCGAGTGGTACTCGCTGTTCTCCTTCAAGTCACCATAGCTGATCGCAAGCTTGATCCGTTCCGCTAACTCTTTGCGTTTTACATATTTGAGGTCATCCAGTTCCTCCTGGAGTTTATCATAGCCCTCTTGGGTCAAGATCAGTTCTTCTGCCATGTTCATCACATCCACTTCGGTTTCTTACTTCTAGTGTACTCTTAATTCCGAAAATAAGCGAAAATTTTCTGAAAATCAACGGATGGAAATTATGGAATTCCTCCCTGGCAGCTGGACACCAGCGTTGAGGAAGCGGAGCTCATCCTGAAGCGAGCCCAAAAAACCCCTGATTTCTCCGTAAAGAAAATCAGGGGTTTTCTCTCATAGCTAAAAATTATGACCGCCCAGCCTCAGTCTCCGCCTTCAAGGCTTCATATTGCTCCATCAGCTCACCCATAATCGGATGCTCGCCAGCCATACCGGTATATTGGGAAGCCGTGTCGCTTACTCCGATATCCCGTACGGAGGCTTGCAGTTCTACACTTTCCGGGTCTTCGGGCACATCAAACAACAAGGCCGCTGCCATGGATTTGGCCAGACTCTTGTAAGGGAGCCCGCTCTCGAATGCCAGCATCGCTGGAGATACCAGCCGGTCGCCGGGAGACAGCTTCCGAATCGGGGAGCGTCCGACGCGGGATACCTCGTCTGTCAGCGCCGGATTACGGAACCGCTCCAGAATGGTGTCAATATACGCTCCATGCTCGGCAGAATTGAAGCCATGTTTATGCACAAGCGCAGCCCCCGTTTCCTCCAACACCGCGCGCACATGGGCCGCCACCTCGTCATCCTTCATGGCGTCCTGAATCGTCTCATAGCCTTTCAGGAAGCCTACATAGGCAGCAGAGCAGTGACCGGTATTCACCGTAAACAGCTTGCGCTCAATGTACGGCTCCAGGCGGTCCACATAGTGAATGCCTTCTACCGGCGTGTAGCCTTCAAACATCTGCGAGCGATCCACCGCCCACTCATAGAACGGCTCCACCACCACCTTCAAGCGGTCCTCATGCTGCTGCAGCGGCACGATCCGGTCTACGGCTGCATCCGGGAAAGCCACCCGCTGGTCGGCCTTCTGCTTCGTCTCATCATCCAGCTTACCGTACACATGCTCTTTCAGCTGCGTACTGCCGCCGATGGCATTCTCGCATGCAATAATATGCAGCGGTGCCGATTCTCCCTGCAACCGAAGCTTTAGCCCTTCGGCAATGGTACCGGCAATAAACTTCAGAATGTTCACGCCTACCGCTGTTGTGACGAGATCGGCTTCTGCCACCGCACGCGCGGCAGCCTCCGGCTCCGAAGCGCTGTTGAGGGCCGTAATGCCCTTTACAACCGTTGTCTCCTGCCCTTCGCTGGCCAGTGTTACAGGATATTCTCCACGAGCCTTCAGCTCCGAAACCAGCTCCTCGTTCACATCGACAAAACAAACCTCGTAACCTGCCTGGGACAACAGGAGCCCTATAAACCCGCGCCCGATGTTCCCTGCTCCGAAATGGACTGCCTTCATGCGCCCATTCCTCCTTCGAAGATGGCCAGAATCTCCTCTTCGCTCGATGCGTTCATCACCTTCTCAATGCTCTCGTCATCTGTGAAGATCATCGCAACGTTTGTCAGAATCTCCATATGGTCACCGCCAGCGGCCGCGATCCCAATGACGATGAACGCCGGCTCGTCTCCGCCGAAATCAACGCCTTCCGGGAAGCGAACGATGGACAATCCCGTAGAGATAACCATGCCTTTGGCTTCCTTGGTGCCGTGAGGAATCGCGAGTCCCCCGCCCATATAAGTGGATGCAATCTCTTCGCGCTCCAGCATCTTATCTACGTAATCCTCTGATACGTGGCCTGCCTGCACCAGCAGATTCCCCGCCATGCGGATGGCCTCGCTTTTATCATTTGCCTTCGCATTCAATACGACTTTATCTTTGGACAGTATGTTATTCATGTTAGTCTCCCTCTTTCTATGGTCTGTGATTGAAAAAATGCTGCAGCTCTTCAGCCAGGTATGACCGAATTTCGTCCTCGCCGCCCCGCTCCATCAGCTCAATCAGCTCGGAGCCGAGCAGCATCGCACTGATCTCGCTGAGCACCTCCAGGCTCTCCTTCGGGAGCTGCTTCGGTGCCAGCATCAGCAGAATGACCCCTGCTTCCGCCCCATCCTCAAGCGGTGCGGCATGCGCTAACCGGAACAGGGTAAGCGACGGGCAGGCGATATAACGGCTGCGCGTATGGAACAAAGCCAGCGTCGTATCCGGGATGAGCTGAGTGCCCATCCGTTCACGCTCAAGCAACCGCTCCTTCACCTTCCCCGCATCGCTGACCGCACCGCACTCGTATACCTTGGCCAAGGCCTCGTTCAACGTACCCTCCAGGTCATCCGGACGGTTATCCAGATCATGCACATGAAAGCCGTCCAGGAGCGATACAATCGCATTCATCAGCGCGGCCTGCAGGCGAAGCCGTTCGAATGATGCAGCTTTACGCTGTTCTTCGATCCGGTTGACGGCCGTGCCGCTTCCACCCGGCTTCACGGACGTGCTCTGGATATATTGAAGCAGCGCCTCTTTATCATCCGCTGTCAGCAGCGGACTTAATCTCACATATCGATCCTTCGGCAGCGGAAGATCTATGGTCGTTATAATGAGATCATATTGCTCCTTCGGCATTCGAGCCGCTTCATACCATGACACGTTGCCAAGCACCTCAATCTGAGGCATCTCCTTGTTCAGCCGGGTTCCGAGAAGCCTTGAGGAGCTAAGACCGCTGGAGCATACGAGGATGGCTTTCAGATGGTGTCCCAGCTGGTTCAGGCGTTCACTTGACGCCCCAAAATGCATAACAAGAAACCCGATTTCCTCATCCGGGATGGTCAAGCCCAGCCTCAGCTCATCAACCGAATGCCGGACAATCCCGAACAGCTCCTCATAATCCTTCCGGATCGGACTCAGCAGCGGATTCCGAATCCGGGTCCCTTCCCGAATCCGTTTCATGGCTGCACCGATATGCTCCACCAAGCCTGCCCGCAGCGTGCGATCCTCTTGAAACGGAATGCCGGTGCGCCGCTGCACCCGCTCGATCAGGCGGTGCGCCATCTCCACCATTTCCACATCCGTATGGGCCAGCTCACTGATCTCAGACATATCCCTGGCTGCCTCGAACAAATTCGAGATATATTTCATTTCTGAATCCGTAAAAGGGATCTCCAGTGTTTCACCGAGACGAACGGCAAAATCTCTGGCTTCCTCCATGGAGGAGGAGGCTCCATCCTGAGTGGCCATATCGGCCGCCTCCATAGGTCGTCCCTGCCTGATCCGCTTCACGGAAACCGATAAGGCAATCAGCATGGAGGTATAGGCACTTTCGCTAAGGCTCTCCGTCCAGCTCCAGTTCATATCCCACAAGCTTTTCTCCACATCCAGCAGCACCGGTTTACCAACCATGGAGAGCAGCCGGGCCGTCACCGGCTCTCGGGCATCGCTGTAACCGTCCCCGACAAGATCCGAATAATCCAGATATTCCTCCGCAAGCCTGCAAATGGCCCTTCGCCTTACGGCTTCCGTGCCTTCAAGCTCAACCCCGTAACCTCTGCGGCGGATCAGATTAAGCTTGAACCTCTTCATTAAGGGCTCCAGCTCATCCAGATCGCTGCTGACGGTAGGCACGGTCACCTTCAAACTGTGGGCCAGAGCAAACAGTTTGATGGGTTCATCAGCCTCAAGCAAAGCACATAACATGAGGATTTTGCGCTCTTCCACGGAATAATCGGCAGGCTTACCTTCAAGCAGGCGTTTCCGCAGCTGGGCGATACCCTCAGGCGTCTCTCCTTCCAGCCGGATGCCCGTTCCCGACTTTTTATGAAGCAGAACGTCTGCGCCTTGCAGTCCTTTCTCAATCTCCTCCATTTCCCGGTGAACCGTCCTGACGCTGACCCCGATCTCAGCCGCTATTTCCGCAGCTGTCATGCCCTCGGTCCTGCTCATCAGGAGCAGAAGGATTTGTCGCTGGCGGGCAGTGATTTGTCCCAGACGCATGGCTCCCTTCTTCATGAAATGGAGACAACGCCGGCGTAATTACGCCAGCGTGTCATATGATGCAGAACTATTTAGTCTTTGAGTCGTTCCACCAGCTCATCATATCTCGGACTCTTCAGGAAGTTGTCGATCGAGATATGCTCCGCATTCGGATTCTTGGCGATGGCCCGCTCCGTGAGTGTCTTCTGGGTGATGACAATATCCGCGTCATCCGGTATTTCACTTACAGCCGAGTTCACAACGGTAATGTTGACACCCGCTTGCTGCAGTTTCTTTCTAAGCACCGAAGCGCCCATTGCGCTGGAGCCCATGCCGGCATCACAAGCAAACACGATTTTGTTCACATTGTCTTTATCCAGATTGGCAACAGCCGCAGAAGCAGGAGCAACTTGGTCGTTCATGCCGCCGGTTTTCATTTCCTTCATTTTGGCGGATGCTTCTTCAAGATTCGGCTCTTCTTCTGTCTGTTTGCCTGTTTTCAGCAGCAATACCGCTACGATAAAGGACACAATCGTTGCAACAAGGACACCTGCCAGCACCGGAATCAGGCCGCCCTTAGGTGCCATGGCGATGTAAGCAAGGATGCTGCCCGGCGACGCAGGACCCGCCAATCCGGCTCCAAGGATCTGGAAGGTGAAGGTTCCGGCAACACCGCCCGCAATCGCGGCCAGAATCAGAACCGGCTTCATCAGAACGTATGGGAAGTAAATCTCATGAATACCGCCCAGGAAGTGAATCACAACAGCGCCCGGCGCGGAGGATTTGGCAGAGCCGCGTCCGAAGAACCAATAGGCGAGCAGGATACCGAGCCCTGGGCCTGGATTCGATTCCAGCATATACAGTACAGATTGGCCAAGGCGTGCTGATTCCTCCGAGGCGATTGGACTGAAAATTCCATGGTTGATTGCATTGTTTAGGAACAGCACCTTCGCCGGCTCAATGATAATGTTAACGAGCGGCAGCAGGTTGGCATTGACCAGTACGTCTACACCAGCCGAGAGTGCTTTGGTGATTCCCTGTACCAGCGGCCCGATTCCGGTGTAAGCCACTAGGGCCAGCGCGCCCCCGATAATACCGAGCGAGAAGTTGTTGACCAGCATTTCGAAGCCGGATTTGATTTTGCCGTCAATCAGCTTGTCGAATTGCTTCAATACCCAAGCTGCAATCGGACCGACAATCATGGCGCCGAGGAACATCGGGATATCCGCCCCGACAATGACGCCGATCGTTGCCACAGCACCGATGACTGCACCGCGCTTGCCGTGAATCATCTGTCCACCCGTGTAACCGATCAAGAGCGGGAGCAGGTACGTGATCATCGGGCCAACCAATTCCCCGAGTTTCTCGTTAGGGAACCAGCCGGTCGGGATGAACAGAGCCGTAATCAGACCCCAAGCGATGAACGCGCCGATATTCGGCATCACCATGCCGCTAAGGAGACGGCCGAGCTGCTGTACCCTTACGCGAATGCCTTTGGAAGCGTTTGTATTTGTCTCGTTGGACATCGTATTGACCTCCTAGTCATATTTGAACAATAAATCTGAATATTGTGTTGTCGCCTTGCTCTGACATCTATATGTTAAGTCAGCCCGGCAAAAGGCTCAACGAAAGGAAAAGCGGGTTTCGTCAAGAATATTGTTGACAACTTTTAAAAGGATCATGTCGTTTTTTTGAAAATACATGATGGCTCGCGTTTTCATTCGAAGATTCGCATGACCGCACCACCCTGTAAATTCCAATTTTATGAGTGATATTACCCTGCCAATGGGCGAATTTCACGGAGCTCGTACACCTATCTTCCTAAGTTCAACGAACCGATAGCTGTCCTCTTGCGCTTTAGCCTTGTGCAAAAAAATAAGAAGAGGGACCGAACCTTTTTCTGCCATAGAGACAATATAGGGTGTAAGCTGCTTACCCAGGAGGGCCCTCTGAATGCAAAGTGAATACATGTACCAGCTACTTACACAAATGAAAGATGGGCATCAACAGGCGTTCCATGCGATGTATGATGCTACCTACCAGGATGTCTACCGGACCGTTTCCTTTCTGGTGGATTCACCCGCAGGATCGGGAAGATGTCATGAATGAGATCTATATGCAAATGTGGACCTCGCTTGCAAACTACGATACGAACCGGCCATTCCACTTCTGGCTGCACGGCTTGGTGATCCGACAAGTGCAGAGATTTCGGGTTAAGAGCTGGCGGAGATTCCGAATTTTTGAACGTATCCGCGCCTTCTCGCGGGAAGAGTCCCACTGGGATCAGCCCGCCGTGTTCATGGATGAGACGAACCAGATGATATCGAAGGCAATCCAGCAGCTGACGGACAAACAGCGTACGGTGATTATCCTCCGTTTTTTTCACGACTATGCTCTTGAAGAAATCGCGACATTGCTCGAAATCCCCCTGGGAACAGTCAAATCCAGATATCATGCAGGCCTTACGGCCCTGCGAAAGAACTTACGGAATCTCCCCCCGGAAAGGATGGAAAAAATCAATGCCTATTGAACACAAAATCCGTGAACATCTGCACAAAAAGGCAGAGGCTATGGCGTGTCCCCCGGACATTTCCAAACGAATAGAACAATCCTATTCACAATACTTCCAACCCAAAAGGAGCAAAAAAACGATGAAAAAAAGATTCATTAGCGGAATTGTTGCCACGGCGATTCTGATTCCAACTGCGGCATTTGCGGCTCCTCCCCTAATCGAGATCCTTACCAGAACATCCATGACTACCGAACAGATCAAGTCGGATGAGGTTGGCAATGCAGCGCTTGAGAAGCTGTATAGCGCATTTCCCGAAACCAAATCGTTCGAGATGGTCAATGCAAGCACCGTTCAAGACGTTCAAACCAGCATCATGCTGCGGGAAAAGGGAGGGACGGGCAAAACGATTACCCTTCATATGAACAGTGTGTCGGGTACGATTGAACACGTGATTCAAGAGAACTGGGAGCCCAAGGAGAAGCCGCTCATGGCTCTGACCGATCAGGAAATCAAGGCAAAGGTAGATGATCTCATCAATAGAATGTATGGCCCCATCGAAGATTACGAGTTTGCTATGGAGCCAATGGACAACCCGGATCAAAAAACGTGGATGCTGAATTACAGCAAAAAGGGAGCCAGTGAGCCGTTCTATCAGATATTTGTGCATGGCAATACCATCAGTGCTTCTCGGATCGGAGGTAAGGCTGCGCCTTCCAACGCTGAAGTAGAAGGTTTCTTCACCACGAACGGTAAGCCGGATTATTTTGCCGATACCTTCTTGAATGATGCAAAACTGTTTGCCCTATTAGGAATGAGCGCAACAGAATTGAAAGAAGAATTGGCCAAAGGGAACTCCGTTGTGGAGGTTGCTGCCTCTAAAAATGTCTCAAAACAACAGGTGATCGATGTCATCGCCCAAACACAGGTTGATGCACAAATTCAAGGAGAGCATCATGGCGATGCTCCAACAGGCAAAACTTCAAATGAACAAATGCTAAAAGCTGTCGAACCGAAAGTATTGCATGTGATTGAGCACAAAAATGAAGCACCGTCGAAGAAATAACGAATCAATCGTTTGTGATAATCCATGTACCCGGCATGCCGGACCAGATTGGGAACTAGTAAAAAAGAAACACCGGAGACTCTCTTTGGCGTTTCTTTTTCCTCTGTGCATTCCCTATGTTTCCTATACAAAATGGGATAATACCAACACAGCCGGCGAGTTCCAATAGATGGTCACTTCGTTGGTAGAGTAACTCTCCATCACATCGGCAAAAGAAGCTGCCGGCGCCTTGCCTGCCAAGTGCTTAAGCGCATAATCATCCTGAAGCCCCTTATTCGGACCGCCTGAGACGAGACCGGGAACGGGCTCCTTAACGCCATCTCCTTCGGAAGGGCGATGATGCGGATACAGGATCGGCTTCGCCCCGTACCCGGTGACGTAACTCATCCCCATCACGTTAGCTCCGAACAAATAGTGTACATGCTCATGTACATGGGACTCATAGTCTTCGGTGCCGGACAATCTGCCCGCTATCAGCAGGAGCATCGCGTGATTTAATACCAGCATGTTGCTGCCCCAGATGTATTGATCCGGATGAAGTGAAATACCGTACCCGTCCCGTTCACTGACCGCGGCAAGCTCGTCCGCACGTTGAATTAAACCCCGCATCAAAACTTCCGCCAATTCCGGGTCTTCTTCCCGCTCCGACATCAGATAGGCAAAGGTTCCATAGCCGCCCATGTCGGCCCAGCCCAGTTCATATTTACCGAAGGCATTCTGCTTGGCTAACGCTTGGAAAGCCTCATGGTAACGCCTTTCACCCGTGGTGCGATACAGCTCGGCCGCCGCCCAGTATCGTTCATCAGCATCCTGACCGTCACCGTATTCACCCGTAGCAATATCCGCCGGGTTGCGGAAGCCCGGCATATCCGGATGTTCCGCCAGCCATGCCCAAGCGCGTTCTGCCGCCTTCAGGCAGCTGGCAGCGAAGGGCTCGTCGTAAGGGGCGTAGATCCGCGCCGACATTGCCATAATGGCAGCATAACAACCGGTTGCTGTCGCCGATATCGGCGACAGGTACAGTGCGGCCGTATCGGCCTCCGGCATGACGTCTCCTCCCGGGAACTGCAAAGTCGTGAGCTTGTGGAACAGCCCTCCCGACTCCTCATCCTGCATGCGCTGCATCCACTCCAGCTCATACCGGCATTCATGGAGCACATCCGGCATGGCGCCGTCACTTTCCGGCAATGGCAGCGGCTGTGCAAATGCCTCCGGGTACAGCTCGAAGGCCAGCAGCAGATCGGCTACCGCCTTGGCGCCCGGAACGACATACTTGCCATAGTCCCCGGCGTCATGCCACCCTCCCCAGGCATCCACTTGCCTGGATTCCTCTCCATAAACGATGGCAGGTGCGAGATGACACGCTTCATGCTTCCATGGTCCAGCATGCAACTCGTCCAAGGCCATCCCGCACCGGAAGTAATAAAACGCTTTCAATAATGCGCGGTGTGCATCCTCATAGACTGACTCCGCAATGACAAAAGGAGCCGAGGTCTGCCCATCCTCCGTTTCGATCCGGTAGGTGCCTGGAGCTTCATACCCCGTGAAATCTCCCCGGCTTACCGTCTGCCCACTGGCAGCATCCACGATGGCAGGCGATGTGCTCCCATGCCAAACCGTCTCGCCGTTCTGATCATCTACAAGATGATAACGGCCTCCCTGACCAGGGATAACCGCAATCTTGGTGTCCTGGCTCCGGTAGCCCAGCTGGTTAACGGCAATGCCGATCGGTTGTTCATGCTTCATCTTCATGCTCCCATACTCATCCTCTCTGAATGGTCCATTCAAAATTCTATGCTGTTACACTTCGATACACATCATCAGGTTCCCTTTCGCTATCCATAATCCTTGAAAATAAATGGCTTCACTCTTCCCCATTGCCGTAAATTCAGCTAAAAAACAGGCTCCTCCCGCAAAATGAGGAAGAGCCTGCCTGTCTGTTTTTTATCTGAATTGTGCAAACCTGATTACCGCTCATCTTCGGACTGAAGGATATAACCCTTTCCACGGATGCTCTCAATCTCCAGAATATTCCGCGTCTTCTTGCGCACCCGATAGATCAGCGCGTTCAGCTCCTCCGAGCTCACGTCGGGCACTTCGTCCGTGCTGCAGCTTCGCTCGGGCCACACGTAGGTCTTCAGCTGCTCCTTGGACACAAACTGGCCTTGATGATGAATAAGCAGCTCCATGCACTTGTACTCTTTTTCCGAAAAAGCGTACACGTCTTCGCCGTATACCATCTCCTGCTTAAAAGGGTTCAGCTGAAATCCGCCGGACGTCTCAATAGCGGCCAGATGTTTGATCAGCGGCGTGATGTCCATCGTCTCATCCATGCTCAGAATCGAGAAGGACAGCACGATAAGATCGCCCGCCAGCACAATGATATCCCCATGCTGAAGGGGAACTTCCTCTTGAGGAGCCAGCCGCTCCTTATTGACATAGGTTCCATGCTTGCTGTCCAGGTCCTTAATGCTGAAATGCCCGCTTCTATACAGCAGCGCCGCATGCCGCCGGGACACAAAAATATTATCAAACGCAATATCCGGATGAAAGTGCTGCCCCTTGCGGCCAAGCACCATCATCGGTTTGGTTAACGGTATTACGTCTCCACGCTCGTAGGGATTCCCCCGCTCCACCATCAAAAAGGAGGATTTGTCCATCATGCTCCCTCCTGTTTCCTTAAATTACCTATCGTATTTATCAGTTCGCTATTATGCAATTGTCATGCTCCAGCCATTGAGTATGCGCCCAAAATCACTAAGATTTAAATAAGAGAAAGAAATAGAGAACTTAGAGAGAGAAGTTAATCAAATCTACTATACTGCTTATTGTAAACGATTTTGGGGGATTGGATCATGCGAACACTAAAAAGATGGAAGAATATCATACTGTTTTTTGTCGTTCTGTTTGTATTTCTATTTGTTAATAATACATCGCTATTCACCGAAGACCGTCATGGAGAGCCGCGTGCTGCTGGCCCATCGCGGGCTCGGTCAGACCTTCCCGATGGAGGGCATTGAGGCTGACACTTGCACCGCTTCCCGCATCTATGTGCCGGAGCATGCCTATCTGGAAAATACCCTTCCGTCCATGGAAGCTGCGTTTGAGGCCGGTGCCGATATCGTGGAGCTGGATGTCAAGCCGACCAAGGACGGTCAGATCGCTGTGTTCCATGACTGGACTCTGGATTGCCGCACCAATGTGGAGGGCTCGGTCAAGGATTATACCATGGACCAGCTGAAAAAAATAGACATCGGGTATGGCTACACGGCTGATCAAGGGGCCACCTATCCGTTCCGCGGCAAGGGCGTGGGCCTGATTCCATCATTAGAGGAAGTGTTAACGGAATTCCCGGACGGGGAATTTCTTATCCATATCAAAAGCACAGACCCAGAGGAAGGGAAGCTGCTTGCGGACTATCTGGCCGGGCTGCCGCTGAAGCGTCTTAGCCAGCTGACCGTTTACGGGGACGATCAACCGATTCGTACGTTAAAATCGCAGCTGCCTTCTCTGCGCGTCATGTCGATGCATACACTCAAGAGCTGTCTTGTATCCTACGCCGGAGCCGGCTGGAGCGGTTACATTCCCTCGGTCTGCCGCAACACCCAGCTGCACATCCCGGAGAAGTATGCCCGCTATTTATGGGGCTGGCCCGATAAATTCCTGAACCGGATGGACAGCATCAATACGCGCGTCATCCTGGTTGCCGGAGACGGGGGCTGGTCGGAGGGCTTTGACTCCGAGCTGGATCTGCAGCGGCTGCCAGACGATTACAGCGGCGGAATTTGGACGAATCGGGTGGATGTCATCGCCCCGAAACTGATCATTCAGAAGCCTGAATAGAGGAGTGCAGCATCTGCACATCCTTTTTTTCTATCAGAGTCCCCGCTCTTTCGTCCATAAGGAACGGCTGATTTGCCGCTTTCATGCCCCCACAACGCTGTGGGGCTTTTTTTTGTTTTCACAAGGGAACAGGGCAAAGTTTTTAGGGTGTTTTTACCGATGACTATTAGTAGGGTCTTTTACTCTAATCTCATATGACATTCATTGAAATATATAGGAGTTGATATTTTGGCCAGGGAAACAGAAAAAAAAGGTATGGTCTGGTTTAAGAATGCTCGCTCGAATCAGAGCCAACCCGAGAAGAACAACACCGAATACCAGGAGATCGCCGCAGCGGCAGAAGAGGAAACGGCTTATTCCGTAGAGGCTGAGATGCCTGCTGCAGAAAGCAATAAACATCTGTTCTCCAAGGATAATCAGGACAAAATCGGCCTTGACGTCATTGTGTCCATCGAGAACATGCTGAAGGAACGCCAATTGCTGTCTTATAAGAATAAAGGCTTGGAGGACCAGCTCTTAACCGCAAACGAAACGATTAACCGGTATAAGCACGAGCAGATCAAGAGAGATCAGCTCGTTCAGGAGAAGAACAAAGAGATCCGCGAGCTCGAGAATGTGCTGACCAACAAACAGATGAGTTACGACCAGCTGCTTGAGGACTACAAGGAATATCAGCTGACATCGAACCTGGCGTACGAGAAGCTCTCCAACCAGCTCGAAACGGAGACCGCCAAATATAACAAGCTCTATGAAGAGGCTAACCATTCACAATATCAAAGCATGCTCAAGATCAGCTCGCTTGAAGAGAAGGTCCGCGAGCTGGAGATCGCAAACGAGAAATATGCGGAGCAATACCAGAATATTCTGGATGATAAAGCCAGACTGATGCAGACCATCAATGATTTTACCGAGAAAATGTCCTTCTCCTTCTCACCGAAGACATCGGCTTCCAGCACATCATCTGAATAAAGACAGCCCGTAATCTAACATCTAGAGAAAGGGGGGCCATCATGTCAGACTCCTATGGAAAAGTCATTGAACTGCTGGCTATCGAGAGGGATTCCGAAGTCTTCGGTCTACGAATCAAGCTGTCCTTCACTGAATCGGCAGAACTAATATGGATCACTGATACCGATACCATCGAGAATATAGCAGCCGTGTCGGAATTCAACTGGATTCACAAATACCGATTATCCTTGCAAACCGTATGGGATGTAAATCAACAGCAATACATGGGTTTAATTACGCGTACATATCGTGATCATAGTGATCGGTTTCAATTCGCGTGCTCGGTTTCTTTCAGAAACGAATTAGAGTCGATTAAGAATGCAAGGCGTTTGGATGATCTACATACTTTGCCCTTCCTGTCTGCGTATCGATCTGAGCCTGATGAACCCATAGCAGTACCGATCGAGGAGGGTACAGACGCCCGACGTTCCGGAAGGAAAAGGCATCGGCTTCCGCTTAAGCTGGTAAGCGCAACCATGATGAGTTTGATCTTTGTGTTGTTATTAAGTTCATTTAATTACTCAGATCCAAGTGGCATTCCGCCCCGCCAAGCAACAACGGCCACGGTGGAGGTAGAAACGGTCATCCAGCTGCTGGCCGAGAACCGACATGCGATAATGGCTAAACCCGTAGCTTCGCTGGAGGAGGAAACTGAGAAACAGCCGGAGGATCATCATCTTCCTTCTGACACCGTTCCATATCTGGAGCTTGATGAGTTTATCAGCTTCAGCATTCCCAAAGGCTATGTAGCTCTAACATTCGATGATGGACCCTCCAAGCACTCCGTGGATATCATGAACATCTTGCAAAAATATGGAGTGGGCGGCACGTTCTTCTTTGTGGGCACCAATGTGAAAAAACATCCCGATTATGTCCAGGCTATCCATGCCAATGGATTTTCGATCGGCAGCCACTCCATGACCCATAGCCAAATGTCGAGCCTATCCTATAAACAGCAGGAAATGGAACTGACCCGCGTGGCTGAACTCATTGAGAATATTACGCACGAGAAATTGGTGCTCTTCCGCCCGCCTTACGGGGCGTTTGATGGCCAGACCGAAGCATTAAGCCGTCACCAAGGCAACAAAATGGTGCTCTGGAATCGGGACCCTGAGGATTGGCTGACTCGCGACGAGGATAAAATCCTGGATTATGTCCAGCACATCGAGGCTTCCGGCTCCATTATTCTTCTGCACGAATCGCAGGCGGTTGTGGATGCCTTGCCGCGAATCATTCAGCATCTGCAGGATCAGAGTTTGAAGATTGTCCGTTTGCAATAGTCGATCCTATGCTTATACATAAGGGCTGTACCCTGGATGTTTTGTACTTCAAACATCGGGTACAGCCCTTTTTGGGGTATAACAAAGCTTATGATCAACAAAGGCTATAATCAAAAAAAGGCTGTATGCAGCCATCCCCAGCTCTTCTTAAAGGCATTGGCACGCAAGTGTAGAATAGTATGTTCGAGGTGAACCTATGACAAAGCGATTTTCGAACCGCAAGAAAACCATTCTTGCAATCACCGCCACCCTTGCTTTTACCGGCATCTTTTTTATAACTTATTCCATCCTTCAGAACAGGGAGAACCCCGACATGACCGCTGCGTTTATCGAAGAACATATGCGGAACGATAACGGTACGCTGGCTACCTATCTCAAGCCGGCTCCTTCAGAGCACCCGGATATCGTTGCAGGCAGAGAAGCGTTATCCGAGTCACTCGGGCTCTGGATGCAGTACGCCATCCTATCCGGTGATCAGGCAAGGTTCGATGAGAGCGTTCAACTGCTTACAACTTATTTCCTTCACCAGGACAAGGAGACCTATATCCGGTGGAAGCTTAGACCGGACGGACGATCCGACGTAACCACGAATGCGCTGGGCGATGATCTGCGAATCCTGGACGCCTTGCTGAAGGCATCCAGACTGTGGGACAACAACGAGTCCTATCTTCCATTGGCAAAAAGGATCGGGTCGACATTGCAGGCCTCCTCTCAAACCAAAGGATATTTGGTGGATTATCATGATTTTGAGCGGAATGAATCGCCCGCCGTGTTGAGCCTGGTTTATGCAGACATATCCGCACTGCGGGAGATGGAGCAGATCGGAATTCTGTCCAGCCAGGATTATGCACGATATCAAGACCTGCTGTTCCATATGCCGAATGACGGCGTCTTCTATCCCAAGACCTTTCAGATCGGCTCCGGCCAATATGAATACGACACCTCGGTCAATCTGATTGACCAGCTGATCGTTGGCATTCACCTGGCGGAGATGAACCATCCGCCGAGGGAGCTTATATCGTTCCTCAAGGAAGAGTTCCAGCAGAACGGACAGCTGGTTGGCCGCTACCACCGGGAGACCCGCAAGCCGGACGCGGCTTATGAGTCCCCTGCTGTCTACGCTCTAGCCATAATTCTCGCGCTGAAAACGGATGACCTCCCTTGGGCACAGCAATTATACGATCGTATGACCCAATTCCGGAGCCAAGATCCCGCTTATCCGGGAGGTTATGTATTTGACGGCAATACGCATGCTTTTGATAACCTGTTTCCCCTGCTCGCAGAGGCGATGCTGAAGAACACGGCACGATAACTCTTCATTACAGGCTCTCGATCAGCATGTACACACCCGTAAAGATTAAGATGATGTAGGTGAAGATTTGAAACACCCGCTGGTTGATGACGTTGAATAAACGTTGTCCGATGAACAGCCCGGCGAAGACCAAGGGAAGCGCGATTCCGCTGGACATCCAGACCGTCTTGCTCGTTCCCGCCACCGTCACCTGAATGATCAGGCTGAGCGAATATATGAACAAATAGAAGGCCAGGGTTGTCCCTCGAAGCTTGGCCTTCTGCGTATCCGTGCCGGAGAAATATAACAGTAACGGCGGGCCTGGCATACCAATACTGGTTGTCAGAGAGCCCGATAGTCCTCCCACTGCCAAATCTCTGCCCCGGTTCTGGCGGATTCTAAACTTCAGCATCAGCAGCGCGGTTAGGGCCAGAATGATGAGGCTCACGCCTAATTTCAAAGCATCGATATCGATGAGTGAGAACACGATGATCCCTGCAGGCAGACCGGCTGCGCTTCCGATGACCAATCTTTTTAAGATGCCATAGTCGATATCCTTGCGAATCTTGGCGATCAGCGCAGCTGAAATCACAAGGGATAGAACCAGGTTGATCTGAATCGCTTCAGCCGGCTGGAATAACAGCAGCAGAAACGGAGTAGCCAGGATGGAGAAACCAAATCCGGTGCTGGTCTGGAGTATGGATGCCACAAGTATAATGAACACGAACAGAACAATATCCACGTTACACCTGCTTTCTTCACGACTGCGGGCACGATTTAAATCTTTTTCACAAATTCCGATTTCAATTTCATCGCGCCAAATCCGTCGATTTTGCAATCGATATCGTGATCGCCGTCAACCAGACGGATATTTTTCACCTTGGTGCCTATTTTCAGTACGGAGGAGCTGCCCTTTACTTTCAGATCTTTGATCACCGTTACGGAGTCACCGTCGACCAGGACATTTCCGTTCGCGTCTTTCACGATCCTGGCCTCTTGGTCATGCTCCGCTTCAGACTCCAGGGTCCATTCATGGGCACATTCAGGGCAAACCAGAAGATTCCCGTCTTCATACGTATATTCTGAGTTACATTTCGGACAATTCGGCAAATTCGACATGATTTCATATTCTCCCGTTCTTGTTTATGTTTCAACATATCGTACCATTCTAACATATTCCTTCTTTTATAAAAGACTTAACGGAAATCCGCAAAAAAAGGACACCCCTCGGTCGGGGTGCCCTTGATAACACTATTCGTTGACAAGAGACTTCGCTTTCTCCAATGCGGAGATCACCTTGTCACACCATTCATCAAACTCCGCATCCTCCCGCTGCAGCTCCGGATGGGACAGAATATGGCGCACCGTCTGCTTGATACCCTGATCCGCGCGAATGGCTGCCACGAAGTCAGGAGCCAGCCGTTTCAGCTTGCTGTTATCAAACACAACGCTGTTGGCTTTATCACCCCATAACGAGCCGCGGAAATCCTGCGTGCTGGTGGCATCCAGGAACTCGGAAGACACATGGACCGCATTCAGCTGTACGCCAAGCGCATCCGCAATGATTCCGTAAATCTGATTCCAGGTGAGCGACTCATCCGACGTGATGTGCACCGACTCCCCAATGGCATGAATGTTGCCCATCAGGCCGATGAAGCCTTTGGCAAAATCGCTGTTGTGCGTCAACGTCCACAGGGATGTTCCATCTCCATGAATAATAACGGGTTTATTCTCCAGCATCCGCTTCACGACCTGCCAGCTCCCCTTGCTGCCATGAACACCAAGCGGTATCGAGCGTTCATCATACGTATGGCTCGGTCTAACGATCGTAACCGGAAAGCCTGTCTCGCGGTACTGCTTCATCAGATAGTCTTCACATGCTATTTTATTACGGGAATATTCCCAATACGGATTCGATAATGGCGTGCCCTCGGTAATGCGATAATCGGACAAAGGCGTTTGATAGGCTGAAGCCGAGCTGATAAAAATAAACTGCTTGGTTCGCCCTTCAAACAGGCGGTAATCCCTCTCCAGATGGGCTGGTTCAAAGGCGATGAAATCAGCCACCACGTCAAAATGCAGGTCCGAAACGAGCTGTGCCACATGATCCTCATCATGAATATCAGCTTGCAGCACATGCGCTCCCTCCGGCAGCGCGTCATTTCGATTCCCCCGGTTCAACAGATAGAGCTCACACCCCTGTTCCAGCAGCTGCTTCGTGATTGCCGAGCTGATCGTTCCGGTCCCTCCAATAAAAAGCGCTTTCATATACCGCACCTCCACTAGCAGAATTGAAAACCATGTACCCAAACCTTCCATTATTTAAGATAGCATGGGCCAAGTTCCATTACAATTTCCTGTATATAAAAAAAGAGGCCGCACCTGCCCTGCGCACATGCGCAGTCTTAGTGCCGGCCTCCCGATCTCTTTACTTCCCATACGGCGGTTATCGATCTTATCATTTCACCCATTTATGCAGCAGCGGTCCTTCCTTGCCAAATACCGGGTCGGTATCCGGGACGGGGACACTTCTGATTTCGTGGATGGCCTGCGCGCGATCCGTCGGGTTCCGCTCCCTCAGATTCGGCGTGTTCCCTTCGGGATAAGCACCAATCACTTCAAAATCAGGGCTGCTGCTCAGCTTCATATGTGCAGTACCTGCCGGCAGCACAATCACATCGCCTGAAGAAATCTCCAGCCTCTCCCCTGCGTCACCGCCCACGAGGACGGTCGCGCTTCCGGACCTCACGCCCAGAACTTCGTGCGTGTTGCTGTGATAATGATGATAATCATATACGCCGCCTGCCCAACTCCCGCTCCATTGATGCCGGTTAAAGGCTGCCTCCAGCCCGCTCGGGTCATCCGCGAACACGCCATTGTATACAATGACGGGCAGCTCAGGATTGTTAGGGACCTCTCCATCATCGTTCACGAAAAAAGATCTGACATGGACTTCCATGATCATCCGCTCCTTTTAAGTTCATCGGTGCACTCGTAGTACCAGTACCCCGGGCGAGCGGCGCTCAAACAATAAACTCTGTTGAACCTCTCCCCAATACACCCTCGTCTCATAATCAAAAAACACGTGGCCCTCCTGCTCATTCCGATCAAATATACTGCGCAGTTCCTTCATCATCGGATCGTGATTCGGATGTTCGGGGAGGGGAGCGTAGGAGGAGGATTGCAAGCGGCCGCACACTTGCCGCGAAGTTCAAGCCTCGTACTCGCTGAGCTTTCCTTCATATATCAAGTTCAGGCGCTCGCTTTGGCGAAAATCGTCCGGCGTTACCAGGGCAGGCAGCTTATCCCACAGCCTGACGCCGGATCGGTGCAGAATCTCTGCCACAAATTGCGAGCAGAAGTAGGAATTGCTGAACTCAATCGGTTCCTTGAGCGCGATGCCCAGCACACCCAATATATTATAAAAGTATTTTTTGTCCTTTCGGATGAAGGCCTGCAAGACCCGCTTCATTTTCTCGATGTCGCGTTCAGACACCCGAAGCTCATAGATGACACATGTCGTATTGGGGTACTTACTGAACGTTCCCGTCCTCAGATCCTCCTTCACAAACCCGCCGTTCAGCGGGTTGTTCGGATTCTTTCTTCCGAAGCTATATAACTCCGACAGCTCCCGGTTAAAGGAGATCGAAGCATGATTGTAAGGTGCTCTCGTATAGCCCTGAATGACTTTTGTAAAGAGCGTTCCGGTATTGGTAAGCAGTATAAAGACCGATCGATCGTCTACCATTTACGAAATTTCCCCTTATCAATTTGGAGTTATTCCTTCATAATAACATATGATTCCTGCAGCAGAACGAAAAATCCTACCCGTGACAAGTTGGTGATGATAGGCATATGGAAAGCTCGATACTAACCTTAATCCTGATATTCTCCGTCCTGTCGGTCATTCAGCTCCTCTATTATGTGATGAGCAAGACGCAGCCGAATATCGATTATACCGATGTAGGATTCCGCATCAAAACCTGGTGGGGCATGCTGGTCATCTTCTGCCTGGCGACGTTTCTGAATCCCGTCGTTTCTCTGCTATCCCTAATGGTGCTTACTTTCTTTACGCTCAAAGAATATTTCTCCATGATCAAAACAAGAAAAGCCGACCGCCGACTGTTCCTGTGGGCGTACTTAACCATACCTGTCCAGTTCTACTGGATCTATATCGAATGGTACGGCATGTTTATTGTATTCATACCGATTTATGTATTCCTGGTGCTGCCGCTCCCGCGATTGATCAACAAAGGTACCGTCGGGTTCATGCGCAGCGTCAGCTCGACCCAGTGGGGTCTGATGCTGATGGTGTTCGGGCTCAGCCACCTGGCCTACTTCCAATTTGCGTCGCCCCAGTATGGAGCAGGACTCGTGCTGTTTCTCGTTGTATTAACACAGCTCAACGATGTGGTGCACACCATCGCTTCCCTCTATTTTGGCAGACGCAGAATCGTGCCGACATCGAACCCCAACCTGACTTGGGAAGGCTTTGCCTGTGCGTTTCTTGCAACAACAGGATGCGCCTACCTCATCTACCCCTATCTGACGCCGCTCAGCCCGACCTTCGCCCTCTTATCCGGCATGCTGATCAGCCTCAGCGGCTTCTTCGGCAGCTTGACGGTATCGGTGCTGAAGCGGGATCTATTAATCGGCGACGACGGACGGTTCGATGCGTTGAAGAAAAGCTACTTAAGCCGGGTGGACAGCCTGACCTACACCTCGCCGATCTTTTTTCATTTCATTCGTTACTTCTACGAATTCATGTAGATTCCCCTACTCTCATAAAAAACAAGTTAATGGGGCACACTCTCGTGGTAATTAATGACAACGCGAGGAGGAAGAGATGATGACAGACGCGCAGTCTGGCCGTACTCATCCGGTTCCGGATTCTGCTCCATCCGATATCACGTCGCAAACGGTGAATGCCCTTGAGGATCTGTCCGGCGTGCATCCCGGCTACCGCCGGGCGCATGCCAAGGGATTCTGCTGCCGTGCCAGCTTCCGGTCGAGCGGCCTGGGCGCAGCCTTTACCACGGCCCCTCATATGCAGGAACAGGCGGAGACGCCCGCAATCGTCCGCTTCTCCGGCGTTTCAACCAACCCGGCCATGGCTGACCTGTTATCTCCGGCCAAAGGGATGGCCGTCCAATTCACCCTGCCTGGGGGCGATGTTACTTACTTGGTAGGGGCCACGGTGCCGGTCTTTTTTGCCCGTACACCCGAATCGTTTCTCGACATCATGAAGACCGTTAACGAGACTCGGGAAGGCGAGCGGGGACCGATAGATCTGATTCGAGAGATCATCACCCATTTCTCGGAGAGCAAAGAAAGCCTGCTGGCTGTAAAACTTCTAAAGCCGCCGGCCAGCTATGTTGCCTGTCATTATTATTGCATCCATGCCTACTTGTTCCTCGACTCGCAGGGAAATGCCCGGCCCGTGAAATTCGAATGGCTGCCGGAAGGCGGTGTGGAGACGCTGTCTATCAAGGAAGCCGCACAGCAGCCAGAGGATTATCTGATGGACGAGCTGCACCTTCGCCTTGAGACAGCGCCAGCCTGTATTCCAGCTGGATGCCATTTTCGGGGAAGCTGGCGATCCCACAGATGATCCTACCCGCGCATGGCCGGACGACCGTAAACGAGTCATCCTTGGCCATCTCTACGTCACCGACATCATCGAGGAGCCCGAGGGGCTGCTCATGGACCCCACGGTCATGGCGGAGGGCATGGCGCTGTCCGATGACCCGATTCTGCACTTCCGGCACAGCACGTACACCGACTCGTACAACCGGCGCAGTGCCGGACAGTAATTCAAGCGGTGTTTGGGGTCCGCCTTGCCCGGTAAACGTCTGCCCTGAGGGACGAAGTCTCTGGCTGCTCGCCACTTGGCGAAGCATGATGAAGCGTGCGAGACGACACCCACCTGAAATACTCGGATAAACCTGAAAAGCCATAACCATGCGAGCCTTAGCTCACCTGGGTTATGGCTTTTTGTAGCGATACCGTCATTATTAGTGCGAATACCCGGGAAGCTTCAAATCCACATGATGGGTGACCTGGTTTCTACCGTTTTGCTTGGAGGCATACAGGGCCTGATCCGCTTTTTGCAGGAGTGCCGCCTCATGGTCCTCCGGCGTCGCTGTGATCATGCCGATGCTGATAGTAATGCTGCCTGTTGTCCAGATGGCATCATTGACTGCGCGCCTGAACTGCTCCGCAATCTCCCTTGCTTCCGCCACATCCAGCCCCGGCAGAATCATCACGAACTCTTCCCCGCCATAACGGGCCACGACATCTCCTTCACGTGCACAGGATTTCAGTATACCCGCTACATCAACCAGAACCTCATCTCCCACCGCATGTCCCCATGTGTCGTTCACGCGCTTGAAATAATCGATGTCGATGAGGAACAAGGAGAATGGACGTCCTGATTGGTTGTAAAGTCTCAGCTGCTCTTCGAGCTGCTCTTGAAAGAACCTGCGGTTCTTCAGTCCTGTCAGCTTGTCCGTATTCGACAATTCGACCAAGACCGCATTAATCTCCATCAGCTCCGTCTGCTTCCGTTCAATCTCCATATGAATATGCTTCAGCTCGCCAAGCGCCCGATCCTTCTCCCAATACGCTTCCTCAATCTGCCTCTTGGCCGTCCTCAGCTCCATCTCATAATCAATGCGCCTTCCCATCTGCACCAGTACGCAGTCCAGCCATTCTTCGCCTTCCCGCTCAAACCGTCGACCATTCAATATGAAGGGAACAGAATCGCCCCGACTGTTCTTTAAACGGATAAACAGCTCTTCCACATGTCCGTCAAGATGGATATGCGGATAGAAATAGGAGTGGAATATCAGCTTGTTTGCCGTCGACATCATGGCTTCAAAATGCTTCTGCACCACGTCTTCTTCAAGGTATCCCATCATATGAAGGAAGGTTTGGTTCACCTCTCTTACGAGGCCTTGCTGGGTTATGGAAACATAACCGCAGGGTGCATATTTCAATCGCTCATCCATTGCTTATTGATCGATCCTTTCCGTACGAGCCCTCATCCTTAGATATACACGCTTATTTCAGATACTCCTGAATTATCGTAATGGTTTCCTCCGGATGACTGATATGCGGATAATGGCCTTTTGCCTCCATGAGGCGGAATGTACTGTTATGGAGGTGTTTATGTAAATATTCGCCGGCTGCAATCGGCACGATGCTGTCATCCGAACACTGCATAATGAGCACAGGCACGGTAACGCGAGACAATTCGTTCCGGCAGTCCGAGAAAAAGGTCACCTCGGCAAACTCTCTGGTAATCCCAGGGTCTGTGGAGATGAAACTTCGTTCCAGTTCTTTGGTCAGCTTGGGAAGCTCTGGATTGTTCATGGCAATCGGCGCGAGAAAGCTCGCCCAGCCCGCGAAGTTCATCTCCATCATCGCCAGCAATTCGGTCACATCGCTTTTATCAAAACCCCCAACATACCCGTCACCATTCAAATAGCGGGCCGAAGGTCCGATCATGATTAATTGTTCAAAATAGTCCGGCCGCTGGATGGATGCCAGCATCCCGATCATGGAGCTCACGGAATGACCTATGAAGATAACGTCCTGAAGCTGCAGCGCTTCCATAATATCCAGCACATCCTGCATGTACCCGTCCAGGCTGCTGTACCTCTCCGATGTATACGCCGATAGATCGGATCGTCCCGAGCCTACGTAATCGAACAGCACGATGCGATAGTGCGGCTCGAAGGCAGGCAAGATATATTTCCACATGCTCTGGTCGCAGCCGAATCCATGCGCCAGCATGAGTGTGCGCTCCCCTTCTCCTATCACTTTCACGTTGTTTCGTACAACAACCTCATTCATGTCCTGAACTCCTCTATCATCTTCTTCTCTACCATTCTAAGGGACCCCCTGTAAATATCAAGTCATTCCTGAAGAATGGCGTCGATTTAAGTCCAGTTCTATCGAAGTTACACGAAATGTTCCAGAATGCATTCCTCGTTAAATCGCTTTAGCCGCCTAAAATATAGAAAGATGCACCAAAACAGAGGCTATACTCGAAAAGCATCTATGTATTCGTTTTCTTGCTCCATAGCGCGGTTTTACTTTTGGGAGCCAATTACGATAGTTTATTACATAAGATGTTACATGGGTTTATATGGAATGAAAGGTTGTAAATGGATGATATTATCCCTGCGCAACCAAATTTACCCCTTGACATTGATCGATATAGAGAAAGCGCCGATTCACCTCAAACCCCATAGAGTTGGCGCACCATACTGGTCTTCATCACACAGAGAGATAGAGAAGAGAGGAGTGAGGAGTTTGGAGTACTTTTTTTATGGATTAGCCGGTGTATTCCTGGTGTTTCAAGCCCTGTATACGGTAATTCCGCTGCTATGCAGCAAAGTGAAGAAGCTGAATGCGGATATGGACGAAAAATCAATTTCGGTGCTCGTTCCCGCCTACAATGAGGAGCTGACGATCCGAAATTGCATCGATGCCATGGCCGGTCTGCATTACAGCAACTATGAGATCATGATCATCAACGACGGCTCCAAGGATGGGACGATGTCCACGCTTGACGAGCTGCTGGATTTACAGCCGGATGACAGGCCGGCAGACAACAAGCTGACTTATAAACCGATCAAAGGATTCTATCGTTCCAATCTCTACCACCATATTTATGTTATCGACAAGCAGAATGGCGGAAAAGCGGATTCGCTGAATGCGGGCATCGATTATGCCGCCTCGGATATCGTGATTACCCTGGATGCAGACAGCATGCTGGAAGCCGACTCGCTCAAGTATGTGAATCAATATTTCCATGATGACGACATCATTGCGCTTGGCGGTACCGTCAAGATTGTGCAGGGTGCTGTGCGGGATGAGAACGGTGCGATTGTGGAGAAATTTCGTGGAAAAGGGCTCATTAAGAGCCAGATCATCAATTATACGCACGGCTTCTATGTCCGCAAACTTACGCAATCGCATTTTAATTCGATCGTTGTGATTTCAGGTGCCTTTGGTGCCTTTTACAAGGACGTTCTGGTCCATGTGGCCGGCTTCCGCAGCACGGTAGGCGACGGATATCGACATTACCTTGAAAATTCATGAATATATCAAAGCCAATCGACTGAAGAAAAAGCTGGTATACGCGCCCGAAGCGGTATGTTATACCGAATGCCCCGAGAATCTCCAGAACTTCTATAAGCAGCGGATTCGCTGGCAGAAGGCATTTGTTGATTGCATCCTGATCTACTGGTCCAGGCTGTCCCAGAAATTCAGCGTCAGCGTGAGCCTGTTTTTTGCTATTGACGGGTTTATGCTGGGAACCCTCTCGGCATTTACCACGATATTTTATCTGGGGCAGACGCTGATCTTTGGCGGAAACCTGCTGCATGCCATCCTGTTCCTGCTTATAAGCGTGCTGCTCAATGCGGCCCAGGTCATCATTTCCTTGTACTTATGCCGTAAGTACGGCAGTACGTATACGTTTATGGATTATATGAGAATGTTCCTGTTCAGCCAAGTGGAGCTGTTAACCTACCGGAATTTGCTGCTGTACATCAATATTGCGGGCACATTTAAATATTTTGACAATGATGAGGGCTGGGGCTTCGTGGAGCGGAAAGGCGTTGCTACCATCAGCCAGAACATCGCCGCAGGATCGAATTAAGTCATGAAGAAGGAGGCTGCTCAAACAGCATGGTTCCAAATAAAAGAATCGTATACGTAGATATTCTAAGAATTCTATCCATCGTTGCCGTCATTATATTGCATTATACAGCGGAGGTGCTGACCAGCACGAATGACTTCAATTCCTCCTCATGGTGGATCAGCAACGGGTTTAATTCCATTTCCCGCTTCGCCGTGCCGGTATTCTTCATGATCAGCGGCGCCATGATTCTCCGAACCCAAATCACGACCTACCGGGAATTCTACGTGAAGCGCGTGCTGCCGCTGCTCATTCCCCTCCTGACCTGGTCGCTCATCTATGGCTTGTACAATCAGTACTACATTATGAGAAGCCGCATGAACGCCTATGAGTTCGTGGTCGATTTCGGTTATCGGCTGCTGACCGACCGGAATTATGTGCATCTCTGGTTCCTGTATGCCATTATTGCCATCTATATGACGGTACCGCTGATCAGCAAGTTTATCAAATCCTGCAGCGAGAAGGATCTCAGGTACTACCTGCTGTTATGGTTTATCGTCAGCATTGCGTATCGCTTCATCTCGGACACGGTATTCCGGGCAACTGATCAATATATTAACATTCCGATTATGAACATTCCGTTCTTCATGGGATTCCTGGGCTATTTTATACTGGGGTACTATCTGTTCCATTACGAGCTGCCGCTAAAGCTCAAAAACATATTATACAATCTGGGCATCGTCTCGTTCTTCCTCACGCCGGTAGCCACTTATTTTGTCTCGCTGCGCAGCGGTGTGCTGGATGAGATGTTCTACGGCAACTATTCCATGACCACCTTCTTCATGGCGGTCGGCTTGTTTGTTTTCTTCAAGGAGAAGGAAGCCACGATCAGCGATCAAGTAAACCACAAAATCCAGAAGCTGATCAGTTCGGTCTCCAGGGCCAGCTTCAGCATCTATCTGATTCACCTGCTGGTGGAGATGATGCTGTCCGGCAGAACCGAGGTCGAGGCTACGTTTCTGGAAGCGTCCCTCAGCCTGATCGTGAATATCTCCATCATCTTCGCCATCAGCTACATCACCGTCAAGGTGCTGAACCTAAGTAAAACGGCAACCTACATTCTATTCGGCGGGCGGGGTTAACTACGATGAGAATAACGATATATACCAAGATGTTTATCGTGCTGCTGCTTGGGGGCATGGGCTTATATTTCTATCAGATCTCCTCGGCGGAAGACCGGAAGATAACGGCTGTATACGTGGAGGCCTGGCAGGACTACAAGAATATCAAGCTGTCAGAGAAGGGCGTCGACATCGCTTTTATCGCTTTTGCCAAGATTAAGGGAACGGACCTCTATTTCCATGAAGACAGCACCACCAACAACCAGATCAAAGAAAATATCAAGAATTTGAAAAAGCATAATCCGAAGACCCAGATGGTGCTGGCGATCGGTGGCTATGGTGCAGACGGCTTCTCCGATGCTTCCCTGGACGGGAACCGCTATCTGTTCACGGAAAGTATCATCCATATGGTCAAGGAGCTGGATCTCGACGGGGTAGATATTGACTGGGAGTATCCGGCATTCCATGCCTGGAATACACAGAAAGCACGCCCTGAGGATACGAAGAATTTCACCAGTCTGATGAAGGAACTGCGGGAGAAGCTGTACCGTCTGCCCCATAAGAACAAGAAGTACCTGCTGACCTTCGCCTCGGGGACACAGGATTGGTATTTCGACAATGTTGAGGTCAAAAAAGTGGAGAAATACGTGGATTACATCAACGTGATGACCTATGACCTGACCGGCAAGTGGTCGGACACCACAGGGTTCAACTCCAATCTGTACGTGGACAGCAGGGGGAAATCCAAGCACTCCATCGACGGGATCATCTCCATGTACCTGGACCACGATATCGACAGCAGGAAGCTGCTGCTGGGTGTCCCTGCCTATTCGTACGGCTGGAAGAACGTCAAGGAGGTCAAGGGCAGCAAAGATGGTCTCTTCGCACCCGGAACGCCGATTGACATCGACAAGGTAAATCTCAATTACAAACAGATCGAGAAAGCCTACCTGAACAAAAACGGCTTCAAGCGTTATTATGACAACAAAGCCAAGGCCGCCTACCTCTTTAACGGCAATACCTTCATCAGTTACGAGGATAAGGAGGCCTTGCAGGAAAAGGTCAACTACATCCAGAACAAGGACCTCGCCGGCGCGATGGTCTGGCAGTACTCCCAGGATGCGGAGGACGGAATCATAACATTCCTGACCGAGCATTTGAACGAGAAGCAACAGGCCTCCAAGTAATAGAGCGAGGTTTGAGCTTCTTGAGCCAAGCGCCGATCACCACTACTAACAAAACAGCCGATGATTGCATGACATGCAGATCATCGGCTGTTTATGCTGTTGCAGGTGTTGCAGGCTCCGGTAAGTGCTCATTACGGCACCGTTGAACCGTATTGTAAGTCCGATCCGCCTGCCACGGCCACCCTCCTCGAGGATCATCTCCATTCCTCTATGAATCGCAGGGTGTTCCGGGCATGGTAATCGGCCAGGCTTCGAGCAAAGGCCGGATCGGGAAACCCGCGGTGAAGCAGCTTCAAGCCGCCCGAGGTTAGCGAGATGTAGTGATGCAGGCGGTAGAATAACATTCGGTTCGGATCCAGCCCGGTTGGTCTGAAATACCGGTAGCTCTCTCCGAATCGAAGCTCAAGAAACGTATGTTCATGCTCGGTGTCGAAGAATTGCGCACCTTCAATATCAATAAGATACGGCTCGAAGCGTTCCGTGACCAAGACGTGGTCCGGTCCCAGCTCCCCATGGATATAACCGTACCGCTTACGGGAATCTATTCTGGATTCAAGCTCATTCAATATAGCAATCAGCCTGTCGTGATGGTCTCGGATCGCTGCATGATGCAAGACAACGTATGAGAGCTGTTTCTTGGCGTTATCCAGCTGCATAAGATGGCACGGCTCCTGGCGCCGCCCTTCGCTTGGATCAGGTTTTCCATAGATCTGTCTTTGATGTGCATGCATACCTGCGATCATGTCGCCCAGCCGCTCCAGCACCTCATCTTGGACCCGTTGATCCGGGTGCTGAACATAAGCCTCCGCCTTCTGTCCCTCGATATACTCAACAAGAGCATAGTCAAACGGGTAACGGCTCTGTTTCGTATGGACATGAAGGTCATACAGAGCAGGTGTTAAAATGCCGTGTTCCCTTAGCCATCTGTTATTCATTTCAAACGAATAAGCGCCAAAGGACCGTTCGTGCACATCATGCTCGTTCGCTATTTCTTCCTGAAAATAATTCATCGTTAAATCCCACACATACAGCACGCAGACAAAACCGTTATCGCAATGAATCTTATAGACGACCTTCTGCGCGCCACCATGCATCCTCGTCACTTCCGCCACAACATAACCGGTACCCAGAACCTTCTCGACATACTCCTGTAAATCCGCTTGATCGAGATGACAAGTCCACCCCATGAAACCACGCTCCCGTTCATTTGTTTTGCCGGCTTCCTCACTCTATGGTATTTCCGGGCAAAAATATAGACTGTTTCTTTCGGTTCTGCTATGATGTTGAATAAGGTCTCGAATAAAATAGCCATACGATATACAGCCCTTGGACTCTAGGTCCAGGGGCTTTTTTGTGTTGTATTTGAATTCATGCGGAATTCGGAAGTAACAGATGGACAAGGCTGAGCCCATATAAAAAAGGGTCAAGCAAGAAGCTTCCTTGCTTGACCCTCTATTCCCTTACGTTCCGCAATAGGTCCGGTAAGGACGGGACCCCTTAGGCACGACTGCATATTCCGCCTGCTCCGGGGAATGCGCATAAGGCTCTGCCAGAACGTCCAGCAGCTCTTGCATCACGCTGTAGTCCCCTTCCTGCTCTGCTGCTTCCAGCGCTTCCTCCACCCGATGGTTGCGCGGAATGACGGCAGGATTGCTGCTGCGCATAAGCTCGCGGGCATCATCCCACGATTCCTGCTGCCTGCCAAGTCTGGCCTGCCAGCGCTCATACCAGGAGGCAAACTCCGGTGTGCCTTGCAAAGGCGTGTCCTCCAGCTTATTAAAGGTTAAAGCACGGAAGGTGTTGGTGTAGTCGGCCTGATGATTTTTCATCATCTTGAGAAGATCCTCAATCAAGGCTTCGTCTTCCTCCTCCATATGAAAAATTCCCAGCTTGGCTCTCATGCCTGCGAGCCACTGCTCATGATACAGATCGGTAAATGCGCCGATGGCACCCTCGGCCAGCTTGACAGCCTGCTCCTCCTCCTCATGCAGCAGCGGCAGCAAGGCCTCCGCCAATCGGGCAAGATTCCACGCCGCAATATAGGGCTGGTTGACATAGGCGTAGCGCCCTTGGGAATCTATAGAACTAAATACCGTATTGGGATCAAAGGTATCCATGAAAGCACAAGGACCATAATCAATCGTTTCGCCGCTCAGGGTCATATTATCGGTGTTCATGACCCCATGAATAAAACCTACGAGCTGCCACTTGGCAATAAGAGCGGCCTGGCGCTTGATAACTTCCTGCAGCAGGACCAGATAGCGGTTAGCACCAGCTCCAGGCTCTGCATCCGGGTAATGCCGCTGCAGGGTATAATCCGCGAGAATTCGCAGATCCTCGGTTGTCCCCGCCCCCCTTACATACTGAAACGTACCGACGCGCAGATGGCTGGCCGCTATGCGGGTCAGAATCGCACCCGGCAGATCCTTTTCACGCGTAACAGGCTGACCGGTGGACACGACCGCCAAGCTGCGGGTGGTCGGAATACCCAGGGCATGCATGGCTTCACTGATGATATATTCGCGCAGCATCGGGCCTAGAGCCGCCCGGCCATCCCCTCCACGGGAATATGGTGTCCGGCCTGAACCCTTAAGCTGAATATCCACCCGTTTGCCCTGCGGCGTGAGCTGTTCGCCCAGCAGAACCGCCCGGCCGTCACCGAGCATCGTAAAATACCCAAATTGGTGCCCGGCATAGGCCTGTGCCAGCGGCAAGGCTCCTTCGGGCATTTCGTTACCCGCCAACACGGCTGCACCCTCCGGGCTTTGCAGTGCCTTGGCGTTTAAACCAAGAGATGCCGCCAGTGGCGCATTAAGCACAATCAATTCCGGTGCACGCACAGGCGTGGGAGCCTGTTTTGTAAAAAAAGTTTCCGGCAATTGAGCATAACTGTTGTCTAAATTCCAACCTATATCTATCATGGCTTTCTTGTCTGTCATGGGATCTCCTTCTTCACGCAGTTTAATGATGACGATATCTACCCTACTTATTATTTAAACACAAGTCGCACTTTATAGGGTTTTACTTTCGAGAATTAATTATTCTGCGGACCCATGCCCCATCCCATATATTAAAAAATCGCTGCCGAGGACATCCCGACAGCGATCATTCACATTCTAAAATAAAGCGTTAATCCCGATTCGCCAGCTTCGAGAGCAAGCGGATGATTTCAATATACAGCCATACGAGGGTAACCAAGAGACCGAAGGAACCGTACCACTCCATATATTTGGGTGCGCCTTGCTGTGCTCCCTCTTCGATGAAGTTAAAGTCGAGCACGAAATTCAGTGCAGCTATGATGATGATGACAATCGAAATCCCGATGCCGATCGGGGTGCTGTCATGAAGGTAAGGCACGGCTACACCAAACAGGCCCAGAACCATACTAAGCAGATATACAAGCGCAATGCCGATCGTGGCTGCAATAATTCCCTTTTTGAAGCCTGGGGTCGCCCGGATCAGACCTGTCTTATAAGCGAGCAGCATGCCCAGGAATATGCACATCGTCAGTAAGGCCGCCTGCAGCGTGATTCCATAGTACAGATATTCGTAATGTGCGGACAATGCCCCAAGGAAGAAGCCTTCCAGAACCGCATAGATTGGTGCCAAATACGGTGCTGCCTTCGGCACAAAGCTGATGACCAGCGCCAGGACAAAACCGCCTATCGCTCCGCCGATCATGAACGGGAATACCTCATACCCGTTGAAAAACATCACCCACGAAATGACCGCTGCCCCGATCAGCAGCGCGAGCAGCATGAACGATTTGTTCACCGTTCCGCCAATCGTCATCGTTTCCTGGTCATTGTAATACCCACTCTTCTCAAACGTTTCTTCCTTGAGTATTGGATTCCCACTGCGCCCTATCAAAATAAATGCCTCCCTAACGTTTCTGTTTTGTTTACATTTTAGCATAGGTTGGAATATTTTAGGACATGAAAAAAATTGCATTACGCATGGGTGGATCTGCAGCACTACCCATGGTGCTGGTAAAATCCGTGGATTTGAAAATCATGTTGCTCCTCGTCTGCAACCCAGACCATCAATCGTCTGTGTACAAAACACCGATCTTCCTTCATGTTGCTATCAAACTCCATGAATGCATGAACGGCTTCCTCCACAGGCTCAGTTTACATCAATTTATGGTTCATAACGCAAAAGGCCCTACTTCCTCTATACAGTTACAGAGAAGTTGGGCCTTTTTGTAGAGGCATTTTCTTGCGTTGTAAATCGAATGTTTCTGGATATTTGCTACCCCTTACTCACCAATCCGTTAATGAAGGCCTCGAAGTTTACGGCAAGCCGGGTGATCTTGTAATCCTGTCCTTTATCCACATGGATAACCTCGGGCTCCCCGTCGTTGCCGGATGAACGGTAATCCAGCATGACGACCTCGGATTCTGAAGGACAGTCACATATGACCACGCCAACCTCCGGATAACCGCCCGTCTCAATCATAAATCGGCTGCCTAAGCTTCCGGCCAATGATTTTTTCTTCTCTCGTCCAATTCCCAGAATACCGGAAATCTCAATGGCGTCTTTTCCCTCAGCTGTTGCTTCTCCCAGAGGGAAATACCGATTGTGGGGAATCCCCCCATTATGTAATTTCATCATATTTACGTAAGATGCGGGCAGTTTGAAGACCAGTGCTTCCTCCACCGACTCAATTACATCATCTGTCGGCGGGGCTGAAACATATTTCTCTGCCGCAGGGGCGCTATCATTCCAAAAGCTCAGCACGTCAGGATCCGTATAGGCCATAACCGCAGATTCCACTACAGGCTTCGGAGCAGTTTTGTTTCGAATCCATTCCAGAAACTCTAAAGTATCCTCATCACCGGGCTCCAAGTGATCAGCCACTTCAAACGCTCTCCGGGCGTCCTCATATTGCTCCAGATAGTAATAAGCAAGACCTATGCGGTAATGCCACAGCGGATCATCCTTACCCTCTTCTGCAATCAGCAAGAACTGCTCAACTGCCTCTTCATAACGCTCAAGATTACTCATCGCTCTGCCCAAATGGCTGATCAGCACATAATCCCGTTCTTCTGCGGGAATTTCCATAATGGCATCGACAATTTCTTCATATTCATCCTCTTCATGCCACTCTTCCAGCTGCTCCAAAAGCTCCTCACTCATCGTTCATGCCTCCCACTCTAATCATTCTTTCTGAGATTATACCATTCCAGCCTGTCCCTCTCCAGAGGGCGAGGATGTTAAACATCGTTTAGAACGATTGGAACCATCCAAGCCCCAGACCATTATGGAATGGCCAGAAGATATAATTGATGACTCATTCTATCCTAAAGACATCATCCCGATTTCAGAGGTTCTCCAGAAAGGTACGGCCGTTCCCTTTATAATACTGAAGAATGATCCGGACTTTCGAAGACCTGTATATGAAGAACACTGGCATAGCACCTATTGGGGTGGCCGATGGAGCTACATGCCTATGCGCATACATTATGCGCTTCACCGATTATTCACAACATATGACATCGGAATCTCCAGCGAATTAGACTTTAAGCAAAATGTAGGCATTGAGTTCCCCGTGTTCCAGAATAGAACGGACCTTGATCTATATATCGTTGTTTTTCAGACAACGGTTACATATGTGTACACACATGGCAATCAAATCGTTCTCAGTGGGAAGCCTTCACGGGACGGGGTCCAGGTAATATCGATAAAAACGAGCGCTTTACGACCTTTTGATCTAAATAAAAAACTGCTCGTTCAATTAGCAACTGCTCAAGGCCATGAACTGGACTACTCCCTCATTGTCTATGAACCCCCTGATTTCTGGATAAAACAAATACAACCGAAAGATTCGGAGTATAATAGATAGGTATACGATAAATGCATGGTATAAGCCTGTATAAATAGGTATTCGAATATAACGTAGAAGAGGTTAATGATGAGCGACAAGCGTTTTACAGATTATCCATTAAGTGAAGAGATTAGGAGAGCGCTCGATAGTCTTGGCTACACGACACCAACCGAGGTGCAAACAGAGGTCATACCCGTTGCGCTGGAGAAACGGGATCTTGTTGTCAAATCCCAGACCGGCAGCGGCAAAACCGCCGCCTACGGCATTCCGCTCTGTGAGCAAGTGGAATGGAATGAGAATAAGCCGCAGGCCTTAATCCTAACCCCCACCCGTGAACTTGCCCTACAGGTCAACGAGGACATTACGAATATTGGACGCTTCAAGAGAATCAAGGCGACTCCCTTGTATGGGAGACATCCCTTCCATATGCAAAAAGCCGAGCTCAAGCAAAGAACGCATATCGTTGTAGGCACGCCGGGGCGGGTGCTGGACCATATAGAGCGCGGATCGCTGTCACTGGATCGGATCTCGCATCTCGTCATCGACGAAGCGGATGAGATGCTGAACATGGGCTTTATTGAGCAGGTACAGTCGATCATTCAAGCCCTCCCTCGCAACAGGGTGACCATGCTGTTCTCGGCTACGTTTCCCGAGGATGTGGCTAAACTCGCCCACAAGTACATGAATCACCCGGAGCAGATCGAGATTAAGGCAAGCGGGCTCACAACTGCGACGATTGACCACGCTCAGGTCCAGGTCAAAGAGGCGGATAAACTCGCTGTTCTGCAAAATCTGCTTATCACCACGAATCCAGACAGCTGCATTGTGTTTTGCCGGACACAAGAGCATGTAGATACCCTATTCCGGGCGCTGGCTGATCTCGGGTACCCGTGTGATCGAATTCATGGCGGCATGGAGCAGGAAGAGCGTTTCGAAGTGATGCACGCATTCCGACGAGGGCAATTCCGCTATCTCATTGCGACCGACGTTGCTGCCAGGGGGATCGACATCTCCAATATCACTCATGTCATCAACTACGATATCCCGCTGGAGAAGGAAAGCTACGTACACCGCACAGGACGTACGGGGCGAGCCGGCCAGACCGGCAGTGCTATTACCCTCGTCACCCCAAGGGATTCCGGGAGATTAGCCGATATCGAAGCGTATATTGGCTTTGCTATTCCGAAGATGACCGCTCCCTCTGAAGAGAAGGTTGATGAATGCCGGGAAGCGTTCGAACGCAAGCTGAATATTCGGCCTAAGCTGAAAAAAGACAAGCGTGAGCAGCTGAACCAGCAGATCATGAAGCTTAATTTCAATGGCGGCAAGAAGAAAAAGCTTCGCGCCGTGGACTTCGTTGGAACGATTGCGAAGCTGGATGGGATCACCGCGGATGACATCGGGATCATTACCATTTTTGATTTTGTGACCGATGTGGAGATACTCAATGGCAAAGGTCCTATGGTACTCGAGATGATGCAGAACACCACAGTGAAAGGCAAGCTGCTCAAGGTACGTAAGGGAAATAAATAAATGATTACACCTGGGCTGCCCCTTCGCAAGTTGGAAGCGGCAGCCCTTCTAAATAAATAATCCCCCCGGTCGAATCGGGGTTTTTTTATGCAAAAAAAAGAGCAGAACCTGGTTGTTCTGCTCTCCTGTGATGCTTATTGGACTAATGCCCCTTAACGCGCGATTTGAAGCTTCGAATTACTGTTCAGACCGAGCGCCTGCGCGGTGGAAGCGTGCATATCTTGAATAAGTTCCGGATTCTCCGATAGCGACAAGCCATAGGAAGGAATCATTTCCCTTATTTTCGGCTCCCACGCTTTAACATGCTGCGGGAAGCATTTTTCGACAACCTCCAGCATAACCGAAACAGCGGTGGAAGCCCCTGGAGAAGCGCCCAGCAAGGCTGCAATCGATCCGTCAGCGGCGCTAACCACTTCCGTACCGAATCGAAGCGTTCCTTTACCGCCGATATCCGTATCTTTGATTACCTGCACACGTTGACCGGCCACCAACATATCCCAATCTTCGATCTTGGCATTCGGGATAAACTCGCGCAGCTCTTCCATGCGCTTTTCTTTGGACAACATGACTTGCTGGACCAGGTATTTGGTCAATGACAGGTTCTTGGCACCTGCGGCCAGCATCGTCAGCACATTATTCGGTTTGATCGAACCAAATAAGTCAAACATGGAACCGGTCTTCAGGAACTTTGGCGAGAAGCCGGCAAAAGGTCCGAAGAGCAGCGATTTCTGATGATCAATGAATCGGGTGTCCAGATGCGGAACCGACATCGGAGGCGCACCCACCTTCGCTTTGCCATATACTTTGGCATGATGCTCCGCTACAACCTCAGGATTGTTACAGACCATGAACAGTCCGCTGATCGGGAAGCCTCCGGTATGTTTTCCCTCAGGGATACCGCATTTTTGAAGCAGTGGCAGACTTCCGCCGCCGCCGCCGATGAAGACGAATTTGGCGGTATGGCGCTCGACTTGACCGTGATCATTCCGCACTTTCAATTCCCATGAGCCATCGCTCGTGCGTTTGATATCATCCACGCTATGCTTGTATTTGATATCGGTGTTCTGATTCTTTAAGTGCTCGAACAGCATGCGCGTTAAAGCGCCAAAGTTAACGTCCGTACCCGAGTCACTTTTCGTGGCCGCTATGGGCTCATTCGATGTACGGTCTTTCATGATCAGCGGAATCCATTCCATCAGCTGTTTCGGGTCATCGGAGTACTCCATCCCTTGAAACAGAGGGTGATTGGACATCGTTTCATAACGTTTTCTCAAATACGCGACATCTTCTGCCCCTTGCACTAAACTCATATGAGGCAATGGCATGATAAAATCTTGCGGATTACGAATCAGATTGGCATTCACCAGATAAGACCAAAACTGCATAGAAACTTGAAACTGCTCATTCACGTCTATCGCTTTGCTAATATCTACAGAACCGTCCGGTCGTTCAGCTGTGTAGTTAAGCTCGCACAGCGCAGCATGCCCCGTCCCCGCATTATTCCATTCGTTAGAGCTTTCTTCCCCTGCGCTTGCCAGCTTCTCAAACACAGTGATTTTCCAGTCCGGCACCAATTCCTTCAGCAATGTTCCCAGAGTCGCACTCATAATTCCGGCACCAATTAAAATAACGTCTGTTTCGGTTTGTCGGTTGCTCATGTTTACCGTCCTTACACGTTAATATTTGAAGAAAAGATGTAGGCGCTCTCATTCAAGACAGTGTACATCCCTTCCCGGTCAAAAAAAATATGATATTTCTATTATATGATAGTTATATGCTATTTAAAAGCCGTTAAATTATTTCAGGCCTTCTCCAAGTTCCCCTCCAAAACGAACGTTGCCAATGCTTTTATACAAAATGGGGGATCTCTGGGAAACACGGACCTTTTTCGCTTCCATTATTCGTACACATTTCGTCGTGTTATGTACGGAGAAGACAATTAGTGTTTTTTAAGTCCTCTTACTATGCGCATAAGAAACAGAACATCGGTTTACCCAAGGTTGGCAATAAAACTTGATTTCAAATATATTGATGTAAATGCATCAGAGGACAGATTACGAAGAAATCCTATATAATAATCTGAAACTGGAGCCCTATATGTGTCTGTTACTGTTTTGTTTTGTACCCTCAGATCTCCATTCATAAGTTGGGGTGTAATAAGCTCTAAGCCAAGCATAAGGATTAGCAGATATGTTTAGTTGGTATCTAATGCTCATATTTGTATCTTTGACTGCATATAGTCCACGGGTCTCATTCGTCGGATAAAGTGTCAGATGTTCATTATTATTCAGCGTTATTCCCCGCCAAGCATATTGAGGCTTAATAATACCATCATCTGAGATCTGCATTGGAATAATTCCTTCTTCAATTATGTTATAAGGGTTATAGAGTTTTCGAATACACAATTATGTATAAGAGGAGGCGAATGATATGACGATAATGCCTGTTATAGTAATGGTCTTTGTATTTGTACCTACCATTGTACTCATGGTAAGCATGCCTTATTTAACAAGAGAGACGATTAGTTTTGGGGTCACCGTCAGCGCTGTACAATTCCACAGTGAGCCTTTGCGCCAGATGCGGAAGTCATATGCCAGGATTAGTGCTACCTTGCATACCATCCTATTCATTGTTTGTATCATCTGCCTAATATACGGTGATGAACATTCCAAGCAACAAAGTTGGATCATTGTCACTTATTCACTCGCCATGGTCGTAATCTCCCTAATCATAAACATTAGCTATCATTTCAAAATGAAAAGGTTACTACCTATGCTGCCTATTGCTCCGGAACCATCGATCATGGCAGTGGACACTGGATTTCGGAAAAGAAACATTGGGTTGTCTAGTTATTGGTTCCTCATTCATGTTTTAATTATTGTTGTTAGTATTGTAACTGTGCTACGCAACTACGATCTGATTCCTGATCAGATTCCGATCCATTACAACAGCAGTTGGAACGTGGACCGCTATGCAGCTAAATCTTATAGTTCTGTGTTTATGCCTACGATAGTGCAAGTGTTCATAACACTTTTGTTCATATTTGAGAATTGGAGTATTCGCAGAGTGAAGCAGCAGGTTCAACCCACTGATCCTGACCGTTCCATCAGACAAGACGTAACTTTCCGCCGTACTTGGTCATGTTTTATGATTACAGCAAGCTTCTTAATAGTTATCCTGTTTTCCGTCGTGCAACTAAACATGATGTCTCTGCTTAACATCAATTTCGCTATCCCCATTATCCTAATCATAATAGCCTTTATCATCCTATACGCCTTCGCCTTATCGTTCTGGGCTGGTCAGGGCGGAAGCCGCTTGGAACGATCTGCCAATTACTCCAATGTCAGACCTGTCCATGATGATGATAAATGGCTATTAGGTATGATTTATTTCAATCGCAAAGATCCAAATCTAATCGTCGAGAAAAGGTTCGGAGTCGGCTGGGGATTAAATTTCGGTCACCCAGTAACCTGGCTGATTTGGCTCGGAATTATTGTACTGTTAGTTGTGGTGCGGTAACAAGGCTTGGAGGTTAATACTCACCGGAGTATTCAAGCTTTCAACATCCCGTTTATATACCAGGAAGTTGCGGCTGTCAGCTTAAAATCTTGTAATACAATAAGACCCACTCCAAGCTGTGCCTGGAGAAAAACGCAAGGAGTAGCTGCAGCATCCATAGATGAGATAGCGAAATTTGGCTTCGCACCTCAGATGATCCAATTTAGGATGCGGCAATATGCCAAACCAAGTCAGCGAACCTCCGTAGAGCCGCCCGCGTTCGAGCGAGTAATCATAAAAAAACGCAACCACACCGGGCTGCGTTTCAAACTGCTCTTACGTTGTCACTTCATTCCGAGACGCACATGAAAAGTTACCTCGGTCCCTTTACCTAACACACTCTGGATACGGAGTCCTGCTCCGAAATGCCGTTTTAACCGCTGGTCCGTATTGATCAAGCCGACGCCCGACCGATTCTCTGCTTTTCTATCCAATATTTGCTGCAATTTAGCTTCACTCATGCCGACACCGTCGTCTTGAACCGTTATCTCTGCATGCGTGGTTCGGACAGCAATCCGAATATGTATTTTACCTCCGCGCGTGCGCTTCATAATGCCGTGTCTGATCGCATTTTCCACTAAAGGCTGGATCGAAAGGAACGGAACTTTTAATTCCTCGCAGTCATCCAGCTCCCATACAACCTGCAGCCTGTCTTCAAACCGAACACTTTCAATGTAGACGTAAGATCGAATTAGACTCAGCTCCTCTTCAATCGGAACAAGTCCATCCGTATTCTGGAACCTGAATTTATACCTCAAAAAATGGCTGAACTCATCAAGCAAGGTACGCATCTTATCCAGATTCACGTCGCTTAGAGCGGTTACAGCACTTAATGCATTGAATAAAAAATGAGGCTGGATTTGAGCTTGCAGCCATGCCGCTTCGAGTCGTAGTTGTTCCCGGACCGTTTGTTTAATCGTGGTCAGCGCCTCGATCCGCGACCGGATCTCTATTGCTTCCACCGGCTTGGTCACATAATCGTTCGCTCCCGCCAAAAATCCGCTTTGGATATCCTTCGGCTGGCTTCTTGCAGTAAGAAGCAGCACCGGGAGCTCCGTGAGTGTAAAACGCTCGCGAATCCTTCGAGTCAGCTCATAACCGGACATCTGCGGCATCATAATATCGGAGATGACCAGATCCCATTCCTGAGCATCCAGAACAGCCAACACTTCTTTACCGCTGGTTGCCATTGTTACATCATATTCGTCAGGTGGCAATATGGCTTCTAGCACTTGCAGGTTGACGGGATCGTCATCCACAATTAACAGACGCGGGCGATCACGACTATTCTCGATTACAACCGGTTGTTTTGCAGCTGGCGGCATTCGTTCCACTTCTTCCAAGCCGGCTGCGGCTGTTTCCTGGATCGGCGTCCATCGTAATCCCACTGGCTCGAACGGGTTTGATCCGCTCTGCTCCTCCTCTGCGTTCATACCTGCCAGCTCTAACGAGAAGGTAAACGTCGAGCCCTCTCCCGGTGCAGAGGATACTTCTAAAGTACCTTGATGAAGCTCAATGAGCTGCTTGCTTATACTTAAACCTAACCCAAAGCCGCCTTCAATCATGGTCTCGCTAGCACTCGCTTGCTCATACGGAAGGAATAGACGCTTCAGCATGTCTTCATCCATTCCGATCCCCGTGTCAGCAATCACGATATAAGCTCTTCCGGAATCTGCAAATGCTTGAATCGTTATGTTCCCTTCATTCGTATATTTCACGGCATTGTGCAGCAAGTTGAACACGATCTGAATCACCCGGCTCTCATCCGCCATGACGGAAGGAAAATCTTCCGGAATCTGATTCAAGATGGCTACCGACTTCACTTCTGCGTTAAGCTGCAGCATATCGATGACGCCGGTCACGATAGGCTGAATCGATATGGTTTTTTTCTGCAGCCGCGGATTGCCTTCCCGTAAACTCATCACATCAATCAGATCATTTAAGATTAGGGTCAGCTGACGCCCTACAGCCAGAATCGTTTCAAGCTCTTTGATGCTCCTGTTTTGCAGCGAAGGGCGTTCCCTTTTCAGAACGGATTGAGACATGTTTAACATGCTATGGAGCGGGTTCTTAAATTCATGTGAGGTGTTTGCCAAGAACTGATCCTTATGGTCATTCACTCTTTGCAAGGTTGCGGCAAGCTCCCTGGTATTTGCATGCATGTTGAAATAACCCTTGAACCAGATCGAGGCCAGGCATCCCATCGAGATCACCAAATCAACCGGATAGTGGATCATACTCAAGCCGCTTTCCCGCCAGAATAACGACCATAACAGATGATGAACCAGTACGAGCATGGAACACAGCAATAACAGATGGTGTTTGATATCCTGGATGACTCTTTTAAAGATGGCCATGATTGTAATCACGACAGCTACAGCGGCCAACAAGAAATAAATCGGGAAGAGCATAATCACCTGATGGGGAGCCAGAAACATCGTAATGCCCGCAGTCCCCAGATTGATGGCCGTGTAAACAGGATACATCCTGCTCCAATAAGGAAGCTCCCGATGATTCGTGCATTCCAACAACGCATAACATCCGATGATGAATGCCATATTGGAAAGCCGGAAATCCCAATCGCTTCCAATGTAAAATAATTGGTGAAACAGCTTCTCATCGTTGCTGAATACGTTGCTGATGGTTATACATAGAGCCAGTAAAGAAAAATAAAGCAGTCTCTTTTCCCGATTTCCCAGCAAAAACAAAATGAGTGCATAGACAGAGTGCATAAGAAATATGACGGCCCCCAGCGTCTGCATCGAAACGGAAAGTTTCATTGCCCTTGCAAGAGCTTCCTCGGAACCGAATGTAACGGACCTGACAATGCCGCTGTTTCGACTATCCACATAATTTGCGGCCTGAATCACGAGTTCAATGACGCCGTTGTCGTCTGCCGCAAAGCTTGTGGAATAAGGTAGGTTCTTCGCTGTATATTCTTCCTTCACGTCCGCCACCTGCCCGGATTTGGCAAGCAATCGGCCGTTGACATATAACTCCGATGACGTACGCACGCTGGGTACGCGAATATTATAATTAGTAGCCTCTTCCGGATCTACAAGAATTCGCAGGCGATAGGATGCGAATCCATATGGAGTTGGCTTCTCGCCTTCACCAGGCAAAGCCTCATTCCATCCTCCGGGAACCGAGATCAGCCTCGGCTCCAGCTCGCCCGTTGCATGCTGCCGGCTGCTCCCTTGCAGCCATTGTGAAGGGTAAAACTCCCATTCCCCATCAAGCAACAGAATGCCGCCATCTTCAGCCTTCCAATCACGCAAATCCAATTGCCCGTTCTTTATGGGAACCTGTCGTTGATCAGGAAACCAATCCATCCACAATATGCGCATGCTCGATAGAACGATGATGAATAACCCTATCCATAACAGGATATGGCTCTTTCTTATTTGGTAGCTTGGCGGGTCCTTTACCAAGGAATATTCCTCTCCTAATCCATTCACTAATATAGGCGCTCACCCATAATCTACCACATCTAACATCGCGGTAGGAAGAAGGATTGAGATATCCTTGTGTCTATATTATGAAGCTATAATAGGCCCAGTCTGATGCTGCGCTCGGTTCCCCCGGATTCTATGAAGCGCTATCGCCATTTTCTATCCATTAAAACATAAAGAATATGGAAGATTATTCCGATACTATAAGGTAGAAAGAAGAGCAATGGGAATACATAGGATAGGGGTGCGTTAATGATGAAGATTCATAGCTCGACCCAACAAGACTTAAACCTATACATAAACTCAAAGCAGAATGCGGAGAAGCCTTCCCTGGTCACAGACATGATGCCCATAATTCCGCATAACACCGACAGCGTGGAGATCAGCCCGGCTGCCAGACAGTTGGCGGCATCGGATATTGTGAATCATTCGGCTGTCTATTTTGGAACCACTCAAATCAATGATTCGCTGAATCGTCTTCTCACCGATCAACCCCCGGAGGTGAAGGAAGCCGTTTACGGCATCATTCAGTCCAATTTCATTACAGACGTAACCGGAGAGACAGAACGAGCGGCGTTATTGGAATTAGGACTCACTCAAGCCCAGTATATGGCAGATAACTACATGGAAGATGACGAAGCAGCGGAATTCATGAATACGATCCGTCAAATCGGAGCCATCTCCCAAACCAGAACCGTGGATCCTAAGACAAATGAGGTCCATTACGAAACACCGCCGCAGAGGCCGGTTGGAGCCCCGGATGATTATATAGATCTAACCTATATGATGAAGAAATTTGAGCCGAGCACGCTGGACAAGCTGCAAGAAGCGATAGTGAACGGAAAAGATTGGAACAGCATCCTGCTGAACTTTGCCAAGAACGTATCGACTCGCAAGGATTGGGTGGAGGAATACCGGGAGGAAGCTGCACGACAGTTCGGGGACATCGCGGGTGAGAACAGATTCGAGCATGCCTCAACCGCCAGCTTGCCCGAGTTCGTCCAGGATATCAACAACATCATTGCCCAGACCGGATTCGAAAATAGTAAGTATCTGATAGACAATATGGAGGCTTTTAAACGAACATTAGGTATAATTTCTCCATAAAGACGGACTTAACTCTCCAGACGCACCAAGTCCAAACTTAAGGTGACCGATCTGCAAGCAGACGCCTTAGGATAGGGTTCACCTTAAATAAGAGCGCTACCTGACAGGTGAGCGCTCTTAAATTCCCTTTATTTTCAGCCGCTGGATGCTTCTCAAGGGTCAATTGATAGCATTCCAATAGGTCGTATCTTCGAAGGACGATTTTTTACATTTCCCGAAATCCTTGCCTTATGCCAAACCGATTTAATAGCGGCAGACAACTCAGGCTATCTCCTCTTTCGAATGTGAAAACGGATATATATCCTATGTATTATAAACGAACTCTTCCTTCAGCATGCTGACCCTCCAAGGGCTGATTATCCGAGAATAAATCCGGATTGTCCCTGAGCATCTCAGTCAGGATATCCGTCACCGCAGCTGCATCGCATACCCGAACAACGGCATCGCCAAACCGCCCCTTATGCATCGCGCCTTGACTTTCAAGGACCTCATCGACTTTCCAGAAATGCTCCGACCACGACAACCCGCAATGTCTGCGGGAAGGTACCGGAATTTCCGTGCCATCGGGTAAAACCGTGTACAGCTTCTCATGCCCATCCGTTAACCTGCCCGGTATGTCCACCCACTCTTCGATTCCATGAATAAAGGTGTTGCGCTTTAAATCGACCCCCACCAACAAAATGGTCGCCCTTCGGTCGAGCAGTTTCCCCCAGGAGGAACCCCTGGCGCACGGCGTATCGAAATGGTGATCGTCTCTTGTGAACGCTATGGAATCCCTGCCTAATGCGGCCACCGAATGCGTGGGGTGCAGCGAACGCACCACACCTGGACGTTTGCGAAAAAGTTCGGGCAGGATCCCGACGCACACAGGTGATTGATCCACGTAAAATTTCGGATGTTCCTCATTGATATAAGACCACGTATGAGTGGGCAGCACCAGCAGCCCCTCTTGCATGTGCGATGTAAACGCATCCAATACGGTGTCCGCGCCACCCTCGACCGGACCTATGCTTTTCATTGAAGAATGGATCAGCAGCGTCCCGGAGCCGTCAATGCCAAGCTGCTCCAACTGCTTCATTAAGCTCTCCATTGTGTGCATGTCCTTCCCCTCCTCCGGCCCATTATATCAGAACTTCTCCTGCAACGGTCCCCTCATCCAAATCGCTGCGTTTTGTACCACTTGGCTTTTCTCCCCGTCACTTTGTCTACAACAAAAGAATAGAGGGCCCGCAAGGAGATCAGCAGGAATAGCTGAGCATACGTGAAATACGATAGGCAGGAAAGAATAAAGTTCTGTATCGAGCTTTGCCCGACATCGGTTGCCAGCGCCAGATTGATCTGCAGTACAAAAAGGTAATACATCAATCCCCAGGCCACCATCAGATAAACATATACATCATCTGCAAACTGGAACGGTGACACCACATCCGGTTTGAATAGCGCGATCATCCAATAAACCAGATTGACGCCGATGATGATATCCGACACGATAATGGACAGTAAAAACCAGAAATAACTCGCCGCATAGTACAGTACATGAAGCTTAATGCGCCAGCTTGACCGATCAAACAAATGATGGATATTCTCCATCACAACGGAAAAGTTTCCTTTGGCCCAGCGTTCCCGCTGCTTCAAGTACACACTGAGTTGCTCCGGCTCCTGCTGATAAGCTTCTGCCTGGGGAGCCAGCGCGATGAGCTGTCCCCGGGTCATAATCTCGAAGGATATGGCCGTATCCTCCGTAATCGCCTCCGTATCCCAGCCGCCGATCTCACGGATCAGATCTGTTTTCACAATAAAATTCGTCCCCGGAATGGTTCCCAGCTTGAACAGCTCCCACAGTCCGGTATGATAGATTCGCTGAGCTGTAACCAGCTCCAGATTAATGCATTTGGAGAGAAAATTCTGCCCACGGTTTCTGGCCTTGTTCCGCCCGAAAACCGCTCCATAGGTTTTGGGGTCTTCCATTGCTTTCTCGATCAAAAAGTACAGTGCGTTCCGCTCCGGCGCCGCGTCAGCGTCAAAAATACAAATCCATTCATGTTTGGCAAACGCCAGCGCATCATTAAGCGCCCCCGATTTACCGCCCGTTCCTGAACGCTCAAATACCATGAAATCCCGGTCCCGATACGCTGCCTTGCTGTTCAGAGCCTTCAGTCTTCCAGCGGTGCCATCGCTGCAGTTATCGGCAATGACAATGAGCTGCACCTTATCCTTCGGATAATTCAGCCGCAGTATATGCTCCGCCGTTGCCGCGATCACCAATTCTTCATTGTGCGCGGGGACCAGAACGGTGACTTTGGGGAAATGTGCCATCTGATCCACATCGGGAATGGTCCATTCCTTACGGCTCTGTCTGAAAATAAACCGGACCGCTCCCCCCATTATCAGGATCGATTGAAACACCGCACCCCATATGCTGATAATACAAAACATTAATAATGCGTCAGCCACTGTTCTTCCTCCGGTCGTATCTTCGATTCACACGAACCCGAAGGCTCAGCGTTGCAATGAACAGCCCCAGAACCGCAAAGGCAAACATCAGGCTGACAATCTTGCATAACGGAACAAACCACGCAGTGTAAGACATCTATTACATCTCCTTCTCTGCCTGCTGCTTATTGAATAATGCGCAAAAATTCATATATATTCTCCGATCAAATCCGTCTCCGTGTTGCGTTCAAGTGCGGCAATGACGGCATCCGCATCTTCGTATTGACTGAATTGCTCCTTAGCAAAGACCAGGGCCCCTGTACGGATCACCAGATTCAGCTCCCCGCCTTTCCCGTCCTGAGACGGAATGTCTACCAGCGCGTGCCTAATCCGGTCTGTCAATGTCATTAAATACTCCTGGTCTGTCATAGGGAGCAGCACAATAAATCTTCCCCGGTCCAGGGCGAATTTGTAATCCTCGTAACGAATATGCTTCCGTATCCCTTCCGATAAGGAGGCGAGAAGTTGGGCATAGCCTTGTGAACCTAGGGATTCCTGCACCATCGGCAGAAATTCAATTTTAAACATGACCAGGCAGAAGTTATACGTATCTGAATAACGATTAGCGAGATTAGACTGCTTGATCAGCGTTTCCCTAAAAGCTTCCTTATTGCCTAGCGCGGTGGCTAAATCCACTTCCGGATTCTTTCGTTGCAGCTCCTCCAGCCGCTCCATTAGCCGCTTATTGCGAACCAGCCCGGTTTTGATGAATGCGGCAACGGCTACATTGGCTGGCAGCAGCCAGAGCCAGGAGACGGACAGCACATCGACCTTCGCATAAGTCGTAAGCCATACAAAATAAGCCACGATATATACAAAAATACAAACGACCGAGACCCCGGCAGGGGCCAGGAAGCCCAGCATCAGAGCCGCAAGGCAGCCAATGGCGAATCCCAGCTCCAGTAAGGTAAAGGATTGGTCTCTAAAGACATTGATATAGACCAGCAGCTCCTGCAGCACCGCTAAACCGATCAGAAGGGCGTATCCCCCGACTGCGCGTTGAACCCATCTTTTATTTTCCATGTCCACCTCGATCAATAGCATATTCCCCTAATAAAGGAAGCAAGTTATCAAAAACATGCGTGTTCTTCTCAAACACATACCCCCCAGGATAACGGGTATCTTTCCCTTTTAAGGTCTGCAGACGTTTGTTCAGCTTGACGGCAAAGGGCCTGTCCTCCATTTGGATAGCAAACATGATAGCGAGACCATAAACCGAGGAAGACTCGTATTTCACCACGGCCTTTCGGTCGGCGCGTCTATACTGTCCCGCGATCTTTCCCGTCTGCTTCAATTCCTGCTTGAGGAATTGAAGCAGCGACTCTTGGCTCCTTTGCGTTTCCCCGACATGCATAGCGACCAGCAGCTGATCAATTAAATTCACATTTTCATCATATGTATATTCCCCGTTTACCACATGATAAGCTTTGGGATAAAACACGCCGTCATCCGGCATCCCCTGCAGCAGGGAATGATAGCGATTGTACGTTTTCATATCCAGTATGCCTTCTTCCAAGAGCCTGCGCAGTGCTGAAAGATCCACATAAGCAAGACTCAGGGTGTCGGGCAGTTCCTCCGTGGAGAAATCGTAGAAATCCACCAGATACCCGTTCTTTTGTGACCGGCTTAACAAGGTTTCCGCAAGATCGCTGGCAGTCGCCGTCCATTCGGAGTGGCCCTTCCATATCCGGGAACCTTCCACCAGAGCCCCTATAATCCGCAAATCGTCACCAAGTGCGTTTGTGCTGACTTCCGCCCCACCTTCAGGATCTAGTTTCCATACAATATATTGACGATCTGCCGTAAAATAACGGGTTAATGCGTCATAACTCTTCTCAAATGCAACAAGGTCATGACTAGCCAGCGCCGCCTGCATCCAGAACCCAAGGGATTCGGAGAGAGCCTCTCGTCCCGCTGCCCATTCAGGATTGACCGATTCCGCTCCCTGTAAATAGGTAGCCATCGTGCCATTCGGGTTGATCATATTCATCGTAATAAACCGTTTCGTTACATTTTCCCCCTTGGCTTGGATCAAACTTTCTCCGATCCCCAAGGCTGCGCCTAACCATAAAACAAGTCCTATCCACAAGACCTTACGTCCACTTCGCCACTTCAAACCGCCGACCTCCATCCCCTAAGGAGCAATACTTTTATGCGGAAAAAAATCTTCACCCGAGGGTTCTCCCCCCCCTCGCGAATTGTATCATTCTATTCTGTACAAAAACTGTACAAGTTGAGGGCTTCCGAGATCGTAACGGCAAAAAAAGAGCCATCCTTGTACGATGGCCCGAAACGTTTCACCTTTATTTTAAAGAGGTTAGGGATTTTCACTAATTTGCTCCATAATTGGCGAATGATAATATAGCAGATTAATAATACGTCGTGCCATTTCAGAAGGCTGATCACCTACAAAGGACATTCGATTTTGAAAAATATCTTGTAACTCTCGAAGCAATGCTCGATTTATATCCGGAATTAGATCATCGCATACCAGTAAATCATAAGAGTACAAGGATTTATTGCCGAAGCAAAAACTACAGGTGTAGAAGTATTGCTGGATAGCAGACGTGAGGGAAATATTTTGACACCTGCCATATTCGGAAATGTGTTCCCTGACAGTCGTTTAGCACAAACTGAATATTTCTCACCGATTGTATCCATCATTAAAGCAGCATCAGATGAAGAGGCCATCGAAATTGCCAACAACACAGAATTTGGTTTGAGCTCAGCCTATCTTTACAGCGGATTTGGAGTAAAGGCGATCAGCTGGCAGTCTGATTTGGAGTTTGGTATGACCCACGTGAATGACCAAACCGTCAATGCGATTGAAAATACACCATTCGGTGTTGTAAAAGGCTCAGGTATGGGCCGTTTCGGTAACCCTTGGGTGATCGACGAATTCACAGAAACCAAATGGGTTTCTATTCAAATAGAAGAACGAAAATTCCCGTTTTAATCCATACTATCCCTTATGAATGATAGGGAAAGTTTTATACTTCTAAAGCGATAAGGAGAACACCGTAATGGCGTTCTCCTTTATTTTGGGAGGCGGGAACTGGATGAAGCGCAGCTCCGAGCCCTCGCCGGGATACCTGCTAATCTCATTTTAATTGCCTTCATTTTCACTTCTACGGGGTAGCTACATTACGGGGGCCGTCCCCCAAGACCTTGAGTAATTTGTTTTTCAAGTTGGACTCAATTGCCATCTTGGTTCATCAATCAAGGGCTGCAGCTTCTGCTGGATCAATCTGCGCTCTTCCTGTTTCCATACATCTTCCAAAGATTCTTCCCATGCCTCTTCGTCAGCTAAATATCGGGCTAATTGCATCAGAGCATGATAGTCTCCTTCGTTATTGCAATGAACGGCAGCATGGCTGACAAATCGATAAAAGATCGCATGTTCAAGCAAATAATCGACCAGGTCCGGATCAGCCTCCTGCAATATCTTCTCGATGATCCGACCAGTCCCGTCGTACAGCTCTTTGGAGATCGTCTCTTGCATCAAGGCGGAGGCAAGTTCTCCTTTCACCGCGCAAGTATAGGCCAAATAACCATGTTGAACGGTGCTTTCGCAGCCCTTGGTCAGCAACCAGCGCTTTATTTCAGGCGTGGTTGCTTCAAGCTGCACCACCGCCTCGATTTTGCCCCATCCCTGAACGGACTGAGCAAGTTTCCAGATCAGCGGGTTGGGTTCTCGAGTACCACGAAGCAAGGCAGAAATAACGTACTCGGTGAATTCCTCATGCATGCCAATCGCGTACAAACGTTCCTTGAACGGTTCACAATTCGTATGACCTAGAACCATGACGGCGAATTTGACGACCTCTCGATGGGCGGCATGCTCGAGCAGCCATACGGCCTCTTGCTGCATAAGCGCTTCATCCAGATTCGCCTTCTCCAAGCGTTCGATGAACTCCCCTCCGTAACTGGCGAACCGGTCAAATATAATGTCCTCGTACGTGGCCTTTCGCGTCTTGATCGTAGGATGATGAAGCTGCTTCGCGAATCTATTAAGCAATTTTCTTGAAAAGAACGGCGTAGGCACATCATCTAAGTGCCGATCGGCATAACCGGCAGCCACCCGCGGATGATGGTCGCTATACACGTATTCGTCATCAGGCAAAGCATCATCCATCACGCGGTGGTGGATCTGAACTTGCTGCTCAATGAAAGGAACCAGCATTTCCTTATGATTCCACGGAAGAAAATCTAATTTGATTGACTCCTTCCATACGACGGCCCGACCCACTTTGACAACGCATTTGAATCGGATAAGACCTCCAAACCTGACCTTCACCTTCTGCTTCACGCCATCGCCTACATCAAGTGTGCCGGATAAGGTTGAATACGGCTTCAACTTCAAATAGAACATCAGATTCTTCTGCTTGCGGTCCACGATTTGCCCGTCCAGTATGAGCTGCTCTTCTTTCAGCGCGTGATGAATTTCGATCACATGCCCTTTATAATCGATGCTCCATGTTTTTTGAAATTCTTTTTCGATATCCTTCATGACGTTGCGGAGGATATGTTGCTTAAAGTCTTCGATAAAACCCAATGCTTCTTCTCTCCTTCGATCCCTTTTCAGACATTATACAATGTATCGTTGAAGAGTTGAGGGTACGCTTTTTTACCAAAATAATCTCTTACCTCCAAGGATGGATGCGGAACACACCTCTGACATCGTCATACTGGATCACATACGGTTCACAGCATCTATAGAGCTAAATTTAAAGGCATCCTCTTGGATGCCTTTCATTCTTTATTTTAAGTCATCTAACATGTTTAATAATATGGTTGCTGCCTCTGCTCTCGTAGTTTCGGCACGAGGGTTGAATTGGTTAGTACCCGTTCCTTGTATAATGCCATTATCCTTTAGAGCTGCCACTGCACCTTTAACCCAGACAGGAATTTCCTTGTCATCTCTGAAAGAAGTTATCGCGTTCTCTTCGTTCGGTAACTTGAGTGTCTTCGCAATCATCATCGCCATCTCAGCGCGCGTTATATTTCGATTCGGACCGAAGGTACCGTCTTCACAGCCCTTAATAATGCCCAGTTGTAGTGCTTGTGAGACTGCTTTCTGTGCCCATGCTCCGATCTCAGCCTTATCTGTGAATATCAGCTCCGATCCTGCTTCTTGCATCTTCAGCGCATTCATTAGCATGACTACAAATTCCGCGCGTGTCACGGCATGATCTGGCTTAAACTTTCCATCGGGATATGTACACCTTCGCGATCAAAGTCTTGCAAACCTCACATCTACGAAGACTGTTAGTTGCTCACACCATATTGCAAATCTATGATTACCTTCTAACTCGTAAAAAAATGTATGTGGAAGGTATTACAGTGGGCAACATTCATGTGGTAATATATAGAAAAATTATGGATGCCTACAAAAATTCACCTTTAGCTTCTCAACTATATTAAATTGAATTTTATTGTTGATCAGCCCGGCTGCGCCGTGGGGATTCTACCTTCGCAGCTCGAGGTACGAGAACCTTTCTCGGGAGGGACATACCAATGAGGAATACTGTGGAAGGTCAGCAAAAGCACGGGCAGCAAGACCATATTGAGATCCTGCCGCTGTTTTCCACCACGGACAAGAACGGACGGATGACTGCGCTCCAACCGGGACGCCCTGTCGGACGTGTGGCTCCGCTGCTGTCATGGTTGCTCGCTGCTGCTGTACTATGGGCGCTGGCAAGCTCCGTACCGTTCGGCGCCCTGCTCGGCCTTGCGCCGACACCGGAGATCAGCAAGTTCCTCGGTCATCCTGTAACGGTGGGTGCCGCCGTGGTACTGCTGCTCGCCGCGATCGGTGTGACCGGTGGACTGTACTCGCGAGCGGACGATCAATTCGGACAAATCAGGGTCGCCGGCCTGTACTCAATGCTATCAATCGCAGGTGGAATCTCTGCTGTTGCGGGAGTCCTTCTGCTCTGGACGCTTATAAACAATCCATCGCGTCCCTTCGACCTTGAGGCCATAGTTACATCGCCAACAATCCCACCAGAACTCGGAGCAATCGTTGGAGCTGGCTTCGCCCTCTGGGCCGTCATCGTACTCCTGCGGTTGCCCGGCTCCATCGTCCACGCGAAGCGGCGGCAAGCAGACATCGAGCGCCTCCGCATGGAGGGCTCGTCATTCGCCGGGACGTTGACCGCCATAAAATTCGATAACCACTGGCTCTTCAATTATCCGATGTTCACAGTTGAAGTAACTTATATTGCAGAAGGTTCCCCTCATGTCGTATTAGCACACATGCGCACCAGCGCTGACCGCGTTCCTCTCGTCGGCTCGCGCATGCTTGTGCTGACCGACAATCGAGGAACCATCCAAGTAGAGCTGGACCCGTCCAATGAAGCAACTTTCGAGCTGGACGTTGGGAAGTACACTCCATCGGACGGTTAATCCAGCGCTCATGATGCAGAGCGATTAGAGGAGGTCAAGCGAGTATGGGGTTAGCACATCGCTTCGGGAACCGCCGTGAAAATCGTCCCAAGGTTAAGACCAGCCATGCTGGAGAAGCAACTGGCAGACCAAGACGGTGCGGTGCGAAGCGCAGCAGGATTCACAGAAAAGCTGATGTAAGTTTGCGTAACGACACCAGCTAGAAGTTCAGGTTATGTTTGGTGAAAAGAATCCCAAATTTCTTTATAATGCGGACTATGAATGAAACCGATAATGTTTCCAAAGGGATCAACTACCGATGCGGTAATCCAATCTTGAAAGTACGACTCCACCCCCAGTAGCTTCGTATACCATTCTTTTGCCGCTTTGAGATCCTCTGCCCAGAAACTAATGTTTGCCATACCGCGTAATTGGGGTGTGTTTGTCATTTTAACAAGCTCCTTTTAGGTCAATTGGTGTATTACTCACTTGCAGGGCCCGATATCCCAAGATCAAGCACTGCAACGCAGGAACTTCTGGGATGGAGGCCCGTCCAGCCAGCACTGCTCCCCGACCTCCAACAGTCACACTACTTCAACAATTGATTGGAATGCTCCCGTCAATCCTTGCCAAAGGTACGGGGGCATTTTCCTTTCTAAGCCTCCCCCATCATTGCAAAGAAGAGATAAGGCTGCATCTACATCCCTCTTGTCACAACATTTTTCGCCATCACTTATGATACGGTTCAGCTTAACGGGTCTACCGGTGAAAAATCCCCCGCGACACATAGTTGCCAATCTTACTCGCTCCAAGGGCTATGATCCAAGCCTACTTAACATGACAGAAGGCCACCGAAGTCATCGGCGGCCTGATTGTCAGTGATTCAACTCTCGTTGTCGTTACCGTTAATCTAGAAAGCGAAGTAACCAAACATGACTCCAGCAAAACCCACAAGAATACTCAATTCGCTCACTGTCCATTTGCCGTTTCCAAATATACATCCAACAACCGCTCTCTACTCTCAGCCGGTATCGCCATAGTCGCCATCGCCACATCAAGCCAAAAGTATCCATGTCCAAAAAAGCCTTAATTACGATTTTAGGATAGCCTGTCCCATATCAGCATGAAAAGAAAAGCTTTTTTGCTGGCGTCAGGACCGTTCCTTTTCGCCTCCATCCCATTTTTCATTTAATACCATTCTACAGCCTCATCAAATCGATCCCAAGGTGTCATAGAAAGATGTTTCTTAAGCCATTTGATTTTGCAACGAAGCGAAAGATTTGATGCCACTTATCCGGTTATCGATCACATCTTTATCGAAAACGATAGCGAAGAATTCCGTTTGTACGTTGATCCCTATATTTTGACAGTTAGCGTAATTGTGTTTCCCTTTCTGGCTCCAACCGGGCTGAGAATTATCTCCTACTGCAATCGTGCACCCCTTATTCAATTGATTCACACTAATAGCTCCCGCCCCCAACGATATGTTGATAGCCAACCAACTCACCTCCGATAAGAGCCTATTCCTATAATTACATTCCATCTAAGTCTCCTCGGTGTCCTGAGTGATTCGAATATTTTTTATGACCGTAGATATATCTTCGTCATGCTGGTTTGTAATTATCGTCGCATCCACGGCATCGTTATCGTTAAGTACCCCAATGGTCCGTTTTAGCGAATTGATTCCAATGGGTTTGCCAACTCCAAAGTTATCTTTACGGGCAGTTCTCCATCCCAATTGCTTATTGTCGCCCAAGTCAATCGCACAAGAGTTGATTAACGAATTCGTCTGGAGGGAGCCGAAATGAATGGCGCATTGCTGCTGGTTATTGGGAACTTCCGTTAAGATGATATTATGATAATCCTGAATGGTGAAGTCTACAATATCCTCATCATGGAGAACACCTACCGCATTCGACAAAACCGTATGACTCAACTCGCCGAATCCTTGGTTTGTTTTTTTAATCGTACTCCACCCAATCGCTTGGTTGGTCCCAATAAAAATCCCCGAAGTATCCTCGAGATGGTTAACGATCATTTTTTGAAATATGACGCTTGCCTTCTGTCCCGATACGTTCAACGACTAGACCTCCTTTATCAGAAGTAATGAATACACTGATGCTCTAAACTTTTCCGTTTCTCTCTTAAACAATGTCGTGAACTATCCCAGTCTAATTACTTCGTAAACAGGGTTCTTCATTATTAACATCATTAGCTGGATCAGGATCGTTCAAAATCGACTTGGATCGGGGTTTGATTTTCATCTTGGATAATTTGCAGCACCACGACCAGCAAACCTTTGGTGTACTTCGCGGAAATTGCTTCAGCGGACACAGGCTTCGGCAAAGCCAGCGACCGACAGAACGGGCCAAAGAACCTCTCACTTATTGTGATCCGAGGACCGGTAACGGGATAATGACAAGGCAAGTCGCCTTCCAATTCCAGCGTCTGCCCGATTAATTGAAGTCTTATTTGCTCCACCGATTCCAAACCGGGAAGCTCTACTAAAACAACCACCGTTGTTGAAGTATGAAAGACGTCGATCCGAGGACCCGAATTAGGTAGAAGCTCACTCATTTCACTCCAAAAGTCATCGCCGAGTACCTCAGTCACCTGGCTGTAGAAATCTTTCGGTGTATTCGTCTTTATCCGCTCCTCCATACTAATCCCTCCAAGCGAGAATCTTGATTAAGGAAGGCAAACATAAGCTATATCATCGGCGGCCCCATATGAGAAACTAATTGATATCCGAGGACTTGGGTCTGTTTCCATTGGGATACTTCGGCTGGATCAAACCATTTAATTGATAAACGGTAGGCTCCCCACATTTTGTGCAATAAACCGCCGTTGGAGGATTCACAAAAGTACATCCTTTGCCAAATATTCCGGGTTCGTCCGAACAACGGTTTAGAATCGGAACTCCGCAGTCGCTGCAATACTCATCTTCCTCGCCCGGTATTCGCCCACAACGAATGCAAGGTTTTAAAGCCGGCTTATCTCCCATGGGTCACGCCTCCCTTTTTCTTAAATCGTTTGATTTTGTAACGAAGCGGAAGGTTGAATTTCACCTATAGGGTTATCAATTGCATCTGGATCGACAACGGTAGCCACGAATCCCACTTGTACGTTAGCCCCAATATTTTGGCCGTTGCCGTAATTGTCTTTCCCATTCTGGCTCCAGCCGGGTAGCGAGTTCTCCCCTATCGAAATTCCGCTTCCCCTATTCATTTGATTCACATTGATAGCTCCCGCTGCCAACGTAATGATTACAGCCAACCCGCTCACCCCCAATAGGAGACTATCTCTACATTTATATTCCGTCTAAGGCTCCTTGGTGTCATGAATGATTCGGTTATTTTGTATGACCGTAGATATATCCCCTTATTCTTCCGTCCGCTATAATGTCCGGATCGTGGATATCCTACCGCATTCGACAAGCTGCATGACTCAACTCGCCGAGCTTCCCATCGCAAAGACGGATATTCCTTCGGGCAGACAGCCTCTGCTTGAAGGAATGGCCAATTTGCTTCAAATGCCCTATCATTTTCGGATTAACGTTTAGTCATTTGCCTCCGTCGCGAACAAAAATCTCCCGAAACGGCTCTGGATCGCCTGTCTTGGAAAGACTGATTTCCAAGACGCCTTGATCATATTTTGAGGATGTCTGGTCCGGATCCACATCGTGAGGGAGCGCGATCTCCTCGGAAGAATCGCCATGTACGATTTTTAAAATTCGACTATTGACGTAAAATCTTATGTTCTTCAGCGAAACATCGGCTGGTATACTCCATCTTATGAAGATGGATTGATGCGTTTCGAACAGCTCGTAATCGAGTGAGTCGGCAAAATGATGAAGGCCTGCCTGTTGAAGCATAGTTTTGGGCATGTAATTTTTCATCGTTTCTTGAACGAAATTTTCGATGCCTTTTGCGTTCAATTCCTTGTTTGCAAAAAGCATCTGCTCAGACCAATTATCTAGGAAACCTTGCCAAATGCTATTAGGGGCTTTTTTTTTATCCATCGCTTCAGTCACTACCCTTCTCCAAATGAAGTTCCTCCCTATTTTATGTGCTCGTTTTTGGAAATGATACCGTTGAGCCATTCGGGAATGTCTCCGTCCGTGACATGAAGCATATCCAGGAAATCGGAATCGTTGAGCAAAGAGCGGATGCCGGCTACCAGGTTCCGATCTCCGCTGACCGCTCCGAAACCTTGGGTCAATTTCTGATGGTTCTCGAAGCCGGCCGGCCGGTTATTCCCCATATTGATGCATGAAGCATTTTCCACGGATCCAATACGAATCGACCCGATCACGAATTGCGGTGACATAAAAGAAGCCACAGTCATCACCCCCGATTATTCCAACGATAGCCTGATGACGTTGGATGAATTTTCTCCTTGGATGGCTCAGAGTTGGCAGCAGTGCTTGAGGAGCCGCTCTTGGCTTTGGAGGTGCTACGACTTCGGATCCACTTAGTTCCGAAGTTGTTGCCCAAGTTGAGTGATCCGCTGAGCTGGTCGATATCCAAAGCATCTAGCCTAAATTCCAGATTCTCCAAAACAGGTTGGTGAATGTGGACAGTCTCGATCTGAATGCCTGGATGAGGGCATTCCGGTTGGCTAAGTTGTTGCTCCATGCGTTTTAACAGAGACTCCATCTCTTCCAATCGCCCACGGATATCATGAATCAGCTCATCTGTACGCGGGTGCTGTTTTTTACGAAAGGGGTTTATCACTTTTGAGTAGGCTTTGAACTCGAAGATGAATCCACCTTATCGTCATCATTCAGGACGACAAGGATATCGGTAATCGAGCACCCTTCTCCGTTAATAGATCCAAACGCTTGGTTTTGCTTGGATGTATTCCTAAACTTCCACTGTTCATTACTTCCTGAAAAAACGCCCGATGAGCTTGATACTTTGCCGATTTGAATTTCACCAAACCAAATATTAATCATGCTTCACATCCTTTCGCACGATCGTTGTGAATTAATAATAATCAGTTCATAAGAAAGGTCTAAAATCGACGAAATCAGTCATGACAAAACGAAGTCCACATTTTTTCCATCTATTTCTTAATTTTATTCCCAGTTTTCAAAGGTATGATCATAAAAGGACCATTAATCAGTTTTTTTAATTCGTTCGCTCTTTGCATCGTTTGCTGGACAGTTTGGACACTTTTCCAGTCATCTCTGAAATCCCGTTGGAGACTGGCGAAGTCATTTCATTTACACCATCTCGTATTTTCGATTTTCGATGGAAAACCCAGTTATCCAAACCAAAAAGTAATGCTTGGGTAGACCCTTGAGAAGGATAAAGGTCCCCCTCTTGCGAAATTTCCGCCCTACTTGTGGTACGGTTCAGCTTAACGGGTCTATCAGCGAAAAATACGCTTAAGTGTGCCGCGCGGCGGCACTGCTCTTACCACGTACAAAGTATAAATAAATTTATATATATGCACATAAAACATAATTTGTTTTATTGATAACGCGGCCGTAAAATAACACCTGTAAGCAGAGTTCAAAAGTATAGGAGGCAATATAAATGGGAAAAAAATCTTAATGGTTGTCACCAATCATACAGATATGCAGGAAGGCAAAAAGACAGGAATCTGGCTATCGGAATTCGCGGAGGCTTATATGGCCTTCCAAGAAAACGGCTATGAAATCACCGTAGCAAGCCCAAAGGGAGGAGCTGGCCCGATTGACCCGGGCAGCGTGGGCGACCAAACACCACAAGAAATCCTGGACGCTTCCAAGCATCTGGAAAATACCAAAAAGCTGGATGATGTGATGGCAGAAGGATTCGAGGGGATATTCCTGCCTGGCGGTCATGGCACGATGTTCGATCTGCCAGACAACCAAAAGCTCCAGCAATTGCTTCGTGAATTTTACGAAGCAGGAAAAATCGTCGCCGCTGTTTGCCATGGTCCTGCCGGTCTCGTTGGCGCAACCTTGTCCAATGGACAGCCGCTGGTCGCAGGCAAGCGGGTGAATGCTTTCACCGACAGAGAAGAAGAATCGACAGTCTTGGGCTCTTACCTGCCGTTCCTCTTGGAGAGCAAAATCCGTGATCTGGGTGCCATTTTTGTAGCGGCACCAAACTGGAGTACACATGTAGAGGTCGACGGCAATCTGATTACCGGACAAAATCCTCAGTCTACGCTCGCTGTCACAAATGCAGTATTAAGCAAATTAGGCGAATAATACACGTGAGGACTTGCCTCGACATTGAACATCGCGGCCTTTAATCTGGGCAATGCACTTGGTGCCTATATCGGGGTATCGTCATTGATGCGGGCTTTGCAGGAGGGCTCCCTGCCGTACCTTGGGTTGCTTCGCTCGTGACAGTCATCGGAATTTTGTTTACGATATGAGGAGTACAGCACCAGAAATGTCTCAAGTAAGAGAGGAAAGCGAACATGGCGGACTTTGAATGGTACCGAAGCTTTATTAGTATCTACAAGCATAGTTCCGTATCGGAAGCCGCCAGAACAAGGATGATGACCCAGCCAGCCATGAGCCAGCATTTGGCTTATCTGGAAGCAGAGGTGGGTGAACCTTTATTTACACGAGCTCCCCGGAAAATGATTCCGACTGAGAGAGGCAAAGCACTATATACACAGTTGGTTCCGCTAATCGAGGCTTTGGAAGTAACCACACAAACCCTCAAGACAAGTGCGATCACTTCTTTGCCCGTACTTCGAATCGGGTCTGCACATGAGTTTTTTCGGGATCGCTCCTTATATCGGCACCTACCAGATGCGCGTCGTTGCCTATCTCGGTGTCGCTTCCAAGCTACTTGACTGGCTGCTTGAGGAAAAGGTAGAGATCATCATCATGTCGCAAAAGCTTACTGCCCCTGGAACTCGAATATATCCCGTACATGCAGGAGGAGTTTGCGTTGGTGGCACCTCCTGATTACGTTGAACCAACATTTGACGACAAGGAGTCTTTTGAAGCGTGGTTATGCTCCCAGCCATGGATCAGCTATGATTTGGATTTACCCATCATCCGCCGCTTTTGGCGCGAGCATTTCCAGAGGCGCCCTCAAACGCATCCTACACACGTCGTGCGTCGAAGGCCCGAATTTCTCCCCGAAATATTTAGCCGTCACTTGTGATAAGGTTCACCGCGCTGTCTGTAACGGCGCAAGTTTTTGTTTAGCGCATGGACTTGTACACCTTAGACAGCCCTCAAGTTCTTGTCCTTTATGGCAATCGGTACAAGTTGTTGTCCTTGGCTCGGGACAAGAACTTGTACCGATAAAACAAAAAAAGCCGCTAATTTAGCGACTTTAAATGGGACCTTGTTCTTTGTTCTTTAAGGTTTAATATGTGCGTTGGTAGCATACCATCTACCAGATTTCAGTTTTAGTTTTAAATTGACAGGTTCCTTTAATCCGAGACTATCATTTTCATACTGTTGTGTTACATAGACCTTCGATACAAAAAAGAAATGCAAGGGAAAAACAAATCCTATACGATGTAACTCTTTGTCATACGTGAAATTTTCTTTTCCAACTCCACGTTCGATTGGATTAATTTTTTGATATGTCGTTTGGTTCATATATTCGGGATAATCGGCTGCTCCACTCATAGCCTTTTCTAAAACAACTTTTGTGTCATTAGCAATCCATACTCCAAATAAAACATATGCAACAACAAATATGATTGTCAGCGAGATTACTAACTTTTTTCTTCTCATGTCTACCCCTCCTAATTAAACATTAGGGTATTGATGTAAAGTACTCACTACTGAATCGATCATTCTCCAATAAAATGGAAGTTTTAAAATTAACATAGACTCTTCACTCAGAGTAATCACCTCTGCTACTTGGCTTTAAATCCAGATTCTAACATAACATAAATTACAAAAAGATAGAAGATCAGTAGAACAGTACAGTATATTTTTCGCCGTCACTTATGATACGGTTCAGCCTTAACGGGTCTATCGGCGAAAATTCCACTTCGGCGCTTAACTCCCAACTTTTTTGTCTCAATCTCTGGGCCATGATCAAGCCTTCAGAATGATGCACACAAAGCCGCCGAAGTAATCGGCTGCCTAATTTACATCAGGCTTAGATCACCCTCGCAGTCATTATAAGCGTTCATTTATTTTGATCAACAATTCCTTTAAGGTTTGCTTCTCCTCTTCGGAAAGGACTTGAACGATTTCGTCCTCCACCTTTTGGAAGGAGTCATTAAAGTCTTCAATCAATTCAACGGCCTTTGGTAAAACATAAATATTTTTTTGCCGTTCATTATTGGCTGGGATTTTTCGCTCGATGAATCCTCTTTGCTCAAGACCTTGAAGCATACTTGTAATGCTAGCCCCGCGCAGATGAAACCGATCGGCAAGATCCCTCTGAATTAATTCAGTTTCTTGGTTCTCGTAGATATAACCAATTATTTTTCCTTGTTGAGCGTTTAACCCCAACTCTTTTATGCTCTCGTCTGCTTTTTTCTTTAACTTAAGGCCAATAATCTGAAACAAATCCAGATAAGGCGTATCCTTGCGAGGCTTCATGATCGTACCTCCTCAAATTGTTAGAAAGCTAACTGTAAGTAAATAAACTATACAGAGATCCAGCTTGCATGTCAAATAAATATTAGTTTGTTGACAGTTAGTTATCTAACAGTTATACTCCGAAGTGATTCACGTACAACTCCAAGGAGGAATAACAAAATGAAGAATGCTGCCCAAAGCTCTCCTTTAGAAAGAGTTACGGCGATTACAAATGCACGTATTTTCGACGGGGAAAAGGTTATCGATTCAAGAAATGTTGTCATCAAAGGGGAAACCATTATTGCGGTAAGTGGAGATCTTCCGGCAAACGCAACCATCATTGATGCGAAAAACGCGACATTATTGCCAGGCTTGATTGATGCGCATGTTCACACTTCCATTGGTGGACTAAGGGATGCCTTAAAATTCGGCGTTACGACAGAACTCGAAATGAACGGCGATTTTACGAAAAGAGGGCGGGCGATCCAGTTGAAAAATGTGAATGACGTCGCCGATGTCCGTTCTGCCGGTACAGCGATCACCGCTCCAGGCGGTCATCCGGATGAACTGCTTCCGGATGGGGATGAAATCCCTGATTTCATATTAAAGGAATTGGAGAAGTTATCGAAAGAAGACCGGGAAGCTATGCTAGCCGCTTACGCTCACGATCACGAAGAAGTGCCCCAAGTAACGACTGTGGAGGAAGCGATCAAACATGTGCATACCCAAGTGGAGAATGGAGCCGATTATATTAAAATCATGATCGAAGAAGGGACGGTCATGGCTGCTCCTGGCCTGCCTGTTTTGAGCGATGAGATTCTAAAAGCAGCCGTGGAAGAAGCCCATAAGTTCGATAAAATCGTCATAGCTCACGTCTTGACTGCTGATTCCTCACAGAGCGCCATTGATATTGGGGTGGACGGATTGGGTCACTTGTTTATCGACAGGCCCGAACACACGGCCAAATTGGTGAAATCCATAGCCGATTCAGGCGCGTTCGTGACACCATGTTTGGTATTGAACTCGTCCATTCTTGGGAATCCGGCATCGGAATTGGCGAATGATCCGCGTGTTTATTCCAAATTAAGTCCGGAATGGATCGATATTTTGAACTCTAGCTTCAATACTTTCCCGCAAGGCCATATGGAGAATAGCTTTAGTAACGTGATGGATCTTCACCGTGCCGGAGTGGATATTCTGGTCGGTACGGATGTCTCCCCCGTTCCCGTTAAGAATCTCGGAGGCCTCGCGCATGGTGCCAGCGTTCATCATGAAATGCAATTGCTGGTTATGGCCGGGTTTACTCCGATAGAAGCACTTCGGTCCGCTACCTCAAAACCGGCCCGTCGCTTTGGTCTTAACGATCGGGGCCAAATTGCCGTAGGGGCGCTCGCTGACCTTGTATTGGTAGCTGGTGATCCGACAACCAATATCTCGGATACCTTGTCTATCCAAGCCGTATGGTACAAAGGTGTGCAACAACTAGGTTAATCATTTTTACCGGTGTAATATGGTATATTTGGCTAAAACACTATAAACAGGGTCACTCTACTTCGAAGAGTGCCCTGTTACTTATGTATCTATATTATAGGTCCACATCAATGATAGAGTGTTTCCTGCTCTTCCCTCCTTCTCACCGTCCTCAGATATCGGCGCTGTTGCTGCTGCACCGTATCATACACTTTTTATGCCGAATCTTCCTAGCCGGTAATGCGGCAGGGCACATACTCACGAATCTATATATTTATGGAACCCAAATGCCCCTGCAGATCGCTTTTGTTCAGCTTCTGGGTGTGAGGCTCTCTCATCTTGATTAATGTCTGGGCATCAATATTCAATTTCTACCCTCCACTTTACCACTATTTATGATACGGTTCTCCGCGTTGTTTATAACGGCAAGTTATAGGGCCATCCTTCGCGGGATGGCCCTTTCTTAGATCTCGCTTTATTCAACTATCGTCTTCGTTACTTCAATAACTGTATTTTAGGAAAGAGGCTCACAGTGAAGCTCTCTCGTTTTGCTTCGAGCTTATACTTTCGAAACCAGTTTGCCGACAGTGTTTTTCTGCTCTAAAAGTGTAAGAGCTTCTGCCGCTTTTTCCAAAGGATACACGCCGTGAATCTCAGCATGGATTTCTTTTCTTGCCAGCATGCTTAACGCTTCCCGCGCCGCTTTCCCGGTTTCTGCAGGATTGCTTTCGGCGTATCCGCCTAATGTAAAACCAGCGGACTGTTTGTTGGAAAACCATATTTGGTTAAAGGAATGCGAGACATCCTCTTCACCGCTGGCGTTTCCGACAACAACCAACTGGCCGAGCGGGCAAAGCACCTAAGCTTTGTTTGCGCATGCTTCCCCCCACCGGATCAAAGACAGCGTGAACGCCTTTCTGTCCGGTGGACTTCAGGGTCTTCTCAGCAAATTCGGACCGGACAAATAATTCGTCATATCCGAAGGAAGCGGCAAGCTTGGCTTTCTCTGGGTTTCCAACGGTCCCCAATACTTTGCCGGCTCCCAAACGCTTTGCAACTTGTCCCAAAAAGCCGCCCAAACCATACGATCCGGCTTAATCCGTTCACGGCGGGATTTTAAAAAGTCTCCAAGTATTTAAACTTTGTGTTTTCCAAGGCCATTTAACCACACCTTACAAAAGAGTAATTATGAGATTCAAAGCTTTAACGATTACAACATCGTCACTGATCTGCAATTTCCTTTTTCGCTAATCTGCCAGTTAGCTTAAAACCGGTTCAAGCAATTTTTGATACATATATAATATTCGTGACCTAGTACCAAGCCCCCTTTTCGAGGGGTCATTTTCTTTTTCAGGAGGTAAATAGATTGAAAATCATCAAAACTAAGCGGGACCTTGTCATGCTGCACCGGGTTGGGGCGCTTCCGGCGGCACTCCTCGATCAGGTCGAGGATTATTTCAACCAACTAAGTGTTGAACTGGAAGATGAATTTGAAATCGATTTTTGCTTAGGCGCGCAGGGCTACATCGTCGTTCTCAAAGCGGGAGACAACATTCGCGACCTCGGCAACTTCAGGCTAAGCCGCGAAGATGGCAGTAAAGAACCCAATTTTTAGCCGTCATTTATGATAAGGTTCTCCGTGCTTCATTTAGTGGTAAAGCATCATCTTCCGAAAACCAAAAGATGATGCTTTTTAGATGCTTACGGTCAGGTTCAACTTCAATTTTCTTTATTAATGCTTTTATTAATTGTTTCTTTTCTTCATTGTCAGCATGTTCAAGAGCAGTTTCAAAGTTTTGTAATGTATCAGCTATCATAGCTTCCGTTATATGATATTTCGAAGACTTCTTCTCAATCTCAACATTCAAATTATGGATACTTCGTTCAATGCCCTCGATTTTTTGTACTAATGCCATTGTAATTTCATTGTACGCTGTTGCCTCAATATCTCCTACAATGAACGATTGATTCGTCTCTGATTTTCGATTGATTAATCTGTCTAATTCTTTTACTTGAACTGATAGTTGAAGATTCAATTCGCTTGTATCATAATTGCTTTCACTTTTGGCTTTGTTTAAAATCTCATCAACTAGCGCTTGATTATTTAAGACCCCTTTAATAACTTTTAACACCTGTTCCTCAATTAGATGCTTGTCAATGAGATTAGTTCTACAAGCCGTCAACCCCTTGGAATGATAAGCTTGGCACATGTAATATAAATGATGTCCATCACCATTTCTCATCTTTCGTTTTGTCATGACAGTACCAGCACCACATTGAGGACAACGTAAAATCCCTGACAACAAGAATTGTCCTTTATTATTACTTGGGGCTATCGCTTTATTATTTTGTAACTTTCCAACCTCTACTGCTTTTTCCCATAATTCTTGGCTTATAATTGGTTCATGAATACCATCAACTGTTATTTCATTATTAGACTTGCCGTTACGTCTTTTTTTTGCCCATTGGCGGTGTTGCCCCCATCTAATTTTTCCTATATAAGTCGGATTACTCAAAATGGTTTTAACCGTATTAATTTGAAAGGCTTTATTGTTTTTTGTAGTATGCCCTAGTTCATTTAAACGACTAGCTATTGCCTTATAACCTAACCCCTCTGCTCTCATCTCAAATATTTGGGTAACAGTTCTCTTTTCTTCTTGGTGAATCTCCAAACAGCCATCTACATTTTTATATCCAAGTATCTTTCCTCCGCACCATTTACCTTTTGATGCTCTCTTAGACATTCCCATTTCAACACGCTCAATAATAACTGTTCGCTCATATTCAGCAAATGTTCCAAGAAGGCTAATAAACATGTACCCAATAGTAGTAGAGCTATCAATATCACAAGTACTGATAAGCAATTTCATATTTCGAGGACGAAGCTCTAAATCAATCATAGTAAGAACATCCCTATTACTACGTGAAATTCTATCTACCTTCCAAGCCAACACAATATCAAATTTATCTTGCCGAGCATCTCTCATTAAACGTTGTATTTCCGGTCTGTTAAAATCTTTCCCCGAGTACCCATCATCGATATATACATCATAAATTTCAAAACCTCTTTTTTCCGCATATTCAATTAAAATTGCTTCCTGACTCTCCAATGAAAAACCGCTAGCTTGCTCCTCTGTGGAAACTCGACAATATACTGCAACCTTTTGCTTTGTCATAGCTACTCACTCCTATATTTTTTATTTTGCTTAAAAAATCAGGTGGATTACCATTTGGCAACCCACCTGCATTAAATTATTCATTCACTTGCTTCGACTCAGCATATTTTTTAATTATAGTAATAAGAGCCGTTACAAGCTGATCCTGCTTTATCTCCTGTATTGTAGGTGTAATAATATCATTTTTTGTATTTGTAGTCATTTTCATTTTCCCCTTGGTTCTATATAAAAGCCACTTCCATGTGACTGTACATTCAAATTTTGCAAACTTCATCATATTTAGAACTGTTCCAATAGCTATACTACGTTTTTTATTTCAACTCATGGTGATTCACTTTGTGTAAAGCAACTATGATATTAGGTTTCTATTATGTACTCTCCAATAAGTACTGCATCGGGATACTTATAATTAAGCAGCAACTCATCGTCGTGAATAATCTCTAATAATTTTGTTTCACTTGGTGACACTATCATATGTACTAATGCAATCAATTTGGGATTATTGCTGTTCCCATTATTCACTAATTGAAATTTTGTAGCTGTAATTATCTCGCCTTTGGGACGGTAAGTACTTAAATGTTTCCAAGTGCGATAATTGATAATATCTCTAATTGTTGAAACTGAAACATGAAAGTAATTTGCGAGTTCTTGTTTTGTAGAGAGTCCGTAACTGTACCAATGTCTAATTTGTCTTACTTCAAATTCCTTAAGCTTTGAACAATGGTTATTTTCCCCGCTATAAGGGAAAAGTTCTTTTTCAATTTCTGTGCCGTTTTCGATAATATGTATACCCTTTAATAATGTATTTTGCATTCTTGTTTCCTCCTGGAATTTTGTTTTTTTGAGGCTTCTCACCGTTAAAGGATTATCGAAGCCTATATATGAACTGCTGTTAAACAGATTGTTTTTGTAACGAAATCATTTCATTAGCAATATCAGTTAAGTAAATATATAAATCAACATCTAGGTTGTGTGTTTCTTTGTACTCCCAGTTATCTAAGTTACCGTTGAAGATTTCAACAGCAATCAATCTATACTTCCCATCTTCATCGTCGAACAAAACACTTACACAGTATTTATTCTGCTTATATTCAACAGTTATACCGTCAACTATATAGCCCTCTCGTCTAAGATGTTTATAGAAACTACTTATATGCATTCCTAAGCTTTGGCAAGCACCATCTAACCCATCAAGTATTAGATGTGATAATTTCTCAGGTGTAACTAGCTTGATTATTTCCTTATTCGTAATTTGAGTTGGACCCGCACTATGTTCATATCCGAGTTCATCTTTAACTGGATCCATTTGTACTAGTATTCCTTTTTGATTTACTCTGACCTTAAACGTGCATCCCCAATAAAGTACCTCATGATATTCCATTTCATATTCAAAATGACAACCTTCAAGCTCATTTTCCAGAATAGCAAGTGCTTCTCCAATTAGAATTCCTTTTTTTTCTTTCGTTATTTTAGTTTTCATCATTGATTTCTCCTTATTATTTTTATAATTAATTGTCTTCACCGTTATTGGATGAGTACTTCGTAATGCTCTTTCGGATGAAGCTTAATCTTTGTTCCACTGCTGATTACATACCAATCACTGTCCATTTCAAGACGGCAACTTAATAGTATTTTTCCTAGCTTAATCTGAAACATATCACCGCAACGCATGGGAAATTCATTATCTTGATTTGATATCGCTAACCATCTGTCATCGTTCTTCTCGTATTTCAGTTTGTAATGGGTTTTCATACATATACCTCCGCTAAGTTTTGGGTTAGTTGCTTTCGTTTTAATGCAACTCAAATGCTTCAAAATCTAATGCATACCACCGATCTAGTTGTGAATCATATTGCATTTCCAATTCGATCACCTACAAAGTTTGTTCATTACGCTCCCTGTGCAATTAGGGATTGTAATATTTTTTAGTTGTCAATGAGCATTTGGAGTTACTTGGGTAAACAAAAAACACCCATAGTAATCCGTTGTAGAGCTGGTTATCGTTTTTTCTTGTCATCTAATCTTTCTCTATCAGAGGGCAGACTTCTCCCGTCTAATAGATACGATTAGATACACAAGTAAAGCAAAAACGACAGATCACCAAGTGTTTGAAACCACTTTATGGTGATACCAGCTCCGCATACCTTTCGGTACCGGAAACTATGGGTGTATCATTAATAAAACATTCAGTTGTAGGTTATCACTCTTTTGAGCTTAGTAGAATACTATCATGGGTTAAATTGGTTTGTCAATTACTTTTTTCGTTATTGTTAAAACCAACACCCATTCGTAACAACCAAATATTCGGCAAGATTTTCCACAGTCCCTTAAAATATATATTGTTATGTATATCATGATAAGGAGAACTAACGAACATGAAAAAAAGATGGATCACCAATCTGTTCCTACTTACAGGCTTATTTACCTGGAATGTTACTGCATTCGCCAGCGAAAATGTCATTCAAATCATTGAAGCACAACACGACAAATCTGCACTATTTATAAGACTTTTTATTTCTTTGGTAGCTTTGGTGCTGTATATCGGCATATGCAGAACAGCCTTACTGTTCCTACACTATAAAGAGATTTTCGGAGCAAAAGATGCGCTTGCACGAATTCTGTTTAATTCTCGCTCATTAGCAACAACGAATGTTCGCAACTTGAAACAAAATGTCTTTCTCCAACAATATAAAAAAGCTATTTCTGAAAAAATAGGGCAAGGCAATGCTTTTGGCTTGGATACGAATATTTTAATGCACTACCCAACCGAAACCTTTGAGATATTGAAGAAAGAAAACATTGTCATGAGCAGAGAAGTCCAAAAAGAACTGGATGGCTTAAAGAACAGCAGTGATAAAGAAACATCTTCCAACGCAAGACGTGCCTTTAAAGCCATTGAAGATGCGCAAAGACAAGGACAATCCCTAACTATACTGCCTTCTGTCGATTTCAAGACACTCACCCAACTCAATCTAGCTGATACCATGGATGATCGTATTCTTGCAGCTTATTTGCAGTTACACAAGCAAGGAAAGCCAATTTATTTTCTTACAAATGACCGAGGCGCCAAAATTACGGCGAGAAACGCAGGAATGCCTATTGTGGAAATAGAACAGTCCACTAAACAAGTCAAAAATCCATGGATTGGGCTTGTAGCGGCTGGAATTCTTGGCATTATTCTGCTAGTTGGGCTTGTTGGCTACAATGCTTTTGCATTTTTTCAAGCCAATAGTCAAGTAGGTAAAGGCTTTTCATTGGGGGAAGATTCCGTATTTGATAAAGCAAGCTTGAAAACCTCGACCTATGACGAGATTATTGAAAAAATCAATCTGGACAGCAACCATATTTACAATCCCAGTCATGCCGACCAATTTGTCCAGCCTACGCAACAAGGGTATGACCGTTCTCCAATCTATGGGGGTAATTAAGCAGAAAGGAAAGAGTCGAACCAACCGAAGAGTTAAGACAGATTTTGCAACCATTAATTACGAAATTTTTTCCTTCTATTCAAATGTCTAAACTGCCAGATGAGGAAGTTCAGGCAATCTTCTTTTATGGTCAACAGGACATTCGATTCGGATTATTAATAATGAATTGGGACCATTTCGGAGGCGATGATGAGTTACGGGAGATTCTTGCCATAGATTCGTCTTCAGTTGGTGTGAAGCTGTTCGTTGATTACGGCAATCTAGACCAAGTTAAACACGACTTGATTGATGTCTGGAGCAATGGACCATTTGAGGACTAGCCGTTCAAAACAAAAAGCATGGAGAGAAGGGAGACACCCTTCTTCACCATGTTTTTTTTGTTCACATCTCATTATTAAATTCACCCTAACCATTATTGTCATGGCTCCCTATATGATGCTGGTTCATCCCATGATGGTAACGGTCTACCACAACATCTACGCCTGGATTCATATAGGGGTCTAATTGCTGTTGTTGGTCACGTAACCTTCTACTCGTATGATTATCCCCCATTAATCGTTGCGCTTCATTACCGCCTATTTTTCTAATCACCAGAATTACCATAAAAATAAGCAGCCCTGATGAAATCATATACACCACTAGATTAGCAACCACTCCCATTGCGCCGCCTCCTTATCTTAATTGTAACGGGATTAGTCAAAACGGTGCATTCCTTTCGGTACATGACTAGCGTTTTCTCGTATGTACCACGAGTTCTTTGTTTCAACAATTCCCTTATTGTCACTACCGATAACCCATCTGATGGAACCAATCTTGGGTTAAAATAATGGCAGAACGTTCTGATTTTGTTTTTTTCCTTTCTCGTGCTAAAACTGATCAGTTTTAGCATAAAGGAGAGGATGCAGCATGACTTGTTCCAGCTGTAAGCAAATCGTTACCAATGTTAAAAAGAGATGTTCCTGCGGACGCATTCCTGCCAAGCGGGCAGATGTGTTTCTTGCGAAGTTAAACCACTTAATGCATGACGAAGAATGGGTCGGTCCAGTAGTTGTGATCCAGAATAATACAGGAAATTTACATTCTCCAACTGTACAAATTATAGCTTCTAGCACCCCTGACAGCCATCCCTTATTCGTAAAGGAATTAACGGGATATTCTGCAGAAAGTCAATTTAAGCTGAGCATGGATGTAAGTAAAATCATGACCATAGACAAGCAAGCTAGGCTGTTAGAGCCTCTTGGAAAACTATCCAAGCACATGATGAGCCAATTAGAAGACAAACTGAAAGAACTTATTTATTAGAAACTGTTGTTGGTTAGGTGGATCTAAATGTATGAATCCAAATTAGAACTATTACTTGTTGGCGATATCGAGCAATCTGACATACTCCAACTCTTACTTGAAAATATCCCAAACGTTAAAATTGTTGGAACTGCGAATTCAGCAAAAGATTACATGGATACCCTACTTCGTGAACAGAATATTAATGCTGTCTTTTTGGGTCACAACGTAAATACTGAATGGAATGCGATTGAAGCCTACCATTTGCTTCGATTGCGTGGCAGAATGGTTCCGACCATTCTAATTACCAATCAGACATTGCCAGCGACTTATGTAGCAGATTTAGGAATGATAGATATTTTGGAAGCCCCCTTTACATTCGAACGAGTCAAACAAGGGATTGATAAACAGCGTTGGAGCATCAAGCAAACTCAGTTTATGTCTAGCGGCGGTCTATTTGTTCCTGTTGTCTCAAACGACATTCAACTTTATACACCTAATGAAATTTTATTCATTGAGTCCATCAATCGCATTGTTTATGTTCATACTAGCCAAGAGCAATTGGAGTCTAAAATTTCGATCAAGTTATACGAAAACTACTTATTATTTCATGATTTTGTATTAACACATCGTTCCTGCTTGATTAATCTAAATCAGGTACAAGAAATTAGAGAGAACACTGTCCACTTCAAGCATTCGAATCAGACGGCTGTTATTACCGATGATAAAAAAGCTTCTTTCACCAAGCAATTCCAAGTATTTCTGAATAAACGGGCAAGGAATTAACCTATTCCTTTGCCCTTTATTTGTAGTTGTAAAGCATTTTGCATATGTAAGGGTAAATTTTCATAGTACTTATCACACCAATAAATCGCCATTCCTAGTGCATCTGCTTGGTTCATATCGAATGCTGGGGGAGCATTTAAATAATGGTTGAGATATTGAAATAACGTTTGCTTACTACCATCAGGCAGTTGCAAAATTCGCCTTACACCTTTTGTTCGCCAGACATGCACTTGTAATGGCTTTGCATAACTAATTCCATTATGATAACATACCGCCTCAATGGCAGATTGCAGAACGGCAAGCTTGCGAAAAGTCTGAACATTACGCTGAAACTGAATTTCTTCACAAACAATTTGTTCAATTCCATACTCTCTAATCATTCGAATTAGCCATTTTTCAATTTCTCCTAGTCGCTCAATATAGTGAAGCTTTGCATCCAGTTGAAGCAGTCCATAAGCGATAATCTGAACATGATCAGATGCCTTTTCCACAATGGAGAATCCAAATCGCAACAAAGATTGGTCACAAAATAATGTTCTCATTGCGCTTCCTCTTGACGCATCTCAATTATCATGTTCTGCTTGTAAATCTGAACAAGTGCTTCCTCGTAAATTCCCTTCCATTCTGTTTCCTGAATAGTTAGCATAAACGATGCTTTGTCGTCCTGATTGAGTAAGGCGGGAACATGGTATAAGCTCGCCATTGACTTATCTTGTTTGTAATAACCATGTTCAATAACTTTCAAAAATACCTGATTCCTTTAATACATTTAACCTGCGGTGAACCGTATTGCGACTAATACCCGTCATCGTTTCTAATTGTCTAATTGAAAAGTAAACCTGTCCATTTTCGTGATACATGCGTCCCAAAATCAATATTGCCCAAGCAATCTGTTGCAGTGTAGCTTCATATAGCTCTTGGACTACTCGAAAATCGTCTTCGTAAAATGTCATTTCTCTTACTCTTATTGCAAAAAAATTCTTATCCTTAGCATAGACATGATGAACATCAGTCGTAACATCCTGCTTAATTTCACTTTCACTGCTCTTGGCACGGTTCATTTGCTTCTCTCTTAACGCCCACTCCAATACTTTCTTCGTCGTTTCTTGTTCGGAGTAGCCTTGCTCTTTATAATACAATGCAACTAAAAATTGATAATAATGCCTTCCTTGCTGAACCTCGGTGTCCTGTTGAGGAATACCGTCTTGTAATAGCTTTTGAGCTACAATGGCAAGTGGTGTACTTTTTAATGCATTGCGTTTGGTTGCCGCAGCGTCTTCTGCTTTATCCGTTTTAGGTTTATTCTCTGCTTCCTTTAAAAGCATAGAACGACCTATGGTGAAAGCTTCTTTTTGCATTTGATAAGCCAATACATCTCTTGCGAGAACATCAAATCGTTGCTTCTGCATCGGAATAATGTTCAAAAAATACTGCACAGCATTATCATGTGATTGCAAATCATGCTGTAAAAAGGTTGTGCGCACATTTGTTTTGCGGTGCTTAGCAAATGGCAACTTGATGCCGCCGACTGTTTTCAATTTGTTCAGGGCGCAATTCAATTTTCGTCCCCATAGAACCAAGCTCTTTAATGTAATACCTTCCAAACGTCACCAATCGGGATATGGGAACTGGCTTTTCAAAGAATAACCAGATATGCCATCCCTTTAAGCCACTATTTTCAACGTGAAGTTCTTCGGACTTGAATCCTGCATCTTTTAATAGTTGAAGCAGTTGTAGTGGGATAGATGGATTGTTTTCATCAATATCAAAGCATAAGAATTTACTTGCTTTTCCAATATAAAAACAGCCTACCGTTCTTTCTCCATCTAAATGCGCCATTACATCATCGTCTCTTATTGCTCGTTTCGCTGTAAAGTATTTAGTTGCTTCTCCTTCTCCCGACTGCTCAATAAAACGTTTGCGTTCTCCAATAATCAACGTATTCAACTGTTGTAATAATGCCTCTTTATGGTCTTGTATGTGTTGTTCGATTTGTTCTGACATATAAATAATTCCCTTCAAATTTTGAATTTTATAGCATCTGTATGGAATCAACTCCATATTGAAAATTAAACAGATGCAATTTGTAGAGACATTATATATGTGCAAGAAACAAAGTCAAATTTCAGATACTATCCTGCTTTGGGACATATCCGCTGGGACACAAGACTATATTTTTTTCTTTTTAGAACAAGAACAAGAACAAGAAGAGAAAGAACAAACATAAACAGTTAGCATAACTAGCCTTGGCAAGAGAGAGGAAACCAGCTATACTGGTTGCTATAGATTAACTGGATAAAAATGGTTTAACATTAGGGAGGACAGACTGATGGACTATATAACACCACAAAATACAATTTTGTTTGCTTTATTCCTGATTAGCCTATCCACATTATATAAATTATTAGAACGCAAATTACTCAAAGACATGCATGAAACACCTGAGGCTTACCAACATATTGGTAAAGGATTTCGTTATCGTTATCAACAACTATATCGTGACCAATCTGATATTAGGCATGCTCATTTTTTTGACGATGCGACAATTAGAATGCAACTTGAACAAATACAAGCATCTACCAAGAAAGGAGAATGTTAATTTTATGAATATGACTAACCTGACCGTTGCTTTTTATATACGTGGCGAAACACCACGAACGATTAATAAGCAATATTTAACCTTACAGCAATTCTGCTATGACTATCAGGTTGCTCATGAGGATGTTATCATACTAAAAGATATAGTCAAATCAGATGCACCACGTCCAAGTCTTGAACCTGTATTAAGTGGTTCAACAAAAATTGATGTATTAGTCGTTCAGTCTTATCACATTTTGCACATCGATCATGACCAATTCCAAAAAATTTCAGAACAATTGTCGAAACATGACGTTTCATTGCTTATCCTGAATGAACAAAAAACTGGTGAAGCTATTTGAAATATGAGGGTAAGTTATTTTTTACGAGTCAAAAGTTGTCTCTATTGCTGGCGAGTGTTATTCTTCTAGCAGTCGCCAGCTTACTTGTATGGATTAAGTTCAGCTTAATGTATTGGTTCATACCTGCTGTCATCCTAGCAGTATTGCTATATATGGATCTGCTGCATGCTGAACGTAAATCTAGTGCATTCATTCTTCAAAACGAAATTATTATTAATCGTGTCTTAGCTTTTGGCTTGTTTGTTTATGTGTATCGCAAGCAATTATCAGATAAGGAAGCCGATGCTCTCCAGCAGTTTTTAGATGTATTAGAAGCAAAAGCCAATCAACCACTTAGCGTCGCTGCTATTAACGAGCTTGTTCACGCACACATTATTTTTTATCGATATGAGCCTGTTTTTTCTTAAAATGGTACACAAAATATTTAGTAGTCTGGTATTAGCATGCCATTTGAACGGTAATTCTACATGGTTTCAATTGTGATAGCATGATTAAGCTTGAAACTGTTTACCAAGTATAATGAACAGCGACACTTGCTTATCGTCCGTAGTTATATCGTATCTATCAGATACAATAGATATATTGAAAGGAACAGATACTGTCCATATAATATATAGATTGGATGCATCCTGAATATCGGCTATATTCCATACGACCATCCCGTTTCATCAAACCGTTATAAATGATGTTTCTAATAGATGCAATATGTTCAATGGTTCTATTCGATAAAACCGCATAAAAAAGCCAAGCCCCTGCGCTGATTTTATCAGCATACCATCGGCTTGGCTATTTGCGCTTTTTTTACATCACATCATCAAGTTTTCGTAGTACCTCGTTCAGTTCTTCCTTACGGTGCCTTGTGTAGATTTCTGTCGAAGATGTATGCTTGTGGCGAAGAAGCTCCTGCGCTTTTTTTATGTTTCCTGTTTCATCAATGATGCGTTTGGCAAACGTGTGTCGTAACTGATGGCAAGTGAACTCAACACCAGATGTTTTACATACTCGCTTAATCATTTTAACAGCAGCCCGCTTCCCAGCATGTGCTGATTTCCGACTGACAAACAGATAAGAACTGTCGGCAAATCTGCTTTTGGCTCGTTCAGCTATCCATTGGTCAATGGCTCCACGTAGCTCGGTTGATTCAAGTGCCAATTCTCCGTAGAAACCACCTTTTCCTTCACGAATAATAACTTTTTGCTTGCCTGGTGTGCGAATAATATCGGTAAGCTCCAAATTGAGCATTTCTTCTTGCCGCAAGCCAAGATATAGCATTAGGTAAATCATACATCTGTCACGGTTCCGCAGAAAATTGCTCGGCTCTTTTTCGATACCTTTTCGGATATCCCTAATTTCGTTTTTATCCAAGAATTTTGGATCTTTCCAGCGTTCTATATCTGCCAATGCTTCATCCTTAACAGCAATGACTTCCTTTAACTGCCCTGTTGCTTGTAAATACTGAATCCATTTCCTTAAAGCGGCAAGCTTGCGGTTGACCGTTTTAGGATGATTTTTTCTGATTGTCTTCAAATAAGATTTATATTCCAATATGTGTAGCTGTGTAACTATTTCGGGCTGATCAAGAAGGGCATCCCGCCATTGTATAAATTCATTAATTACAGCAGTATAGCCAGCAATTGTTTTCTGCCGCATCTCTTGTTGTTTAAGGTATAGGGTAAAGTCCAGTTGGCTCATCTCCTTTAACATTCTGTAACCTATTTTTTCGTCATAGATGACTCTCATATTTAATGTTGTATATCCTATTATTGCATTAAAGGTTATACAATCAAAATTGTGTGTCCTTTTGTTGTCATGCCTTTATTCACATAAATATTGAAGAGCTTCTCTACCAGTTTTCAGTTTTATTAATGCTGCTCGGTCTTTCCTGTTAATCTTAACCACCATCGAAGCATAGTCACAATTGACATCAAATATAGAGTTGCTATCCCTTGATTGGAAATCTTCATGCAACCAAAAATTAATTACTGGATGGTTTTCATATTCCTTGCTTATTGCACATATGGCATGCGTCATTTTCGGGTCTATACAATAAATCCCTTTTACCTTTTTGAATTGGCTTTGATCAATTTTCTTTATCAATTCCTGAATATTATTTTTTCCTGCCATGATTTCAAACTCAAAATAGTTACTCACAATATCATCCAGAACCAATTGCTTTAAACGATATTCGTACTGATCACAATTGATCAATTGAAGCTGAATATCGGAGAGTGACTCCTCTTCGGGCTTATATACTGGATATAGCTGAGTTAACGCATGAATCTGAGTAGAAAAAAAGTAATGTAAAACATCCAAAAAACTATTTCTATGAGTAGAAATTCTTGTTAGGTGCTTATTGGGAATATCAAATGCTGTTATTTTAATAACCGCAAGACCCAATTCTTTGTCATGTTCAGAGAAGTAATCAGATATCGCATATTCTAGTTGTTCAGAAACTACTTTTGTTCCGTCAATAACATTACGAATTTTCCTTAGTATAAAACGGTTTGTTTTATCTGCACAGTAAACCTCAACCGCTTGAACAATGTGCAAATGTATTAATTTCATTGCTAACATAGATGCTTCATCTGAGTTTAACTTTAACTTGCCTGAAATAAATATGTATCCTTCACTTGCACACCCATTAATTTGCTTTCTTTCTACTGAGTAATCCTTTGCTTTCTTGTTAAGTTTTTTTAATAATAGATTTGACATAAATAAATTCCTCCAATGTTTTTTGTTAGTGACTACTTGATATATGAACTTTTCAATGTACTTGGGACAAAAAAAAGAGTCCCTACGTTGGGACTCTTCCGTTTAGTCGAGTTTTGCCAACGGCTAAGCAGGGGTGCAGCTATTCTTTGCACCCGGCTTAACCGCGCTCTTCATTGCTTACAAGAGCGACCGCCGAAAATTCGACCGTTGATTACTCAACTCGTTATTCAATTTGTTGAAGCTAATCATATATTGGCTACATAGTGATTGTCAAGAGTTTTATTTCACGAATTTTCCAGTCTAATATTTGACAGCAACAAAACATAGAATACAATAATGATATTACTATTCGGAGGAATACGATGGATAAACTTAACGTCACAAGAATCACGCAATATCTCTGGGAAGATCCACACATAAGAAAGAAAATAGAAACGGATTATAGCCTTGAACCGTCAATTTCTGCTGAAGATTTTTCGAAATCCATTATCCTAGCATTGAAACAGCCAGTCAGAAGTATTTTTAGGGATGTATCTAATAAAGATGTCTTCGAGGCAGCTACTAGAGCATTAGGAAGCAATTCACGTCAGTGGGGGACATTCTCTGCAAGAGAACATGAGTTAAGAGAACTTTTAGAGGATTACGACCCCTTAAAAGTATACGATAAATGGAATCCTGAGTTTGAAAATGAGGTTAAGACATTCTTTCCTGGTCAAACTAGAAAAAATGATGTTACCGCAGTTTTTCAATGGTCACAAAAACTAACTCTTCTAGAAGATTTTTATCAAAACTATATCATAAGATTGGCATCTGCCTTTTTAAATAAGACCAAAGATGATGCAATAAACTTAAGTGATGAACAATTGTTGTTGCTCATATGTGGTTTTTGCGCAAACCCTCCAAAAGACTCAACTCTACTAGGCATGTTTTATAATCCGAAACATTATAAATTTATGGGGATGGGATATATTCTTTCAAGTGAGTTTCTAAGAAACTTAGGTTGGAATGGGTTTAAGCCTGATCGACATATTAAACGACTATTTGGTTTTTGGTATAATCCCAAAAGTGAAGACGAATACTCAGATATTGGCTTATTTCAACAACTGTTACATTCTCAAAGAAAGGAACTGAATGAATTCATACAATATTCTTTAATAGGGCATAATATTACTCCAAGTAGTATGACATACTCTGAGATGGATAACTTGCTTTGGGCATTTGGGTCTTATATTGCAAAAAAGGGTAAGGAAGCAGATTTCCCAATATTAGATTAAAGAGTGGCAGGGGAAACCCCTGCCACTCTTTAAAATGTTAATTCATCACTTAGAGGAATCTGTTCATACTTCTTAACAGTACCATTTGAGAAGAAAAAACGATGCTCATATTGTTTCTCATCACTAAGCATTTTAGGCAAAAAATGAGGGACATGACCTACTACGCCTAAATTCTTTTCATCACAAACCCATTGAATTTTCTTCCAGCATAAAATTCCTTCTACCATTTCAATCGGGGCTGTGTATTCAAAATCATGAGGCACTTCAGTAATAAAAGCATACATTCCTGATCTTCCATTCTCACTAGCCCATGTCACTGCACCTGAATAAATTACATCTTCTTTTTTCAGCCTGATTCCCGTTTCCTCATAAGTCTCTCTTATAATGCATTCTAGAGGTGTTTCTCCCTCTTCGAATTTCCCACCTACGCCATTCCATTTTCCCATGTCGGGAGAGGAATTTCTGTTTAGCATTAATATTTCATTGCCACGTTTAATAAAGCCAATAGTGTATTTTAACATCATATCTCCATCATTAAAAAAATTATAATGAACAGTATATTTTAAATCAAATAAACTACATAGCTATCTCTGTCATTTTGACCGACTTTTACGGCGTCGATATACAATATTTTTTCTGTTCATAACTAAAGTCTGACTTTGACCACGACGATATACATAACTACTTCTGTTGAATACCTTTGAAACCCTTTTGCCACGATTTCGTGGACTCGTAGCTCTTCGCAGCAATAAAGACCACTGTTTACCTCGTCTACGTAATCGATTAGTTTCAAGCCTACCTATAGATTCGACTAACAGTTCTTCATTCTCCTTGAACTTAACAGCCCAATCAGCTAGCGGTTTAGCAATTGCTTTTGCTAACAAAACCGGAACAGCATTCCCAATTTGTTTATATATATAGTCAAGTTTGGAGCTTTCCGATACTTTTTTAGGTGTCGTTGTGAAATCATACCAATCAGGGAAGGTTTGTATTCTGGCGATTTCCTTTACAGAGAGTCTACGATTAAGTTCTTCTCCCCCAGGCAAATCCCACCAATTTGCATCCATTTTGACCATTAATGGTCCATCAGGATGAAGAGGAGCTTGTCTACCTGAAGCCTGAATTGTAAAGCTTTGCTCTTCCCACGTTTTTTTTCTATTTCGAGATAAATAAATTGTTGAGAAAGATCCTGTAAAATATGGACCTGGGTCTTCAACCAAGTCACCAATTGCATCTCTCAGCGTAACATACGGATTCAAACCCAATCCTTCACCATGTGATGGCTCTGGATATTCATAATCAAAATCGATGTCATTTCTTACTCCTACTAAAATAACTCGTTCCCTTAACTGCGGAACTCCATAGTCCCTCGAATTCAGTAGCTTATATTTCATTTTATAGCCTGCTGATGCAAAGTCTTCTACAATTTGTTTTAGAACTTCACCGCCACCAATATTCATCATGCCTTTAACATTTTCAGCAATGAAGAAATATGGCTGAGTTTCAATAAGGCATCTAATGAAATGGATGTACAAGAAATTTCTTTCATCATCTATCAACCTTGGTCCCGCCTCAGAAAATCCTGGGCATGGGAAACCTCCTACTACTACATCAGCTTTAGGAAAGTTTTTCACTTTCCTTATATCTTTACGATGTTGTACAACCGATTGAGGGAAATTAATCTTATATGACTCATTAGCTTCTGTAAAAAGATCATTTGTGTAAATCGTGTGGAAAATGCTTTTATGCCTAACTTCATTAAATTTATCTTTATCCTTGAAGGCTTCCATTGCAGCTTCTTCTCCAATTACCGCAGCAAGCCCTGCTAATTCAAACCCCATATCCAAACCGCCACAACCAGAAAAGAGGCTGACCAAGTTAAACTTATCTTTTTTATAATCTAAATTATTAAGAAGTTCCTCATCATCAGTAGACTCTATAATTAATGACATCTCTTCTTGGATTTTCTCAAATAAAACTTGTTGGACTTCCTCACGTGACAAATTAGGAGCAGGCTTAAATTTGCCTCTTCCTCTTTCATTAAGCTTCATATATATTAGTGCCTCCCTGATTAAACAGTGCTTCCGTCACATTGTTATCTATATATTATACCCTACTGAGAGGCTCAAAAAAAGAATGATATCGAACTTAGTTCCATAGTCCGACATCATTCTCTTATTATATTTCATTAGATATAGCCCATAACGTTTGAAAATGAGCTTTGTAGTTCTCCGCCAGCTCAATATCCTCAATGAAGTGAAAACTGTTGATTTCAGAAAAACAATTTTCTACAATGTGGACTTCATTATTCACTGCGTATTTCATTGCATGTGGGTATCCCCATGCAAACTGAGTCGGCGTAATGTTCGCCGTCATCACAATGATTTTATCATCCACAATAATAAATTTATCATGCACAGTTGGGGACAGATACCTTTGTTCCGCATCTTTTATACGCTTTATATATTCCTCCGCAATATGAGTCCTTTTTCCTTGAGCTTGATTATTTGCCCTAGTCTGCTTCAAAACCTTTATCTCCATCAAAGGACTCATATCAGCTAATTCACCGAGAGAAGTAAGAACACTTCTAGCTGCCTTATCAAATGGATCTATATCCATAAAGTGTTGTGAGCATACATATATTTTTTGCTTCGCTGATTTTATAAAATCAATAATCTTGCCCTGCACAAAATGATTACTGCCTTGACCATTATAGGTAATAAAGGGGGCAGTGTAATAACAACCATAATAATTATCAGGGTCAAGGTCTGTTGGTTTAACTTGATATTCGAAATCATATTTCGAAAGAGAGAACTCTTTATATTCAGCAAGTGATAAAGAATGCCTATCCAACAAGTCAAAATAAGTTCTAAACATATTAGTAGCATACCGTTCATTCTCTACAACTAATAAATTATCACTATGTGGAGGATCAGCAAAAGCAAGATTACTTGATAAAGAAATGCATTTAGTACTTCCATCCCTCATCTCTACAAGCATCGATTTATTATGAAGACTGTATGCTTCTTTTCCACGAGAAAAAAGTTGTTTGTACCACACGTAAGTATGCGGAAATAAACTAAGCTTTATATTAGGGTAGAGCTTCTCTTCAATGCGTCTATATATCTTCTCAGCATATTTGTACTTGGATGAAGGGAAACTTCTATTCTTTATTGGATTATGTATCTGTACCGACTGCTTAGTATAGCCATTTAAGGGGATAGAATAGATATGCACTAAACAGCCTTCATCACTTAATTGTTCAAGCTTCTCATGCAAAAAAGGATTATTGTATAAGAAAAATGACAGTTTTATATCTACTGCATTGTCTAGTTCTTCAATCAATCTTTCTAACAAATACGGTGAGCTGCCTCTCATATTCTTTGTCACTGTATCAATTGGAACATCAAAATAGGCTCTATATTTCAAATCATTTCCTTCCTTCATAAGTATCCTATTGCAAATACCTAACATAAACTTAGAAGTGAATTATTCTTGAATCCGAGACATTGTTTATGTTTATACAGTCTGTATCCCGAATCCCCAACGTTTGTAGGCTTTCTTCCAAAAGACCAGCAACTGCATGACCACCTATTTGCAATGGATTGTTAAAAATAATTCTAGGAGTAAGCCTTCCATCAATAGCGTGCCATTCAACAAAAACTGCTAAAGGACGATCCCCATCCCATTTCTGTTGAAAAGAGCGATAATTTAATGCTTTGCACACAAAATAAACGTCTGGATTTTGTTCAGTGTATTCAAAAACACCTTGCAAATGATCTACAGCATCTTGAATTGTTCTTATATACGCTATATCCACATTTAAAACACAATTTGCTGAACCGGATCCATAAATTATTCTATTATGAACAATGGCATCCTTTTTTTCAGTACTTAAATTATTCCCGGCATATACTTCAATAGTTTCATCGTGTGTCATATGGGCATTTCCTGATAAATCCCCATTACTTCTACAGACTAGCTCCATTTTCCAACCTAATGTAAAGCTTCCCGCTTGGGTATTGCCATAACTAGATTTATAGATTATTGGTCTACTCAAAAATTTTCTATGTATTTGACTAACGAATTCTCGAATCCTATTCTGCCAAGCATCACCGAATATCTGAATTGCTCTTATATCTGTCATTTTATTCTCTAAGAAGTCAGCGTTTTCTTTTTTGAAAGATATTTTAAGTTCAATTTCATCTCCACTTTGAATATTAAAGGCACTTACATAAACATCTGTTTTACATTCGCCTCCACGATTTGTTGGTCTAGGTTTCCCTGAAAATATAACTCTATAGTCAAATCCGCCTAATCTAAACATTGCATCTGGAGGAAACAAACTTAGGATGTATCGTTCTGCATTACCAAAAGCCATCATATTCATTATTTCACTCCTCTCTTTCTCCAGCAATAGCTTGCCTTCTATTGCATTTGGTGATACTATATATACAAATCTGGAAGAACCAGTGAGAAAAGCCTGTGGGAGAGCATCCTCAGGCTTTTTCTTTTGCCAAAAGTTAGAATTCGACAGCAATCATCCAATTCCTTCAGATAAATTCAAATTTCTAGGTTACTCAAACTTCAAAAAGATAAGCGGGGTCTAAGATGGATACAATAACGGAATACGATAATGTATTTCAATATTTTCGGGGTCAATCTAGCGAAGATTCAAAAACACTTCAAAATGAAAACAATGTCACAAAAGCTCTAATCAATGTCTTACAACACTCCTCCCCACTACTAACGAAGCAGTTCTTACAAATGATCGATCCTTCCGCAGTTACTTTTGAGCCATACAATTATGGAATCCAAGTTCATGAACGCTTACTTACACTAGCTAAGAAGGGTGTTATAGTAGGAATAGCAGAAAATACAACCAAATATAATGAGGGCAATTACACCGATAAAAACAGCAAACCTGATGCCTCAATTCTTTCGGAAGGTCTTGCTGTACTTATCGAAACCAAAATTGGTGATACACATTATTTACACATGGGACAGCTCGATAAACACAAGGAAAAATTTCATGCCGAGCAATCCTATATCGAGCAACCTTTTCTTTATTCTTGGGAAAGCGTCCGTAGTTTTTTCCTTAGTCAACAAATCAATCACAGTGCAGAAACAGTGACAGGCTTTTTATTAAGACAATTCGAGCAATTGTGCGAAATTAACGGAATAGGGTGGAGTGGCAAGGAACAATATTTCAATCATTTCCCAGTGCAAACTAGAAATTTAGCTATGGAAATAGATCAGTTTCTATGGAGTGGTCCATTCGATATTATTGACCCAAAAAGCACTAAAGGGATTGGGTATAAGCGCAAAGGTAGAAGAGGCGGGTTTGCCAAACTTTGTACGGTAAGAAAGTCCTTGATTTTGCGCTTCGGAAACTCTAATAGTAATTTAGGCAAAGAAATGCAATCAATTATCGATAGCGAACTGAATACAGTCTACAAACGAACTGAGAAGGATTTAAATCGTTATACCCATGAAGCCTTTATTAACCTAGCTTGCGTAAATAACTTGAATCAGATTAAGTCGTTTATCCAAAAAGCGTATGATGTCAATCCATAAGTATACAAAAAATGATTACGGGATCCCCGTAATCATTTTTGTTGTATTAAGTAATTTAACCATCCTTCTTCAAAAAGCAGGTTCCTGACCATACCAGTCTTTTCAACGTTGGTACTGCCCGTGTGTGCGCTGCCATTCCGATAAAGCAGTATAGTTTTAAGAATTGGAACAAATTCAGTGAAGGAGCTAATTCTGTGTCGTTCTAGCTCAAATAACAGTTGCCCGAGTGTAAAATTTTTCTTTTTTTCTATCATCTTCTTTTGTTTCATTTTTACACTTAGTTCATTCTCAACTACTTTACAGAACTCAATCATTATTGGAGCAAAATCAATGTTACTCGTGTTCGAATGAATTTGATATAGATATTCCGCAGTGATTAAGAAATTTAAAGATTTTTCATTCAAACCATAAAAATCATTTTTCATCTTTGCATCAATCTTCTGATAAATAGCATCTGACGGAGAACTTGACTTCATTGCATCAGCAATGGATACCATCTGATTTTCAATTACTCTCCAGTCATCTTCTGTTTGAATGACTAGGATATCATCCTTTATGCATCTATCCTGTAATTTTATTAACTCCAACGCCCATTCTCTTACCTTTTCACTTCTTTCTTCAAGTTTCTCCCTCTGTTCTGATAACTCTCTTATTATTAAATTAACTCTCTCGTTTACCGTCTCAATTTCTAAATTCTTTATATCGAGCATCCTTATTACGTTACTTAACCGTTTAATATCATGATCATATGGAAATTTAGTTAGAGCAATTTCTTGAAAAGCTGCTGCAGAAAGATATTCATTACTCTCTAATAATGCATTTATTAAGTTTAGATATATTTTCTTTAAGGTTTTCTTAGAATCCAGTAGTGTCGAGATGATATTCATGGTTTCATCTTCAACATTATAACTAGTCTGCTTATCATTTATAAAAGCTAACGCTTTTTTATACCATAGTATTGCTCTTTCATATTCTTTTTTTGCATATTGGCATTCACCCATTAAAAAGTAACTAGTTTCATCTTCAGCAATAAATAGCGCTTTTTCGCAATTTATGTACGCCTCATCGAAACGCCCTAACATGTACTGAGCAAAGGCTAAATTATGAAAATCAGTATTATTAGGATAACGTATCACCTTTAAACTTAATAACTCAACTGCTTCGCTATACTTATGTTGATTCAAATATGCTAATGCCAAATTACTATAAAAGCCTTCGATAGAATTCTGGACTTTATTCTCTTTATTCTTCATCGCTTCTAAAGCATTAATTCCAAGTATGCAATACTCTTCTGCTTCAATTGGATTGTTTAAAACAAGACATGTCAAGCTAAGTCCACTCAATATATTAATATCGTTTCCTACTCTTTGATGTGATTCTTTAAGATATAAATAAGCCTTGTGAGATGTCCCATTATTCAAATGCCACATTGCTACGTTTACCAATATCCTAGAATACTTAAGATTTTTCTTGTATAGATTATAAAAAGCATCTGCTTCTCTTTCGTTTTTATACTCATGGATTTTTTCTAAGAGAATAATGCCTTGATCGAAAATCGCTTTTACTTCAATCAACATAAAATATTCAATGGCCTCAGTAAATCTCTTGTTGAACAAGTGGTACCAAAAATAGTTTGCAAAAGCTGCTTGGTTGGTTGGTTTTATTTTCAGTGCCATTTGAAGGTACTCTTCAATTTGATTGCTGCTGTCTTCTTTAGTTTCTAAGGAACGTTCATTAAGGCACTTTGCTATATTAACGTATGAACCACTAAGAAACTCATTGTCTCCGTATTCAATAACCTTTTTAAAACATTCAATGGCCTCGCTATATTTACTTCTATTCAGTAGTTCATTCCCACGTTTGAACAGTTCTGCAGCTGGTGCGTTCACTAGTTGCCCTCCCTTACAAAAATACAACTTTCTTTTTATGCATTTTAAAACAACCACACATTGGAAACGATAATAAATGAACTGTAATCGGACTAAAGGCGGGTAAATCCAAATCCACCACTTATATTAAAATATCATGATTAGATCATGCCGTAAAATGTAAATAAAACTGATAGGGGATAACTAAGAAGTGGTTGATAAGTTCTCAGGAGAAGTACGAAGCAAGATAATGAAGTCTATAAAGTCCATAAGTAAAATGGAGGATAAAGTGAGTAAGGAGTTATGGAAGAGAGGTTTCCGTTTTCGCAGAAATATTAAAGACCTCCCTGGGAAACCGGATATTGCTATTAACAAATACAAATCAGTAGTGTTCCTTGACTCATGTTACTGGCATTTATGCGAAATTCATGGTCACATCCCTCAATCAAATATTGAATATTGGAGTAAGAAACTTTTACGTAATAAAGAAAGGGATCGCATGAACACCGAATTATACATAGATTCTGGATGGCATATATTAAGGATTTGGGAACATCAAATAAAAGATGATTTTAACGATACTGTTGATACGATTGCGGCTTTTCTTCAACATGCAAAAAATAGATCTTTAAGGCTAAACCCCAATTTCTGAAGCATGACCTGTTGTAATAAAACAGGTCTTTTTTATAACTCACCAAAAACATTAGATCTCATTGAACATATCCCAACTAATTACCCACTCAAAAACAATATATATGAAAAAGCAGGAGAAAGTCCCCCTTCTATAGAACTACTTAAAAATACAAAATTATACAAACAGAAGGTGGTATTATGGCAACTAAAAATTATGGTCAACTTGAAAGAACTATTATAGATAACTTCAAAGCAAAAGGAAACTTCTATTTCCAGGGCAAGAACTACAAATTAGTAACTGTGGGTAAGCCTTCAGTTTCGAACGGCGAATGCAAAACTGATGTTTATATCCTTGGGAAAACTGAATCTGGAGAGCAAAAAGAGATAAAGATCTCTGTAAAAACCGAAAGTAGCAACGAGTTCCAAGAAAACAAGGTTTCTGCTCTCAGAGCTGAGGAGTACTTTGGACTCGATTGGGCTAGTATTATCGCTGAAACTTGCCGAAAAATTGAGGATAGGTTCATATCCCAATCGGTTGTTTTCGGTAGTGGTAAGCATCCTACAAAACCTAATTCTATTACCCTAGGATGGAAGCTTGAAATTGCTAGCAAAGAAAGAAAGCTTAGCGCACCAATAGCTCTATCTGACCAACAAATAAGGGAATATGTCTATAAAGGATCTAACTTATCTGATTCAAAGAAAAACGCCTTTGTTAATGGCTCTATTATTCCTAACTCAGGTGTAGCAGAATACATATTGTACTCAGAACTTTATAGAGATCAAAACCCTGATGCTATTCTACAAAATTTAAAACTAATCGATTCACTGAAAATCAAACCTACATATCTAATTTTCACAGCTAACAATTGGAGAACTGACGTAGATAGTACAGATGGTCCACGACCTCTTGCCGTCAGAGTAAAATGGGAAGTTATTAATGGGAAGCTTTCTCGTTCTTTACTTTTTGATAATCCATTAAGTTATACAGGTCAAGATTGGCGTATGCATATAAAACCCGTTTTAAAGCAGCTTGGGGTTCAACATCCTTCGCAGATGACATACTCACATTTCAATGAACCTAAACTTTTTATACCGTAAGAAAAACGAGCTGTCTCCTAAGAAATCTGGGAGGCGGCTTTTGTTTGTCCCCTATCTCCGCTAATACCTTTATCATTTTTTGAGATATTTTGTTTCAATGATATTATTCATCATTACATCATTAAATAGAGAGGATTAAACAAATGGGGACAATTATTGAAAAATCAAAAATAGAATTAGAGAAGCGAATCAAACGTGGAGAAATTTATATGTGTAAGCTACCGAAAGGACCTGGTTCTGTTCAATCGAATTATAGACCTGTATTAATTATACAAAATGATATTGGCAATCAATTCTCTCCTACCACCTTAATCGCACCTATCTCCAGAAAGAATAAACCGTTACCGACGCATGTTCAATTAAATGAAGGCGTTGCTGGGCTACTTTACTCATCATTCGTGTTGTGTGAACAAATAAGAACAGTAGATAAGAGTTACTTAACAAAATACATCGGAAAACTACGTTTTGATTCCATAGAGTTTAAGGAAATCGAAACATCAATATTGATTAGTTTAGGGTTTAACTAAAAACAAAAGCAGCCATTGATGGCTGCTTTTTATATGATTTAAATCATCTCACAGAAATCTATTTTATTAGCTCTATAGAAAACTTGAACAAACTTATATTAAAGATATTTTTCAATATCAATGGTATCCGATAAGTCACATAAACGGCTATCCATAGCATCTTGTAATGCTATTTCTTGCTCTGCTACTGTTAAATCAATATCCATTAACGCGCTTCTTACATCTGTCATTATAGCCTCCTGTATGGGCTGAGGTAATTGAGCGATATAAATAGTTTTATTTTTTTGCACTTGTTATCCTCCATTAACTTAACTGCTTTTATTTCAATTTAATCTGGTTGATACTCTGTAATGACGATGCCATAATTCAATCTATTGGTATCTTGGTCATATGCTTCGGATATTTCGCTTATCTCCTTTAAATATCCACCACCTAAGTGTTCCCTTCCAGGAACAGGAATAACCACTTTAATAGTGGCATCTTGTTGGAGAGTTTGCAGCACGGCTATAAGTTCACTAACCTTCATATGACACATCCCCCCATTATTTTTCATTACAATGCCTGAATTCAATATCCCTGATTATTTAATTCATTTAAGTCACTTAATAGCTACTTATATTCCAACTGAACTGATCCCGTTTAAATAATTTCATAAAACAGATAGCTGAGGGAAGTGGCTCCCTGCTTTCTGTTTTTTCATTATACTGCTTTAGCTTCATTATCTAGTGATTCTAAATTCTCGAAAATATTTTTCACTATTAGGGAATCAAATTCATACATTTCTTCCTCTTCATGAGTACCTTTATTGAGATAATTCCATGCAGTGTTATTCGTTGTTTCAAGTCCAATCAAGTAGTCGTAAATTTCTATAATGCGATACAAACTTAAACATTCCCTTCCTTTTTCTTCAGATCTTTTATAAATTTAGAAAGCCCCTGCGCGGTAGACATAGTGTCCGGTAAACCTTTTGGTTGTCGAATCTGTACTGAAATTTGTGCATTATATGTTCTACCTAATCTCTTCCATAAAACACTGTTTATATTTTCAAGCGCACTTCTACAATAGCGTAGACAATCTCGTTTTTGTGACCGTTCAAGGAACGTCTTAGGCGTTAGTCAAATAGTGTGATGTTGAAATATTATCTGTTCTAATTATTCTCTTCTCTGGAGGTAGGAACGTAATTCTCGTTATTAATTTGTCATACTGCCGCTTCCCTACTTGGTTTTCCAAATCCTTAATAAATTCTTCAGCATGTGATGTTAGGATTATCTGTTTATTTTTTAACATTGGACTGTTTATAAGAACTTCTCTTATCCCTCCACGGTGATCATCATCTATTGCGTTGACTACATCATCAAAGATAATAACATTAATATTCTCCCTTACGATTTTTGACAAAAGTAAAGACAACCCCAAACATCTTACATGCCCTTCACTTAATACATGTAATGCATCAACAGCCTTGGTCGGATTATCTTTGAAATACGCTGTAATTCTATCTTCTGGTTTCGTTGGTAATTCAATCTTCTCAAGTAATTCAAAATCAGAATCATGTTTGTTGATTTCATTATAAAAATCTCTGGTTAGTTCATTCATATTAGATATTAGCTTCCCAGGTAATTCCATGTTGTATTTTTTCAGTTTAGTTAAGAGTGACTTATAGGCACTGACAAACTCCTTATTAATAGCAACTTGCTGTTTCTCAATTTCCACTTCGCTAATCAATTTTGCATTGCTCTTATCAAATTCTTGTATTTTTACTTGTGCATCACTTATTAGTTTTTTGTATGTACTTTCTTGAGTTTGTATGTTTTTGATTTTATCAGAAAGACCTTTCAAGTGTTTCTTTTCTTCTTGAAGTGTATCTTTCTTCTGTGATGAATTCTTATACTCTGAGTTCTTAAAGTTTAGCAACTCCTCCAATACTTCGAGTGATTCATTATTTCTCTTTATTTCATTAATTAGTACCTCTATATCAATGACTTTGTTCTTTATATTACTCTGTTTCAATTCTTGGGATAATAAGTCTTGGGTGAAGTTAAACTGCACTGACGAACTAAGCTCTTTTGCAAATTTAATCTTGGTGTCAATATCTCTTATAAGCTTTGTTGTCTTGGATACAATTTCCTCTGAAATTACTTCAAGCCTTTCCTCCAAATGAGCTAATTCACCTAACTCCGATAGCTTTTCTACTGCATGATTGTATGGATTTTTTACAACTAAAGCAATAGGAGTTAGGCATGCTGGACAATTGTCTTCAGAGATGCTATTCAGCTCTTTTAACGCTGTAAACAGTTGCATAAAGCTAATCTGATCCTTTGATTTATCCAAGTCTTCTCTGAGCTGCTTGTACTCCTTCAAAGAAAGTAAAATCTCTTCATAATTTTCTGTAATACTTTTCAGCCCAGTACTATCATAGTGAACATGACTGATGTTTTGTAATTCTTCATCAATTTCAATTAACCGTCCATTTTTATCGGGAACACCATGAAGGTAGACATCAATTTCTTCAAAAGTCATTTCTAACTTACTTGCTTTTATAAGAAGATCTCTTTCACTTTTCAGTTTATTGACATTATTATTATTCGTCTCAATACTTACTCTATCCGCATCAACCTCTTTTGTTTTTTGAGCTAGATTTTTGTATTTATCCCCCTCTAACTCGTTCGTATTAATATAGTTTTCAATGTTTTCTGTAAATCCCGAAACATACTGATTAAAATCTTCTAATCCTAATAAAATAGACAACATCTGCGTTTGATTTGAACGTGTATTTGCAGATATTCTAGCAAATCCATCAATTCTATTTTTTTCAATAAAGCAAAAATGATAGGAATTAGGCGATGCAGACACTGCTATCTCGGCATCATTTTCATCAATAACTGTAAGCATAGGTTTCTGCCCTTTACCAGTAGCAACGTTAACGATATATTTGTTTGAATCATATCTTTTTGATTCCGCCTCACTTATATATCCTAATAACGAATATTCTAATGCCTCACAAAAGCTTGTCTTTCCAGATCCGTTAGTTCCATAAATAAGTGTGTAGGGTTTAGAAAAATCATGAAAAAATTGATTAGAAAAACCTCTAAAGTTTTCAATAGTAATTTTCTTCAGTTGTTTAATTGGAAAAGACACAGCCTCTTTATCGGTGCTTGCAATAACAAGCTCACTAGATATACTTCCCCAGTCAATTGCGAGGAAGTCTTTAAGTAACTTTGCTCGTTTGCCACCTGCTGTGCCAACTTCGGCAATACTATCAAAATTGCGAATAATCAGGTTAATTAGTTTAATTTCATCAGGTGTATAAAGCTTGGAGTCCTCACTAAGAATGAAATTTTGAAAATCATTCTTTAGTTTAAGATTTTTGCTCAACTGTTTCTCACTCCAATGCTGTTAAATGTTGTATAATCTCGTAATACTCTTATTATACAACTGCTTTTCAGAAACATCCATCAATAAAGAGACTGAATAATCGCAAAGATTAAACCAGTCCCAATATCTTATTAAGTTCTATTTCAAACACTAATAGTCACTAGAATTTGTAGACAAAATGTCTACAAGTAAAATAAAAAAACATGTCTTACAGTTCCCATGTCTACAATCCGTCTACATATTTAAGGCATAACAAAACCCAGTCCGCGTGAGGACTGGGTTTTCATGGTGGAGGCGAGGGGATTTGAACTCCCCAGATTCTTTTATAATCATTTCTTCTTTATTATAGTTTTCTTGAAGTTAACGCTTTTTTAATCCACTCCGTTTCAATAGTTAATTCTGTCTTCTGCTTTACCACTATTTGTGATACGGTTCCCCCCGATTAATCTTCACCGCGCGGTACACCTGCTCCACCAGCACCAGCCGCATCAGCTGGTGCGGCAGGGTCATGCGCCCGAAGCTGAGCTTCGTCTGCGCGCGCTTTAATACGTCCTCGGAGAGGCCGTTAGAGCCCCCGATGACAAAAGCTACGCTGCTGGTGCCATACGTGTCCCAGCTTGTCGATATGGGCTGCCAGCTCCTCGCTGGACCACAGCTGGCCGCCGATCGCAAGGGCGATGACGTGGGTGTCCGGCTTGATGTGGCCGAGGAGAGTACCCACGCCCTCCTTCTCCTGCACTTGCCGCATCTCCGCTTCGCTCATGTTCTCCGGCGCCTTCTCATCGGGCACCTCATGCACAAAGAGGCGCACGTAAGGCGCAAGGCGCTTGCTGTACTCCGCAATGCCCTGCACCAGGTACTTCTCCTTCAACTTGCCTACGCATATCATCTGTATATTCATGGCGCTTTCGCTCCTTAATCTCTGCTGTTATGACGTTCATTCTAACATGGTAGCGCCCCCAGTTAAAGGTCATACCTTCCGCATTCCTACAGCCCCTCCCTCAATTTCTAATCGACAGGAGACCGCCATAACATTTAACTTATGGGCATTGCCATTTCAATTGCTTCTATGCATGTTCAACCGTTATTTGAGCAATGACATCACCATTTAAAAAAGAGCCGCTCTCCTCCGAGATCGACTCTTCGCTTGCTATCTATTTCAAAATGATCGGCAGCTCTTTCAGCGCGAACATCATCGTGCTGTCCATCCGTGCCAGCTCAACGGAGCGGTCCCGGCGGTATGCGGGATAACGGTCCAGCAGAGTCTGAAGGGCAATTCGGGACTCCATACGGGCTAACTGGGAGCCCATGCAGTAATGAATGCCGCTTCCCAGCCCAAGATGTGGATTCGGATTCCGGTGAATGTTGAAGACGTCCGGCTTCTCGAACACATCCTCATCATGATTGGCAGAGGCCATCCAGATGTAGACGAATTGGCCCTGCTTCAGCTCCTGCCCCCGAAGCACCGTATCCTGCTTCACGCTGCGGAACATTAACTGAACGGGCGAGAAGTAGCGGAACACTTCCTCCAATGCCCCCGGAAGCAGCGATGGGTCTGCAAGCACCTCCGCACGAACCTCCCGGCAGGCTGTCAAAGGCGAGTACCGCTGATGAGATCAGATTGGTTGTCGTTTCATTTCCGGCTACGAGTAGGAGAATACAGAACCCGATAATCTCCAGATCGGTTAGATGCTCATTATCAATGCGCGCCTCCACCAGCTTCGTGATCAGGTCATCCTGCGGATGCCGGCGGCGGTCCTCGGCAATCTCGGAGAAATACTCACTCATCTCTTGCTGACACTGATAATAGGCATCCGAATTGTTGCCCACCAGAGCGTCCGACCATGCCTTGAAGCGTTCCCGATACTCCATCGATACCCCAAGCATCTCCGCGATTACCGTGATCGGAAGCGGGCTTGCGAGATCTTCAACGATATCCACCGTTCCCTTCTTCTCTGCTTCATCCAGCAGGGAAGTCGTAATCTCCTGAATCTTGGGAGCAAGCGATTCAATCATGCGCGGCGTGAACGCATGAGACACCAGCTTGCGCAGCTGACGGTGCTTCGGCGGGTCCTGCCGCAGAACACTGGATTCAATGGGATCATCGGTAGAAGACGAGCCTTGGGATGAGAATACTTCATAATTTGTAAACACGGCTTTGACATCCTCGTATTTGAAAACATTCCAGGCTCCATCCCCCTCAACTGCCGCTATCGGGGAGTCCATTCGCATTTGTTTGAACCAGTCCAATGCCAGTAAACCGTTTGTATTCCAATCCATGATCAACACCGTCGCTTTCCTCCGTAAATTTTGTACTGACTGGTCAGTTGTACATGCTCAAAAAAAGAAGGCCTCGCTTATTCAAGCGATATAAACAGGCCTTGGGTAATCATCGTGAACGCAAACTGCTCCAGATCATCGCGGGAATACGCATCCTGATGGTTCAGGTAATAATTACAGGTGCTTTCCAGCGTACCAACAATGCTGGCAGCCGCTAGATTGGCATCGACGGCTCGGCACAGGTTCTCTTCACACTGACCCTCCTCAATGATGCTTGCCAAGAAGCTTAAATATTTCCGCTTCAGCTCCTTCAGCTCATCCAGTACTTCCTGCTCGATTCCGTTAGAAATCTCGTTAAACACGATGTGGGAAAAATGGCGGGATTCCAGAAACAAATCCAGATGATCGCGGATCACACGCTCGATCTTCTCTTTCATAGGCAGAGGCGAGTTCAGTTCAGCCTCGGTCCGCTGCATAATATCTTCGATGCCCTGCTTCACAACCGTCTTGAACAGCTGCGACTTGCCCGGGAAGTTGTAATAGAGGGTCCCCTTGGCAACCTGTGCCCGGGCGGCAATTTCATCCATGCTTGCACGGTGGTATCCGTTCTCGGAGAATACTTCAATGGCTGCTTGGATAATTTTATCTTTACTCACAATCGGATCTGCCCTTTCACGGCTAATTTTCGATTCATCAATCTTATTCTGACTGGTCAGTTCAAAAACAAAATAGCATGCCGAAAGAAATTAGTCAACTTCTAACATGACTTCTGATGAAAACCACCAATAAAATCCGATTCTTATGCTAAATTCCGTGGTATCCTATACATATGGGCAAATACAGTGTATATTTCAACAGTGCTGGTAAACAATCAGCATATATGGACAAGACTAAACCATAACGGAGTGATTTGTTGAGTAAATCCAAAGGCAAGGGCGGAACAGGCAGAGGCACGGGCAAGAAGGGCTGGAGCCGGTGGGATGCAAGCGCTCGAAGAGCCAAGAGTAAACCCAAACCTTATACCAGTAAAGGGGCCAAGCAGGCGAACGGTACAGCCGACGCCGGAAACCATAAAGATACCCCATAATTAAACATATGGTACAGATCCACCTGATACAACATGTTGAGGAGATGAAATGATTGGACAATCAAGAAGTAATAACGGATATGCCCGAGAATTACGAGGAGCTGAAGAGCTCTGCCAACCGGAACGCCAATTGGAGAGAACGTTTGGATGCGGTAGAAGAATTAGGAAATTGGAAAAATCAGAAATCCATCGACATCCTCAAGCATAGACTGAATACGGATGCGGTTTATCAAGTGCGGGAGGCTGCTTATCATAAACTGCTGGCTTTTGGCGAAGATGTGCAAATGCCGGTACGACAGAAGGGCGAACTGATGAAGGACGCTACGAAGGTGCTGCTGCGCATCAAGAAAAGCCTGCCCCGCGACCATACGTATGAAGAGTTCAAAGAGAAGTTGAAAAAGATGAGAATCGACCTCTACGATACGTACGAAGGTGACAAGGGCGCTGACTTTGATGCCTGGCTTGAGCAGACATGGTCTTCATTATTGAAAAGATAACTTGACTGAAAAGCCCCTGCCCAATCGGTTATGCGTATGAGATATTTCTGATATGTTATACTGAAAACAAATAAAAGTTTTAGGAGTGGTACTCTGAGAAAGCAAAAGCCTATGTCGTTTGACGATCTGTTGAAGGAGCTGCAAGGACAAAAGTCGGTACAGGAGGATCCGGATAACATTTCTCTGGAAAAGCTGTTCAATGAAGCGTTTATGCGTAAACATTCATCGCACGGCAGCTTTGGGGAATTTCTGATAAAGGGTAACTTCCAGGTGGAAACTCACGAAGATATCGATAACATTCCAGATGAACTGTTTGACCGGCATGTTTCAAGAGAAACGGATTTCCCGGATTGGAAATCGATGCTGCAGCAGGCAAAATCCGATCATGCTGCGGTAAAGTAAATAAGGAAGTATCGGCTGCCGTAAGCAGCTGCGATCAAGGGGCCGATGGCCCCTTTTTCTATTCCATCAGATTACTTGGACTCGCTCTTGGCTTCAGACTCCGCTTTATCCCTGAACTTCTTGTAAAGCTTCGTAATATTCGCCGTATTGATCTCGATATTGTGCTCATAGGCATATTTCACCGCATACCCCAGTGCCAGCGTAGTTGCGCCCGCAACCGTCGCTCCGGCGACAGATCCCGCTCCCGGAAACACCTTCACGATCTGCCGAAAAATACTCTTGCCGATATTCCCGAATATCGTGGCAATGACCAGCTCCTTCGCTGTCTCCTTGCTGATCGGCTTATTGTACAGCACCGCCAGCCGCGTCAGCAGGCTCACCTGAATGCCGGTAATCGGAATGATATCCGAGCCCGGAATAGGCGATGCGCCTACCGCCCCTGCGGAGACGGAGGCTCCAATGATCCAGGCATTGGCTGTCGCAGACTTCTCTTTGATACTTTTGGCAAAGAGAATGTCTTTAGACTTTTTTTTAAGTCAGCTCCAGAATGCTGCTCCGCAGCTGGTCGATGTTCTCACCCGTCCGTGAGGATACCGGCGCAACAACGTAGCGCCCCCCGGTCTCCTTCTTGATGCGCGCCACCAGCCGGTCGATTTCATCTGCGGCATCGATTTTGTTCAGCACAATCAAAATATTTGAGTTGATACTCTGAATCTTCTCAAAGGACTTTTTCTCCACCTCGGAGAAGACGATACCCGCTGCGTTCAGGAAGAACAGTACGATATCCGCCTGTTTATAATAATTCAAGGTCACATCCGAATTGGCCGTATTTACGTCATTCAATCCGGGTGTGTCAATAAAATAAATGTGCTCTTTGTACTTGTGCGGTTTAATCTCGGTTGTCTCTCCCGGCTCAGCCCCTACGCCTGCCACCTCTTCACCGACGATACGGTTCATGGTGGAAGACTTCCCGGTATTCACATCGCCAATGAGCGCAATGAGGATTTCTTGCTTCAGCTGTTGATTGATTGCATCCATTTCCTTATCGTAGGCCTCATCTGCGGCCCGCCTGATTTCATTCTCCCATGATTTCCCGTAGTCATCCACAGTGATCGTCTCCATTCACGATAGGTATTTACCGCGCCACATTCCATCTATAGACCCATCATACACTATTGACAGTCTGTACATCGAAGCCTATGACTCCATCTGACAAGTACGTTCGGAATGCAGGCATACTCTTTATTACCTCTTCAACCCCTCGCTGAAAAGGCAGTCCCTGTACGATAGCATGAGTTTATTCAAACTTTTTTATAAAGTTTTTCTGATCCTTGGTAAACTTGTAGCCCCGTCTTTCATAAAATCTGTGAGCCTGCACACGGCTCGGATGTGACAGCAGCTTGATGCCGGAATAACCGCGGCTCTGGGACCACTGCTCCAGACTCTCGATCAACAGACTTCCCGTCCCTTGATTCCGGTACCTCTCCTTTACGACAAAACCTAACACATTGATTAAAGATTCTGAGAACAACAGCTCATAAGGACTTCCATGAATGTAGCCTATAACCTCATCATCAGATTCGCATAGCAGAACCACATCGTTCGTATGGTGGATGAGGGTCTCGATTTTCTCTTTGACTTTATCTTCCGAGAACGCATGCAGATTCGGGTTAAACTCCACGTTCAGGAGATAGATATCGGTATAATCCGTCACTCGGATGCCTCGGATGCTCCTCTGTATCATCGACGTCCCCTCCATTCCCAAGCTCTTAGCGAAAACATAATCCCATCGATTCTAACAAAAAAAGCGTGAATTCATCACGCTTTCTCATCGGTATCATCTATTCAAGTCAAATGTTCAAAAGTTACACAACTAAAAACTCAGCATGCTTCTCGCACTCCGCGCACTTCACCGGTGGGTCCCAGTCCGAAAACTCGGTCTCCTTCAGATCAACAATATCCGGGGCATCCTCATATTCATCCACGAAATTTTCGATCGCTAGTTCCACATGTTCCTTGCATACGACGTACATTCTATGCATCCTTTCTATCATTCGCCTCATGTTGTGTTTTATCATCAATCAAGTATAGCCACTCTTTTGTTCTACCACACTCTACGACAAAAAGAAATCTTTTTGCCGCAAATGGCTATTCCCTCTTTATTTCAATCCGCAAAAGCTTCCTCCACATCCATGGATTTCACAGGACTTGTCCTTCGCTCTCTACATCTCTTTCAGGTAAATGAAAAAAAGAGCGTGGATCACGCTCTTTTTTCACGGCCGTTCATCGGCTCTAATCTAACCTTTTTCAAAATCTCTCTATATTGGATTCTATTCAACACTAACGATAATATATACCCGTTACTTGCTGCATTAAACAACGAACGATCACGTGGCACAAAAAAAATCTTCAAGGGCCTGATTCCGTATTCTTCAGAACTGCCCGTATTATTCTCCAGGCTTCTCTTCCAGCTTCACCTTCAGCGACTGCAGCTTGCCATCGCGATAAAAGGTCACATTCAGGTCACTGCCTACCTTCGTGTTACGATAGAGGTGCTTGCGAAGCTCCAGCGTCGTCGTGATCGGTTTGCCGTCAAGCTTGATGATGACGTCATTCAACTGCATACCGGCATCCAGCGCAGGACCAAGCGCATCCAGTACAACCACGCCTTCGGTTACCGTCTTCGGCAGCTTGAGGTTCTCCTTCTCCTTCTTGCTGAGCGGAGCATACGGATTACTTAGATCCACCGTGTAGACGCCCAGATATGGACGCGCAATGTGGCCCTTCAGCATCAACTCGGTCACAACCTCCGTAATCTCATTGACCGGAATTGCAAACCCGAGTCCTTCTACGCCGGTGTCAGCAATCTTCATCGTGTTGATGCCAATGACTTTGCCGTTCAGATCCACCAGCGCACCGCCGCTGTTGCCTTCGTTAATAGCGGCATCAGTCTGGATGACCTCCTGTTCCCAATCGTAGATGCCATCCTGATTCAGTGACACCGGAATAATACGGTTCGTGTAACTGACAATGCCGGAAGTGAGTGTATCGCCAAGACCAAGCGGGTTGCCGATGGCAATGACCGTTTCGCCTAGACGAAGCTTGGAGGAATCGCCAAATTCTGCGACCTCGCCGATACCTTTGCTATCAATGGACAGAACTGCGATATCGCTGACGTTGTCTGTGCCGACCAAGGTTGCCTTCCTCTTTTCCCCTCCTACCAATACAACCTCCAGGGAATCGGCTCCTTCAACCACATGGTTATTGGTAATAACGAAGGCTTTCCCTTCCAGTTTCTTAAAGATAACGCCGGAGCCCAAGGCATCCTCTTGCGAGCCCCCGAAATCATTGCCAAAGTCAAAATCTTCCCCGAAATCGAACCCTTCCGGAAGCTCAAAGTCTCCTTCTTGTTCCGGTGGAACAGCGGACTCCTCTTCCAGACCCTCTCCCTCTAGGCCTTCCTCTTCGGGAAAGACGGTCTCTTTATGTGTCAGTACGCTGACTACGGCCGGCCGTACCTTCTGAGCAGCGCTGATAATTCGTTCGTATGGATCGCCATCGGACGTGGACAGCTGGTGACTGCCATTAACTAAGGTCATGGGCGACGAAGTCGCAGGATGTCCTGTAAGGAAGCTGAACAGCATGACTGCAATCAATGCGCTGCATACGGAGCTGATCGCGGATATCTGAAATGTGGATAAACTCTTTTTACGGCGGGAAGTCCGCCACTTCGTTTTTCGCTCAGATGGGTCCTCGCTGGTATTTTTGCTCTGTCTGGAAATTTTAGTTGAATAGAAATCATCGTCAAACAATCCCATTGCGATCCCTCTCTCCCCTTGGCTGCTACACGTCAAGATACTTTACCAGCTTCAGACCTTCCGCCATTACCGACTTAATCATCTTGTCGTCATAACAACCGCCCTGCACCGAGTGTATCTAGCTTTCTATGAATCGGCAGCGTGCCACCTGTTAAATATCTCTCTATTGTATTAACTCTTTAGCGGCTCAAAAAGTTGCATTTTTGAACCCTCTCTTTGAACTTTTATCGAAATATGGCTCTTTAGCGAATATTCCGGCTCTTTCGGCTGAAATCTAGTTCCATAAAAGGTATGTATTGCCACCCGACAGTTCAAAAAAAACCCTGTATCTTTCTATTACCACAAACAGGGCGGCTTAAGCGCGAAATATCTGTTTTTCGTAAAAAAAACTGGGAATACCTGGACCAGCTCGATCTATACCATACAGAGGCCCTGATGTCTTGTTCGATGCGGGTTCTGACAGAAGCATCCAGCCTTCTAGTGCTCCTATTGTACCACACGAACAGAGGTTCACGTCAGCTTTCTTTTGTAAAAACAAATGCCAAATTGATGGCAATTCCTAAAGTCTGTACACAGCGTAATTCTTCATTACAGAACAACAACAATCACGGGTGAACACGATACCCTTCTATACGTGAGAGACAACCAAGAGGTTCCATTTTCAAGGATATTATTCCATGTTCCATTCTTTCGACATCCCTCAAGCACTGAACGTCTCAGCCCTCAATCGTGCATTCCCCCTTCAAGAACTATACAGAACAAATGTGTTAAGAATATGGCAAAGGAGATCGCCAAAAGCTGCCAAATCCATACAAATCAGACAGGCCAGGAGGTAGGCTCCGGTTGACCTACACATCATTCCTATTTGGATTCCCGGCAACTTATTCTTCATAAGCTTCCCATTGCAAAAATACTTCCGATTTCCCAGCAGCTAGCCTCCTATCCGAGTCTTGTCTATGAAATGATCCTATTAACAACCAGAAGAGCTCTCAAACTCCCCCTAGTATTTGAAATGGTTAGGTTATCCATTCATTTGTAAGTTCTCAACGGGGAATGTTATGAGGGGGAAACCATACAGCAGTGAGGAGGGTTATGGGATGGCAAGAAGATCAAGGCGGCACCGGAGCCCCGAAATGCAGCAATTCATGACCAAGGTGATGCAGAATGAAGGTTACAAGGTAGACCCGCAGAGTCAGGAAGACGTCAAATATGAGGTCGCCAAGTCTTTGGGGGTACCGCTTAAACCCGGCAGTAACGGAGATCTGACCACGGAGCAGGCCGGAAAAGTCGGCGGTGCGATTGGCGGTTCCATGGTTCGGGAAATGGTTCGCATGGCGCAGGAGAGTCTCAGCAAGCGTTAACGCGGGCGAAGTTCTCAGGATAGGCCATAACAACAAAAACAGCTCCATGTCATAAATAAATATGACGGTGGGGCTGTTTTCTTATGATTATATAATGAATCTATAATGGCTTTTACGTCTACTCGCTTACCTTATCCCAAGGGGTTGGACGGTCATAATACGTGTCACACAATTTAAACTCACTGTCCTTGAAGAAGCACCCGCGATCCTCCATCGTATCACGGACGGTCATTCTTGCCAGCTCCATCATGTTATGATCAAGGCTAAGATGGGCAAGATATGTCCGTTTGGTATCTCCCGTCAGCAGCTCGCTCAGGGCATCACCTGCCGAAATATTCGACAAATGGCCCATGTCGCCGAGAATCCGGCGTTTGGTATTCCATGGATACCGTCCCATCCTTAGCATCTCGATATCATGGTTCGCCTCCAGCACCAGCACGTCCGATCCATCCAGCGCTTTCTTCACTTTATCGCTGACATAACCGAGATCTGTAGCCACGCCGAGCTTCTCATCGCCATCATAGAAGCAATAACCGACCGGTGCCGCAGCGTCATGGGATATTTCAAAAGGCTCTACCCGCAGCGTGCCAAAATCCTTGACCTCATGACTCTCCAGCACAATCCGGTTCTCTTCGGCAATCTTGCCCAGCGACTTGGTCATCGCTTCCCACGTCTTCTCATTCGCATAGATGGGCAGATTGTATTTACGGGCAACCGCACCAAGCCCCCGAATGTGATCGGAATGCTCATGCGTTACCAGGATGCCGTCGATTTCTTCCCCCATCATCTCGCGTTCCTTCAGCAGCTCATCAATGCGCCGTGCACTCAATCCCGCATCAATCAGCAGTGTCGTATCCTCATTGCGGACAATGGTCGCATTGCCCGTTGAGCCGCTCGACAGCACGGAAAATGATATCCCCATAGTCTTGTTACTCCTTTGTCGTATCGCTTTTTGGCGTAAGGACATCCCCGCTGATGCCCTGTACATAAATCATCTCGCCATGGTCCAGCGTAAACCGCCAGGTTGGCGCTGCCAATTGATCCTCCGTATTAAACAGCTGCCCATAATAACCGAGCTGAATCTCTCTGACCGCTGTGTCCGGCGGTATAAAGTTACGTTCAATGAGGGTCTCAAGCGCCTTCGATGCGGACAGTACCTTCTGCTCCTCCATATCATCGGTTGGCATAATCTCAAAGACCGGTTCGCGATAGGCGTGAATCTTCTGGGATTCATAAATGAACTCCAGTTCCACATTAAAGAGCGGCCATTCCTTTTGCACCAACGGACGGAATATGAATATGTTCTCCTTGTCTGACTGCGGATCATGACGATAGTTTCCGAGATCGGCAACCTTCCCTTCAAAGGCATTTCGCAATTCCTTCTCATCGGCATACACCAGCTTGGTGTCAACCGGCTCCTCAAGCCCTACCGGCTCGCCCTGCGCTTCTGCACTGTATATATAATTAATTTTAGGAAGCTGCGGCGTCTCCGTCGGAATCGGGCTCAGCAATTGAATCCCATTCTCCTCCATCACCTGCTGGGTGCTCTCGGATAGCGAGGTGAAATCGAGATTGGAGCCGACCTGCTCACGGTAATCCATCCAGAGCTGATAGCCCAGCACCAGATTCAGCAGCAAAAACGCGTAGATCAATACATTTTTGGCACGGCCCCAATCCATGATGTTCCCTCCTTATTCCTTCATTGTTGAACACTATCGCTTATTCAAGCGTGATGACTGTCCCGTTCTGAAGCTCGACCGCCCATACCGGCTTAAGCAGCAGGTTTTCCTCCGTTCGCACTGGCAGATATGCAGGGTCCAGACTCGCGATGGAGTTATCCTCAGCATAAGGCTTCAGCTTCGCCTCCAGTGCCTCGCCACCTGTCAGCTTTACCATTTGCTTCTTCAACGGGGCAGACTCCAGATATAACAGCGAACGCTCATAGGATGTGACCGTACCCTGCTGTAAATCCAGTTCCATCACCCCATACTGGAAGCCCGGTGTATTCAGGATGGGAAATCCGCCATAGTACTGCTGGAATTTCACCAGCGTCCGGTCCTCGGATTCGCCTGCTTTGCCCAGTCGATACGTTCCGTTCCAGCCGCCGTGCTGATTCACGAAATCAATGGCGGACAGTACATCCTTCCCGGGACTGCTCTCGCCGGATGGCGGCGCAGCCGGATCGGTATAACTGATCCATTTTTGCCCCTGGTCAACCTGTAAGCTCCGCTTGCTGTCCGTATAAATCTCGGAGCCGTCTTTTTCCCTAATGTTGCGGGTGATGCTAGGATCGAAGAACAAGCTGCGCTGCATTTGCTCCACCGTGTATTCGCCAATCGGCAGTTCGACACTGACCATATTCAGTTCCTTCTCCGGTATATAGTAGCGCCCATCCACCATCTTATACGATGGCCAGCTCAGCCCGAAATCCACCAGTTGATCCACGTCCTGTACCGTCAAATCAGCCTGCGCGGCTTCATAGACGACATCGCCCTCCGTGCTGAAGAACATGACGTGAACCTTAGCTTCGCCTTCCACACTGTACAGCCATATTTTATTGATGCTTTCCCCTTCAAACAGCGTGTCCGGCACGATCTGCATTACTCGCTGCAGCAGAGTAACCGGAATGCCCGAATCAAAGCTCAGCTCAATGCCCCGGTTCTCCGAACGAACCTTGGTCCAGTCGATATTGCTAACCATCCGGCGCTGAAAGTTATCAAAGGTCCGGCCCTTAAGCCGGTTATACACGAGATTGTAAAACGTATCGTTCGAATAGAATACCGTATGTTTGTCTTCTCCCAGATGAATGACCATTTTATCAGGAAAGAGCAGATTCTCCGGCTTCTCCTCCGGTCCCATCTCCTCGGTTCGGATATAGGAATCCTTGGATTGAACAACGGAATCGCTGCCCGGGAAACGGAATATCAGAACATAACTTTGCAGCAGACTGCCAAGGACCAACACAACCAGCAGTACGGTCTTCATACGTTCCTTCACATAACCGCCCTCCCCTCGTTGTTCAAGGGCAGGGTGAAGGTCACGGTTGTGCCCTTCTCAAGCTCTGATTGCAGGGTAATAAAGCCTCCATGGGCTCTGACAATTTCCCGGGCAATGGATAAACCGAGTCCCGTTCCGCCTAAATTGCGTGTTCTGGCCTTATCTACGCGGTAGAAGCGTTCAAAGATCCGGTCCAGATCCTTCTTCGGAATACCGATCCCGGTATCCTTAACGGATAAAGACAGCATGCCTTCCTCCGTAATGCTTGCATCCATGGTGATAGTGCCTCCGTCTGGCGTATATTTCAAGGCATTGGAGATCAGGTTGTCGAGAACCTGATCGATGCCGTCCCGGTCCAGCATAGCTGTGGATACCCCTGGTTTAACCTCAATTATGGTGCGGATATGCTTTTGCTTCATTTGGAAAGAGAAGCGATCCTCTACATCCTCCAACATCTCCACAATGTCCGTCGGCTCCTTGTGCAGAGCTGCCTCCTTGGAATCAAGCCGTGACAGGTGCAGCAGGTCCGTTACCAGTCGGATCATCCGGCCGGTCTCGTTCTGGATGACGCCGACAAATCGCGGCCCCATCTGTTTATCCTCCAGCGCCCCATCCTCCAGCGCCTCGGTATAACTCTTGATGGTGGTCAGCGGCGTACGCAGCTCATGGGATACATTCGCCACGAACTCCCGCCGCGACGCTTCCAGCTTCTCCTGCTCTGTAACGTCTTGCAGCACCGCAATCGTACCGGTGATGCCAATCTCCCGCCGGTGAATCGGCGTAAAGGTCACACGCATCATGAACGGCTCGCTGCCCTCGCGCGGTACAATCTCCAGCAGCTTGGAATCATGCCCTTCGCTGCGCGCCAGCGCCTCCGATTCGGATTCCTCTAGGCCCAGCAGGGATACAATATCATGTCCTGCCAGCTCCTCCCCCTCCACGCCCAACATTTCCCCGGCGCGCCGGTTCATCAGAATGACACGTCCCGCTTCATCGGTTGCGATAACGCCGTCACTCATATTGGTCAGAATCGAAGCAAGCTTCTCCTTCTCTTCTTCGTTCTGCGAGAGGGCTTCGCGCAGACGGCTGGTCATATAGTTGAACGCCTGGCTGAGCTGGCCGATCTCATCGCTGCCGAACACCGGTGTTTTCTCGGTAAACCGGCCGTCCGCGACGGCCCGGGCATGCTTGGTCAGCTCCTTGATCGGATGGGTAATCGTATGCGACAGAATGACGCCAAGCACCGCGGTTAAGCCAAGCGCCAACAGAATCCCCGATATAAAAATATTGTTGATCCGCTGCATCGTGCTGTACAGCTCGCTCATGCTGGCCACAATGTAGATGGCACCGACGATTTTCTCGTTATACATGACCGGCTTGGCCACCACTTTCTTGCGGATGTTATCATCATCGATAATGTATTCCTCATTATCCTGTATTCCCTGCAATGCCCGGCTGACAACCGTTTGTGTATTCTTGGTGTTCACGTAGTCTGCATGCGAAGGCAGCGAGGTGGTGAGAACCCGTCCCGTGGAATCCAGCACCTGAATCTCGGCTCCGTTCAAATTGAACAGATTGTTCACCATAATCCGCAGGCTGTCGATCGAATCCTCTTCCGAATCATTCTCGCCGCCAAGGGTCTTAGCTGCCAGCACTGACATCAGCTCGGCGCGCTCCTGCAAATCCTTCGTGAAGTTGCTGGTCAGCGAGTTCTTCATCGCACTCACAAAATACACCCCGATCAGCTGCATCGCGATCAGAATGAGAAGGACATAAATGATGATGACCTTCGCCTGAATGGTGCGGAAGAAGGACAGCCACTTCATTACAGGCCTCCGTTTTTAGCGCTGCGCATCAGGTAGCCTAGTCCGCGCCGAGTCAGTATGTATTCCGGCTTGCTAGGATTCTCTTCGATTTTCTCGCGCAGTCGACGGATGGTAACGTCCACGGTCCGCACATCGCCAAAGTATTCAAAGCCCCATACGGCCTGCAGCAAATGTTCGCGCGTCATCACTTTGCCTGCATTCCGGGCCAAATAATACACCAATTCATATTCACGGTGCGTCAGATCGAGCGCTTCCCCGCTCTTGTATACCATATACATATCCGTATCTATAAACAGCTCGAACAGCCGCAGGCCTTGTCCACCCGCACTTGTGCCGCCTGTGTTATCCGCTGAGTTGTCGGGCTTTTGCTGGCGGCGCATTTGCGCCTTCACGCGTGCCAGTATTTCTCTCGTGCTGAACGGCTTCGTCACATAATCATCTGCGCCAAGCTCAAGTCCAAGCACCTTGTCGATCTCTCCGTCCTTTGCCGTGAGCATGATGATCGGGATCTGCAGGTTAGCGGCACGTACCTCGCGGCACACATCCATTCCATCTTTACCGGGCAGCATCAAATCAAGCAGCATTAAATCCGGCCGCTTCGTGAGCGCAATCTCCACGGCGCTAATGCCATCAAAAGCACAGATGACGTCATAGCCCTCTTTTTCCAAGTTAAACTTTAAAATATCGGCGATGGGCTGTTCATCATCCACCACCAGAATGGTTCCCTGCATCTTCCTGTTCACCTCATACCTTCACTTAAACGGTCTTCTTTTCATTTTACCACACCTGCCGCCGCTACACACCCACCGCTCCTGAGCAGCCATCTCAATGTAAACGGCAGCAAATTCCCGCTTTGTCCCACATCCTCTCCCCCCCACACCGCGCTAAGTGGCCGCCCCGATTCAGGGGATGGCCATCTTTGCTCCGGCAGCATGGCCGGAAGGTGCGGGGATGGATCGACAGATAAGGGAAACCTTCGAATGCAGCAAGTGGGGTCATTCGGAGAGCGTGAGCGATCGCCTTTGAATTCGGAAAATTTCATCGTAAGCCACATTTCTATTTTCCGAATTCAACAGCGACGGAGAAGGACACCACTTGCGACACCACTGCAAATATTTCCCGTTCTGTCCCACATCCCCCTCCACATCCCCACCTGCCAAGACGCAAAAATGACCGCCCCCGTTAAGGAGCGGCCATCTTCACTATTATGATATATGAACCAATAATGGCTTATGTCGCATTGGTTTCCCTAGTATAACACAGAACTACAGATAATTCATCGGATTTTGGGCAACTCCATTTTTTTGCACTTCAAAATGCAGATGGGTTCCCGTAGAACGGCCCGTATTGCCCATGACCCCCAGCTTGGAGCCTTGTCCGACCGATTGTCCGTTACTAACGGAAATCTTGCTCATATGACCGTAAAGGGTACGATATCCGTTGCCATGATCGACAATAACGACGTTGCCATAGCCGCTCTGCTGACCGGCAAACACAACTCTTCCGGAGGCGGATGCCATAATAGTACTGCCTCCCACCATATCCACACCCTCATGGCTTCTTCCCCAGCGATGTCCGAAGGGACTCGTAATTCGTGCTCCGCTCACTGGCCAAGCAAACATGCTGCCGCTGGATTTCTGGCTCATGACTGCGGTGGATGTCTTTTTCTTAGGAGCCACCTTGGTGCCTTTGTACACAACTTCCGGCAGGGATTCCTGCACCACCTGTTGACCCGTCCATTGCTTGGATATGACCTTGCCGTTCTCTTTGGTTACGATATAATCGACCGTTTTCACACCATCGCGTCCAGGACGGACGACTTTTCGCTTGCCAAGCGGAAGTTCGCTGCTCTTGCGAACAATCGTTTCCGGTTTGCTTGGCTGCTTCACCGATACCGTCTCAACCGTTCTTACAGTAAGCGGCGCTTCCGGCTTCGTCACTTGCAGCTCGGCGCCGATCTGCACATATTTCTCCTCCAGCTGGGGATTCAATGCCATCACGTCAGCTGACTTCATGCCGAACTGCTGCGCAATCGAGGATATGGTATCTCCCTCTTTTACCGTGTAAACCACCGGCTTGTCCTTGGTGCCCGTAAGCACCTTCATCGCCTCTTCCACGTCCAGCACCTTGTTCGGATCGGCCTTCGTGTTGGCCAGCGAGATGTTTTCTTTAATATCAACCGACTGGAGCCCGCTGCCGTTATCGTTCTTCTTGCTTGATGCCGATGCGGAGGTCTTCGTGAAGGCAACCTTCTGCGTCTGCTCCTTCTTGGCAGCAGCCGGAGCGAATTTCAGCTTCGCTGCCTCAACGGCCGCTTGTGCCGTCTGCTGATCCTTCACGATTGCCACGGTCTCTCCGTTCACCTTCAGCTCCACGCCGCGGGCATAGGCCTTCAGCATGCCGTCCAGCTTATCAAGGGTTTCCTCGCTGTTCACGATTGGCTTATAGGAACGGTCCGCCTTGGTTGTGATACCTTCAGTATGAAGTACCATAAGGACGTCGGGATACTCCTCCTGATATTCCTTCTGCTTCTCTTTCAGAAGCTGGTCAAGCTGAGCATCATCTTGAATGGTACCGACTGCCTTCCCATCTACAAGCACATGGTAGAACGGAATCGTGTTCGCGTTCACATACGCTTTTCCGCCAGTATATATCGATCCTGCTATGAGCAATGCCCCTGCCGATATCCAAACCCATCTGCGCGGTGATTTCCATCCCCGGTTGTGTGGGCTCGACGGCTCAGAGGACCCGCTATTCGAGTTGTTGTTGTGGGCGGAATGTTCGCCCGCCTGCTTGCGCAAGACGCTGTTCATCCACCGTTTCCCCTTAGAACCTTTCATGTCTCTCTCCTTTAAGCCTTGTTCATATGTAAGACTCTGTTCATCTGAACCTGCCGACTTAGCATTGAATATGACACTACCTGTCAAAAGGTATCAAAATTTTAACCTTTTCGATCTTCGTATACTTTAACATAGCCATTACAATCATTTCAAGTTTGTGAAAACAGCGAAAAACCCGCGCGCAGCACGGGTTTCCTGATTTTTTCCAATATACAACTTTCGCCAGTCAGTGACAAAACAGTGACAAACCGGGTCTGAAACCCGCCATACCGTTATTCTTTGAGCATCGAGATCAATTTATCGAATTCTTCCGGGTTCAAATATTTGGATATGCCCTCCTCGATCTCCGTAAGCTCCACTGCCGTCAGGCCATCCTCCATGGCCTCGGATATCTTCTGCATTTCGGATTGGGGCAGCTTATTCATCAGCATGGTAAAAATCTCTTCCTTATCCGCTGTCGACAGACTTTCTTTCCGATCCACGATATCCGTCGGAGACATCACGATCTCTTGATCCTCCAGGGAGGAATCATCGGACTCCGTCGTAGTGGCCCCCATCACTGGCAGAGAATCTTCCGGTGCCTGATCATCAACCGGCGGCTCGTCCGAATCCCCCGATGAGCCTGTAGTCGCCTTGGTGTCCTCTTCTGCCCCTCCGCTCTGATCCGCCCCTGCTGTCTGATCATCAGATGCTGCACCCTGACCGGCGGGATCCTGTGCCTTCGAAATGTCCCCGTTGCTGCTATCTGGCTTAGAGCCTGAACCCATTCCCAGCATCGTCTTCATAATGCCTCCAACCCCCACCGACTCCGTCTCCAGTTGAATATTGAAACTGGCAAGAACCGATTGAAGATAAGCATTGACCACAATGCCCGTTGTCACAATCGTCAGTGTACTCACCAGTATGGCGGTAAGGCTGACCTTTAGCAGCCATTTCATCCAATTCATCCGTATCTCCTCCTTCCTCATGCATGCTCAGAAATGACATGACAATGATTGCTTTCTTTTTCCAGTATTGACGGCTCGGAATCGCTTCAACCGTTTTCTATCCATTTTTTCTACTTCTTATTTGATATATTTCATGATTCACGTAAATTCAGGCCACACTAGTCCCGTGTTGTGAAGGCAGGAATCGACCAGACCGGGGTATTTGTGATACATATATAGTCAATTGGAAACTGCATATGAAGGAGGGTTTATTCTAGTAATGATTCATATCTTAATCGCGGATGACGACGCGCATATTCGGGAGCTGCTGCAATATCATCTTCAATCGGAAGGGTATACGGTCTTTACAGCTGCTGATGGGAAGGAAGCCTCTGCTCGCTTGGCGGAAGAACAGATTCATCTGGCTGTTGTGGATGTCATGATGCCGAATATGGACGGCTATCAGCTCTGCGAGGAGATTCGGCGGTATTATGATTTTCCCGTCATTCTGCTGACGGCAAAGGATCAGCTCGTGGACAAGGAGAAGGGTTTTGCTGTGGGTACGGATGATTATCTAACCAAACCTTTTGAGCCAAAGGAATTATTGTTTCGCATCAAGGCGCTGCTGCGGAGGTATCAGATGGTGAACGCAGATAAAATTCATCTGAACGAAACCACGATCGACCGCAAAAGTTATGAGGTTCAGGGACACGGAAAAATGCTGATGCTGCCGATGAAGGAATTTGAGCTGCTCTCTCAGCTTGCAAGCTATCCGGACCGGACGTTCTCACGCGAGGAACTGATTCAGCTCATCTGGGGGACGGATTTTGAGGGAGATGACCGCACCGTTGATGTTCATATTAAAAGACTGCGGGAGCGCTTTGCGGACCGAAGCGGCGATTTTCAAATACGAACGATCCGGGGGGTAGGATACAAATTGGAGGCCTCGCCGCAATGAAGACCCTCTATTCGCGCATCGTACTTACCACCATCGCTATTATGGTGACCAGCAGCTTGATTGCTTTTGTGCTGTCCAATCTCTACTACCAGTACAATCTTAAGCCTTATAACGATCAGAAGGTCACCACCATGGCCAAGGACATCGGGGATTTCTATGACAGCCACCCGGAACTCAATATTCATGATTATCTACAGCACATCGGGCAGCTCGGCTATCAATTCTATCTGGTCAACGATCAAGGCAAGGAGTGGCTTTATGGCGGTATCTTCCGTGAACGGGATCTCTCGCCTGAAACCGTGCAGCAAGTGCTGAACGGTACGGTGTACCATGGCATCGCAGAGTTTCCATCAGAGCTGTTCATTACCGGCTTCTTCGACAATGTATTAAGCAACTCTATCGGCATTCCGCTGCAGGTAGACGGCAGCCCTCATGCACTCTTCATCAGACCCGATATTACCGTACAGTTCGGCGAAATGCGCATCTTCTTCTCGATCATTATGGCTATCGCCATCCTGCTGAGCATTCTGTTGGTTGGCGTCATTACGCGATATATCGTGAAACCCATCGTGAAATTAACCGAGGCTACACAGAATGTGGCAAAGGGCAATTATAACGTACAGCTGAATGTCGCGAGAAGAGATGAGCTGGGGCAGCTCGCGGATCATTTTTCCCAGATGGCCAAAGGTATAGCGCAGCTGGAGCAGATGCGCCAGGAGTTTGTGTCCAATGTATCCCATGAAATTCAGTCACCGCTTGCCTCTATTCAAGGTTTTTCGCAGACGCTGCAAACCAAGCGCTTGTCCGAGGAACAGCAGCAGCACTACTTGTCGATTATCGAGGCGGAGAGCCGCCGGATGTCCCAGCTTAGCAAACAGCTCCTCATGCTGGCTTCCCTGGATAAAGAAGAGAATATCCTGGAGAAATCCACCTTCGACGTTGCCGAGCAAATCAAGCAGGTGTTGTTCCACACCGAATGGAGCTGGCGCAGCAAGGAATTGACCATGGATATGTCACTGCCATCTACCTATATCCACGGCGATCAACAGCTGCTGCATCAGGTATGGACCAATCTCATGACCAACAGCATTAAATTCACCGCTCCGGAAGGCATCATCTCGCTGCGTATCACAGGACAGGACAACCCATCATGCAGCATCGAGATTTCCGATACGGGCATTGGCATTCCGCCAGAACATCTCCCTCACATCTTTGACCGGTTCTATCGTGTGGATGAGGCACGCGACCGCTCCGAGGGCAGCAGCGGACTAGGTCTGGCCATAACCCAGAAGATTGTGCAGATGCACGGCGGACGCATTGAAGTAACGAGTCAGCCTGGAGAAGGAACCACCTTTACGGTGACCCTGCCCACCCTGTAGCTTAAGCCTGATTCCAGTTCATGCGCTGTTCATATTCCATTCCTATACTTGTGGCATATCCCGTAGTGATCATACAGGGAGAAGATGCTACCCATTACAGGAATGGAGATGAGAAACATGTTTCTTGCACTGCGCGAACTTCAACACGCGAAGCTGCGTTATTTGCTGATCGGCTTCATTATGGTACTGATATCCTGGCTTGTCCTGTTCGTCACCGGATTGGCTCAGGGGCTCTCTTCCGATAATGCCTCATCCATACAAAACATGAATGCCGACTATCTGATACTTCAGGAAGAGTCCGACCATCGGATCAACCGTTCCATTCTGACCGATGAGATCTGGAGAGAGATCCAGCGGCATCCGGCTGGAGACCATGCCTCCCCGCTGGGGGTCCACATGAACACCTTGACCAAGGAAGGCTCCACCGCCAAATTCGACGCGGCTTTCTTTGCCATCGATATGGCGAGTATGATGGCTCCCAAGGTTGTGGAAGGAACCATGATAAACAATACGGATGCGGAACATGTGATGGCTGACCGCTCCCTGAAGGATGACGGATACCGGCTTGGTGACCGGATCGTTGATCAGGCAAGAGGTGCTGCATTTACGATCGCAGCCTTTACAGAAGGACAGTCCTTCAGCCATGCCCCGGTCATTCACTTGAATTTTGAGGGATGGAAGGCGCTTCAGCCCAGCGGTTCACAGCAAGGGACCATCTATAATGCGGTCGCTCTGAATGGTAGTCAGGAGCAGATAGACGCCTTGGCTCAGGACATATCCGGCATCGAGATCATAACGAAAAGCGAGGCACTGCAGGGGATTCCCGGTTTTCAGGAGGAGCAGGGCTCACTCGTAATGATGATTGTGTTCTTGTTTGTCATCGCGGCTTTCGTACTGGCTGTGTTCTTCTACGTTATCACGATTCAAAAAATGAACCAGTTCGGCGTCCTGAAGGCCATTGGAGCTGGAACCGGCTATCTCGTAAGGAATCTGATCTTTCAAGTGCTGACACTGACCGTGGTCAGTCTTGCCATCAGTATCGGTCTAACTTACGGGGTATCCCTCCTGATAGCCGGCGCCGTTCCTTTTTCCTTAACTCCTTCCGTTGTTCTGCTCTGTTCCTTGCTGTTCCTGGCGGTTTCCCTGATGGGGTCTCTGCTGTCGCTCTATCGTGTTATCAAGATTGATGCAATCGAAGCTATCGGGAGGGCTGCATAATGAAACAATCCAAACTGATGCTGGATCAGGTGAGTAAGGAATTCGGCGACGGGGATACGTCCGTTAAAGTGCTGGACCGCATTTCACTGGATATCAAGAGCGGTGAGTTCGTAGCGGTGGTCGGTCCTTCCGGGTCCGGCAAGAGTACCTTCCTGTCCATAGCAGGGGCACTGCTATCTCCTACGCAGGGGCGAATCTGGATGGGTGATCATGAAGTCACCAAGCTGTCGGCCAAAAAAATGAATCAGCTGCGGCTGAGCCATATCGGATTTGTCTTTCAATCCTCGAATCTCATTCCGTATTTGACCGTTCGTGATCAGCTACTGTTAATTGCCAAGTTGGCCGGCCAGCAGGGCCAGGAACCAAAGCAGCGGGCAGACCATCTGCTTGAGCGCCTGGGCTTGTCCCATCGTAAGAATCATTATCCCGAGAGCCTGTCAGGCGGTGAACGCCAGCGCGTTGCCATTGCCCGGGCCTGGATGAACGACCCGGAGCTCATTCTGGCAGATGAGCCCACCGCCAGTCTGGATTCTGAACGCGGCCGGACCGTCGTGCAGATGTTGGCCGATGAGGTGAAGCTGCGCCAGAAGGCCGCCGTGATGGTCACCCATGACAAGCGTATGCTGGATCTGTGTGACCGGATTGTATATATCGAGGACGGCAAGCTGTCCGAGCAGCCGCAGCCGATTCTGCTGTAGAATGAAAAGACCGGATCCATCCCGACAAACCTGAGGATGAATCCGGTCTTTATTATGCTGAATGTGCAAACACATTCCAGCTCTCGAAGAAGGCCACATGCCCAATTGGCCGTATGGCTTCTGTCCCCCCTAAATCGAAATGACTGCATATATCCGCTGCCTTTAGCCCCAATTCCAAATAATCAGCGTGCTGTCCTCTATGTCTCTCTCCATTATAGGGTTGATGGACATGCTGCTAGGGGATAATATCCTCAGACAAAGGGACAAATCCTTCCACTTTTGGGTCTTGTATGTTATTTCCGAGGTACAATCATAGATTTCATTCCAAATAAAAAGAAAAACCCGCATGGCATCGCCATTAGCAGGTTTCGCAATATATCTTCTTTTCCAAATTGGAATGGATTCTACTCTTGTTCCAACTCGATATTATTTCTCATAAATCGGAAGCACTTGATTTGTCTGTTCCCGGTTGCGCCCTACGGAGAAGATGGAAATCGGAATACCAGTCAACTCCGATACACGTTCTACATAGCGGCGAGTATTCTCTGGCAGATCCTCCAGCGTCTTCGCTCCGGTAATGTCCTCGCTCCAGCCTGGCAGTTCTTCATAAATCGCTTCACATTCAGCCAGCATCTTCAAACTTGCTGGGTAATGTGTGATTTCCTCACCGCGGAATTTATAAGCGGTACAGATCTTAACGGTCTCAAGTCCGCTAAGCACGTCCAGGGAGTTCAGGGACAAGCCGGTAATGCCGCTTACGCGACGGGCGTGGCGCACAACCACGCTGTCAAACCAGCCTACGCGGCGGGCGCGTCCGGTGACGGTGCCGTATTCATGTCCTTTTTCACGGATATAATGGCCGATCTCATTGTCGAGCTCCGTCGGGAAGGGTCCGTCCCCTACACGCGTCGTATACGATTTAGCGACCCCAATCACTTGTTGAATCTTCGATGGTCCTACGCCGGAACCGATACATACACCGCCAGCAGAAGGGTTCGAAGAGGTTACGAACGGATACGTGCCTTGGTCGATGTCCAGCATGACCCCCTGTGCGCCTTCGAACAATACTTTTTGATTACCGTCAATGGCATCGTTCAGGACAACGGAAGTGTCACGCACATATTTACGAATGATTTCAGCGTATTGCAGGTATTGAATCAGGATTTCTTCAACCTCAAGTCCTTCCCCACCATACACTTGGGTAATCACTTGGTTCTTCTCCTTCACCATATGGCGAAGCTTCAATTCAAACTCTTCCGCATCCATCAGATCCGCGATCCGGATGCCGTTACGTGCGGCTTTATCCATGTAACAAGGGCCGATTCCCTTGCGAGTCGTGCCAATTTTGTTGGGACCTTTGCGATCCTCTTCCAGAGCGTCCAATACCATATGATAAGGCATGATAACATGAGCACGATCGCTGATTACCAGATTATCCGTGCTGAATCCATTATCATGAATATAATTAATCTCTTCAATAAGTGCAGCCGGGTTAACCACCATACCGTTTCCGATCACACAGGTTTTATCTTTATAGAATACTCCGGATGGAATCAAGCTAAGCTTGAATTTTTTACCGTCAATCAGAATGGTGTGGCCAGCATTATTGCCGCCTTGGTAACGGGCTACCACGTCAGCGCTTTCCGCTAAATAATCCGTGATCTTCCCTTTCCCTTCATCTCCCCATTGTGTTCCCACAACGACTACCGTTGACATAATCATTCCTCCGCCCGGGCTGTTACACCCTTATTATTTCACAAAACACTGATGTAATAAGCATTTCATTATGATTAAAAAACAACCTCACTGCATTAAAGCAGCAATAACAGTGTAACAGCCCCATTTTTTAAAGTCAAATACAAAAACGAACAATCGCACATCAGTGTGTACGATTGTTCGGAATTAGGACGAGATTATGGAATGATTTCTGCTTTATTCGGGAATGTGCAATAAGAAACGCCCTGAACTTACAGGTTGCGGCAGGTATTAGAGATTTTCCCGAACTTTACGACAAAGGCCACATGCGCCATTAAGAAACCAATAGAATCCTTGCTAACAAGCTGCCTCTGTCGTCACCCGGCTGCAAAGGCATCCGCATGCGTTCGCTCGTAATTAACGAACTTGTTAAAGTTCTTGAGGAACACCAGCTCTACTGTGCCTACGGGACCATTACGCTGTTTGGCAATGATGATCTCGATGATGTTCTTCTTCTCCGTTTCCTGATTGTAATAATCATCCCGGTATAAGAAGGCCACGATATCGGCATCCTGCTCAATTGAACCGGATTCCCGAAGGTCACTCATCATCGGACGCTTGTCCTGACGCTGCTCCACGCCCCGGCTGAGCTGTGACAGCGCAATAACCGGCACCTCAAGCTCCCGGGCAATCTGCTTGAGCGTACGTGAGATCTCAGATACCTCCTGCTGCCGGTTCTCGCCCGCCTTGCCGCGTCCATGAATGAGCTGCAGATAATCGATCAGTATCATGCCGAGCCCCTTCTCTTTCTTCAAACGGCGGCATTTTGCACGGATATCGGCAACCGTTACGCCGGGTGTATCATCAATGTAAATTTCCGCTTCCGACAGTGCCGCAATGCCCATGGTCAGCTTGGACCAATCGTCGTCACCCTTAAAATCCCCGTTCCGCATGACATTTGCATCCAGATTGGCCTCGGCGCAAATCATACGCTGAACCAATTGTGGCGCAGACATCTCCAGACTGAAGATGGCGACGGTTTCCTTAGCCCGGATAGCCACGTTCTGGGCAATATTCAGTGCGAAGGCCGTCTTACCTACGGACGGACGGGCCGCCACAATAATCAAGTCATTTCGCTGGAATCCACTCGTCATTTTATCCAGATCAACGAAGCCGGACGGAATCCCCGTTGTATTCCCACGGTTCTGGTGGAGGACCTCCACCTTCTCAAATACTTCCATCAGCACATCGCGAATCGCAATGAACCCGCTGCCTGTGCGTCGGTTGGAAATCTCCAGAATGCGGCGCTCTGCTTCACTCAGCATGCCGGATACATCTTCGCCTCCGGTGTATCCCTCGCTGACAATCTGTGTTGCTGTTCGAATCAACCGCCGCAGCATCGATTTCTCTTCGATAATCTGAGCGTAATAATCCACGTTGGCCGCCGTCGGAACCGCATGGGCCAGCTTCGCTAAATAACTGACTCCTCCGATTTCCTCCAGTTGGCCTTTATCCTGAAGAAGAGATGTAAGGGTCACCAGATCGATCGGTTGATTGCCTTCTCCAAGCTGCACCATAACTTCGTAAATCATCTGGTGCGTTTTATCGTAGAAGTCCTCGGACTGCACCCGCTCCATCGCTGTGATCAGCGCTTCACTCTGCAGCAGAATGGCACCCAGCGACCGCCTGCTCTGCCTCAAGGTTCTGCGGAGGGACCCGATCGAAATAGAGTTCTCCTCCCATATTACTCCTCCGTGATTTGAACCTTGACCGTCGCCTTGACGTCAGGATGCAGCTTCACCGGAACCTGGGTTACACCCAGACTGCGGATCGGATCGCTAAGTTCAATTTTGCGTTTGTCGATTTTGATCTTCTGTCCTGCCAGCGCCTCAGCGATTTGTTTGCTTGTGATTGCTCCGAACAGCCGGCCGCCTTCGCCTGCTTTGGCTTTCAGGACAACCGTCATCTCTTCCAGCTTCTTGCCAAGTGCCTGTGCATCTTCCTTCTCCTGAGCTTTACGCTTCTCCTCGGAAGCTTGCTGCTGCTCCAGGTTCTTCATGTTGCCATCGGTTGCCGGGCGAGCAACGCCGCGCGGAATCAGAAAGTTGGTAGCGTATCCTTCGGATACTTCCTTCACTTCACCTTTCTTGCCTTGGCCCTTCATATCTTTTATGAAAATGACTTTCATTCAAATAACCCCTCCTTTCGCTTCGATGTCCGCCAGTACCTCCATCAACTTCTCCTCTGCCTTCTCAGGCGTCGTATCCAGCTGTACTGCGGCGTTCGTTAAGTGTCCGCCTCCCCCGAGACGTTCCATAATCATCTGAACATTCATCTTGCCCATCGAACGGGCGCTAATACCAATCTTGCCGTCGGTGCGTTCGCTAATAACAAACGATGCCTGCACATCCGTCATATTAAGCAGCATATCCGCTACTTGAGCGATCAGCAGCTGCGGCATGGGCTCCCCGTTCTTCGATACCGCAATAGCGATATGGTCATATACCATTCTAGCATGTTTTACGATTTCTGCCTTCGCTATAAATTCTGTCAGATCTTCCTTGAGCACCCGCTGAATCATCATCGTATCGGCACCGTGACGCCGCAGGAATCCGGCGGCCTCGAATGTTCTCGATCCCGTGTGCAGCGCAAAATGCTTCGTGTCCACCGTAATCCCGGCTAATAACGCGGTGGCTTCAACCGGGGTAAGGGATACCCGCTCGTGAATATACTGAAGCACCTCCGTGACCAGCTCGCAGGTCGATGAAGCATACGGCTCAAGATAGATTAACACAGCGTCGTTGATGAACTCTTCACCGCGCCGATGGTGATCCATGACAACGACCCGGCTGGCACGATGCACCAGACGCGGTTCCATCGTCATGGAGGCTTTATGTGTATCAACGACAACCAGCAGCGTATGCTCCGTCATCATCTGCATCGCTTGTTCTGTCGAAACGAATCGGCTCATCAACGCCTCATCCTTCCGGACCTCTTCCATAATCCGTGAAATGGATGGGTTCAATCCCTCTAGGACAATGTAAGCCTCAACCTTGTACATCTGGGCAGCTTTCAGCACGCCGATGGCTGCTCCGATCACATCCATATCCGGCAGCTTATGCCCCATAATGATGACTTTGTCGCTCTCCTGCATCAAATCACGCAGCGCATGGGAGATGACGCGCGCTCTTACCCGCGTCCGCTTCTCCACCGCATTGGATTTACCGCCGTAGAAGGAAAGACGCTGGCCCGCTTTGACTGCGGCCTGGTCTCCGCCACGGCCAAGAGCCATATCCAGACTGGATTGCGCCAGCTGACCGAGCTCCGTGATGTCATCAGAGCCGAAGGCAAGGCCGACACTTAAGGTTAATGGCACCTTCAAATCAGCCGTCATCTCCCGGACTTCATCCAGGATCAGAAACCGGCTGTTCTCCAGTGCTTCCAGAGATCTGTGGTTCAGCATCATTAGATAACGATCCGACGAAAGTCTCCGCAGATAAACGTTAAATTCACGTGCCCAATCCGTGATCTCGCTGGTTACCTTTGCAATCAGCGCGGTCCGCTGCTGATCATCCATGCCCTGCGAAGCCTCATCGATGTTATCCAACATGATGATGCCCAGGGCCAGACGCTCATCCTCATAACGCTGCCTTAGCACCGCCAGCTCGGTGATCTCATCCAGATAAATCAGTCGTTCATCCGGAATGACCGTGGCTCCGTAGAACTTATCCTCGTGAGAGATCTCCAGCCTGATTTCCTTCGGCATTTTCTCCTTGTGTTCCTTCTTCTCTTGGGACTCCTGCAACGCTACCACCAGCTGGGGAAACAGCTCCTGCAAGGATACGCCAACCAGAGTCTGATTCGGAAACATGTTGACCACGAATTGATTATGCCATTCCAAGGTCCTGTCCTCGCTGTACAGCACAATGCCAAATGGCAGCACACTGACGGCTTCACCCTCTACCCGCTGAATCCGGAATGAGAGGTCACCGATGTAATCTACCAGCTCGCGGCGGAACTTCATCTCCGTCTTCAGCATGGCGTATCCGCCTGTTACCGCAAGCAGCAGCCCGACCAGGCCCAGGATCGTGTTGTAGAACGACAGGAAAATAACAAGCAAAAGCACTAGCGCAAACGCCCAGACGGTATGATAGCCGTGCCAGCGCTTCTGCAGAAATTTAGGCATGACTCATCACCCTATCTTTTGTTTTTACTAAAGGCCTGACGAAGTGGAAACGCCAGATCCAGGATTCCGATAATCATAGCCGGCGGGAACAGAACAATCGGGATAGCCGTCAAGAGCGGCACAATCGGATGCCATTTCCGCTCGTGAGCGAGGTAATAGAAGAACCCCAGCGCTTGAATCATGAAACAGATCTGCAGCAATGGCGTAGCATTGGCCACAATCATCTTCATGAAGGTATTGTCCGAATCGATGGTTGCAATATTGATGAAGAAAATAAGCAGGTAGTACCAGATCAGGGAGCGCGGCAGCATCCATTCTCTAGCCGGCTTCAGCCGAGGCACAGACAATCCCATGCTATGGAGTGTAGGGCGAGCCAGCGCGTGGGTTACCACGGTCATGAGAAACGAGCTGATGATCATCGCAAATGGAACCAAGCGCATCGTCTGATCCTTAATCAGCTGCGTATCAAGCTCCGTTCCCAGGAACTGACCACCGATCCCGCCTTCAACGCCCATCTCCGAAAGCGGAGCGGTCGTCATTTTCACGATCTCATCCACATAATCCGACAGGTTTAACTGGAAGAAAGCTGTGCTGATCATCAGCAGCAGAAGCATCTCCACCAGCATGACAGCCATGCCATACTTCAATACTTGCATTGCCGACTTCCGCTTCCTGTACAAATACCCCATAATAATTCCCGGAACCGCAAAATAAATCGCGAATAACAGATAGATGGGATCAATCAGAAGCGCAATAAGCCACACCGGCACCACATGCATAAAAAAAGATTTTGTATTCAAAGCCGTAAATAGAATCGCAACCGGCAGAACTAACAAGAAAGCCGTTACGATCGAAAAGGGTGTGAGTAATGATAGCAGCAGAAGCAAATAAATAACGCTCCATACCGCCGTAGTCCAGCGCAGTTTCAATATGTTCACCTCTTACGCAAATGTTCTTCGAGTGCGGAAATATCCTGGTACCAATCTTCCAGCTGATGTCCTTCCTGCTTATGCTTTTTCAATTTTTCTAACAAGAGATCATCCATATCCCGATAGGTCAAGCCGAGCCTTCGGCCCAGTATGTACGAGCTCATCATCAGGCTTGCCAAACTATCTCCAACCTTTGTAGTGCTGCCTTCCCATAGAGCTTTGAATAACCGGGATACATTATCGATTACTTCGGTTTTGAGCCATTCAATCACTTTAGCGCGTTTAGCTACATCCAAGTCCTTCGGCATATTTGGCATATCCATCTCTCCCTGAAAACAGCTTTATTCTCCATTATAGCATAAAAAAAAGCCACCCACACAAAGGCCCAGGGCACCCTGTCCATCCTTTAGTCCCATGGGAAAGAGATAACCTACCTTCTCTTTGTACTCCAATTAGGCCCAGCTTATTCCCCCGACTTCTGATCTTTTGGATAACTATGAAAAAACAGGGCGTGTTACCCACGTCATCATCGCGGTCCCACACCCTTGTTATTTACAATCCTAGATGGATTGAGGCGCCCCTTGGGACTCCATCGTCTCCTTGGAAACAAACCGTTCACAGTACTCAATAATGAGGCTTCTGCGCACAATCCCGATAAAGCGATTCATATCATCCACAACTGGCACGAAGTTCTGCACTTTTGCTAGATTAATCAGATCCTCCATCCGGGCATCGATGGACACCGGCTTCATGTCCATGCGGAAAGGAACATCCTTTAGCAAAAATTTCGAAGCGTTCTCAAATGTGATTTTGCCATCCGAGTTCTTCATATGCCACAACAGATCCCCTTCGGTCACCGTTCCAGCATACTCGCCGTTCTTACCGAGTACGGGCACAGCCGTATATCGATGAAACTCCATGCGTTCCAGCGTCTGTCTGAGTGTGGAATCCAGCGTTAAACAGATTACTTCCTGCTTCGGCAATAGAAAAAAAGCGATATTCATAAAACATTATCCTCCTTATGACTTCAACATCATGAAGCCATGTTAAGTAACCTTCTCTTATGAAGCCTAGGTATGCAGGTTACTCCTTCCCCTATCCATACTCATACATACGTTAGCTTCATCGTTCTGATTCCCTTGTATAGGGCAGAAAATCAGCAGCCAGACAACCCGGACTGCTGATTGAGGTGAAGCAACGCACTATGACCATCATCCGGAAGTACCGGTGTTTATTTATTTCAGTTTTTGCTTCTCTGCATCTTTTGGCTGCAGCAGTTGGTTGGCCGGTGTGTTCGGATTCATCCAGCTGTCAATCAGATCGCGGGCTTCCTGCACATCTTCCATATCGGGTTCATTATAATAAACACCGCCTATTTTCATGCCTTCGCCCATAATCGTATAGCTGGTCATATCCACCTTGCCTCCAGTCAGCATCTGCTTGGCCAGATCAATAATGAACTTTGGCTGCATGTCGGTTTGGAAATTATCACCCATGATCTCAATCAGCTCCGGCACCTTGCCGATCTGATCAAGCTTCATGACCCGCTTGGCAGCGACATCCAGAAACACCTGTTGTCTCTTCGCCCGATTAAAGTCGCTATCTTCACGGTAACGCACATAATTCAAGGCTTCCTCACCGTTGTAAATCGGCTTGTTTGCCTCGATTGTAAATTTCTCGTGGTCTTTGCCTTTATTGACGATATCCTTGCCAATCGGCAGTTCAACCCCGCCAATGGCGTCAACCACGTCCTTCAATCCCTGAAAATTAATGGAGGCATAATAGTTGAGGTCCTCCTCAAAAAATGCTTCCATCGTATCTTTGGCCATCTGATGACCACCAAAGGCAAATGCGTGGTTAATCTTATCCTTCTTGTCCTTACCGATAATATCGACATACGTGTCCCTTGGAACTGAAATGAGCAGCACCTTGGAATCCAGTGGACGCACAACTGCATAGATCAACGTGTCCGAACGCGCAGGCTCATCCTCCCGCTGGTCACTGCCCAGCAGCATGACAGAGAACGGTTCGCTTTGAAGTACTACAGGCTCGGGTGTCTTGTCGCTCTGCAGCGGTTTATACGATTTCTGCAATGATTCCTCTACATCCTTTGCCATAAACAAATCAAAGGCTACAACCGCAAGCTGTGTTCTGAACAAAAATGCGGATGATCCCAGCAGTATGACAACAGCGAGAGTAATATATATTGATTTCCTCTTCATGAGTTCGATTCCTTCTTTATTATAAAATAAATTAATGGATAAGTCAGATCGTTAAAGGCCCTTAATTGCACCCAAAGCTACTTGGCTCACCCTCCTTTCCTTATTAAACGGGATATCCTCCCGTTGACTCACTTTTATTTAGAAGACCAGCTTCAGCACATCATCTATTGTAAACCAGATGATTATCAATTGTGAACCCTTCACGGGCAGTTCTATAAATCTACCAAATCTTCATCTATCAGCTAAACAGCAAGCTTATCATGTGAAAGAGCAAGCTTATCATGCGAAAGAGCAGCTGCGATTCCCGAATATTGAAACCAGTCATCCAGCCGCTCTTTCCATGTTAACGTTTTGGCAAATCCGTAGTCAAATAGCTTTCGGGTCTCCTCAAATCTTGCTTCTTTGGATTCAGTTCCCATGACAACCGCGATAAGCCGGCTGCCTTGCTTCTCGGCTGTACCCGTGAAACAGTACCCTGCGTTGACCGTGTATCCTGTCTTTAAGCCGTCTGTACCTTCATAAGAGTAGGGGCCTCCCAGTGACGGCAGCATCCAGTTGGTGTTGCTTAAATATAAATTTCGTCCACTTATTTTCGTTTGAGTCTTGCTGGAGGTGCTGAGAATATCGGGGTGGCTTTTAATCAAATGCGCGGCAAGCTTGGCAGTGTCTTCGGCTGTCATCACGGTTTCTCTCTCCGAAGACCATTCCTGGTCGTTGTCCGTATGGCTCTCTACGCCCGAAGCATTCACGAAATGCGTAGAACTGGACATCCCGATCTCTTTAGCCTTGGCATTCATCTTCTGGACAAACGCCTCCTCGGAACCTGCAAAATGCTCCGCAAGAGCGACGGCGGCATCATTGGCCGAATAAACCGTTATGCTCTGGAACAACTCGCGCACCGTAAGGAATTCACCGGACTTTAAGGCAATCTTAATTCCACTTACGCCGCTTGCCGTATCGCTGATCTGAACTTCATCATCCCAGGATTTTTTTCCTGTTTTGATATCATCCAGTATCACCAATTCTGTCATCAGCTTGGACATGCTTGCAGGCGGTAAGGGGATATCGCCGTTCTCGCTGAGCAAAATACGCCCGGTGTTCAGATCCATCAAGACAACCGCTCGCGCGTCCACCTTGGGCCTAAACCCCGCTCGTTCTATATTTCCTATGACCACCGCCCCAATGGGTACGGTTATTAACAATACCATCACCAGCCAAAGCCACCGTTTTTTCATAGAATTTAGCCCTCCATACTATTAGACGGATGAAACGGGCATTTGGTCTGCTTTTTTTCAAAAAAAATATTTAGGAATATTTGTAAGTTCATTCACTGGTTTAACGGAAAAAAGGACCCCCATCCGCCCATAGACGGAGGAAATCCTTCAGTAACTCTGTTAAACTTCTTATCCATATGAAGTTAATTGTCAGAAAATTTAGATAAGAAGAGTCATATTAAGCGTAGTGACAAGCTACAAAATGATTATCGCCCATATTGCGGTATTCTGGAATCTCCTGTTTGCACAGATCCGAAGCCAGCGGACAGCGAGTGTGGAACTTACAGCCGGATGGCGGATTCGCCGGGCTTGGAATGTCGCCTTTCAGTACGATCCGATCGCGCTTCAGCGTTGGATCCGGTACGGGTACGGCTGACAGCAACGCTTTGGTATAAGGATGCAGCGGATTGCGGAACAGCTCTTCCTTGCTGGCCATTTCTACCATCGATCCCAGATACATTACCCCAATTCGATTGCACAAATGCTCTACAACGCTGAGATCATGAGAAATGAACAGATAGGTCAACTGCTTCTCACGCTGCAAGTCACTAAGCAAGTTGATGATTTGCGCTTGGATTGAAACATCCAATGCCGATACGGGCTCATCCGCTACGATAAAGTCGGGATTTAGAATCAACGCACGGGCAATCCCGATCCGTTGTCGTTGTCCGCCAGAGAATTCATGCGGATAACGATCATAGTGATATGCGGCAAGGCCGCAGATCTCAAGCGTTTCAATAACCCGGTCTTTAAGTTCTCTGCGATTAACTAAGCCGTGGTCAATCAGAGCCTCGCCAATCGCTTCCCCTACTTTAATTCTTGGGTTCAGCGAGCTAAATGGATCCTGAAACACGATTTGCATTTTCGGACGAAGTGCACGCAATTTCTCTTTAGATAATGAATGGATATCCTGACCATTGAAGATTACTTTACCTTCTGTTTTTTCCAGCAAGCGAAGAATGGTCCGGCCAATGGTGCTCTTACCGCAGCCTGATTCGCCTACAAGCCCAAATGATTCGCCTTTGTTAATGGAAAAGCTGACGCCATCGACCGCTTTTACATTGCCCACCGTCCGCTGCAATATGCCGCCGGTAATGGGAAAGTATTTCTTCAAACCATCAATTTCGACCAGTGCCTGACTCATTGTGCTTTCCCCTCCTCTTCATACAACCAGCAAGCGACCTTGTGGCCATTCGGATCGGTACCGAGCGGAGGTGTTTTCTCTGTACATATCTGCATGCACGATTCACAGCGATCATGGAAATGACAGTTGTCTCCAAGATCCACCGGGTTTGGAACCTGTCCCGGAATTGAGTACAGACGTTCCTGCGTCTGGTTAATAATCGGTTTAGCTTTCAGAAGTCCTTTGGTATAAGGATGCTTCGGATGCTTGAAGAGCTCGATTACAGGCGCTTCTTCAATGACTTTGCCTGCATACATAACTACAACATAATCCGCCATCTCGGCGACCACACCCAGGTCATGCGTAATTAACATAATGGATGTGTTCAGCTTCCCTTTAATATCGCGCATCAGATCCAGAATCTGGGCCTGAATCGTAACGTCGAGTGCTGTTGTTGGCTCATCAGCGATCAAGAGCTTCGGATTACAGCTGAGTGCAATGGCAATCATGATCCGCTGGCGCATACCGCCACTAAGTTCATGCGGATAAGAGTCGAAAATCTTCTCCGCACGCGGAATCCCAACGAGATTAATGAGGTCAATTGCACGTTTTTTTGCTTCTTTACGATTAACCAACTGATGAAGCAGAATCGGTTCAACAATTTGTTCCCCGATCGTCAATACCGGGTTGAGTGAGGTCATCGGTTCCTGGAAGATCATGGCGATATCATTACCACGAATCAAGCTCATTTCGCGCTTGCTCATCTTCAGAAGGTCCTTGCCATCATAAAAAATCTCGCCCCCTACTGGAGGTGTATCAATTAAACGCATGAGTGACATGGCTGTCACGCTTTTACCACAGCCCGATTCACCTACCACGCACAGTGTTTCGCCTTCACGGATTTTGAAGCTGACATCGTCGACGGCTTTTACAGTACCTGCGGAGGTTTGAAAATGCGTTTTTAAATTACGGAATTCAACTAATTCTTTTGCCATATTCGCATCTCCTACTTCTTCATTTTCGGGTCAAGTGCGTCGCGAAGCCCGTCACCAATCAAGTTGATTGCTACAACCGTTACAAGAATGCACATGCCTGGCGGTATCCAGAGCCACGGTCTCTTACGGAAGTCAATCAAATTGTTTGCGGCTGAGATCATATTCCCCCATGATGGCGTTGGTGGAACAACACCAACCCCGAGAAAGCTTAATGCAGATTCATAAATAATCGCACCTGCTACGCCTAATGTTGCCGATACAATAATGATAGGAATCGTATTGGGCAGCAAATGACGGAAGATTTTCCGACGATCTTTAAGCCCCAAAGCTTCCGTTGCCTGCATAAACTCCTGTTCACGAAGAGTCAATATTTGCCCCCGCACGAGACGGGAAATACCGCTCCAGCCGAGTACACCGATAATCAGCATTAGGAAATAGATACGATCTGCTGGTTCGACCTTCAAGTCGGACAAGATAGCACCCAAAATAATGAGGATCGGCAGTGTAGGCAAGGCCATGAAGATGTCAGCCATACGCATAATCAGCGTATCTACCCATCTGCGATAAAATCCTGCCAAAGCGCCAAGGGTGGCACCGATAATAATGGAAATCCCTGTGGCTACAAGTCCAACCGTAAGGGATATTCTGCCCGCGAGCATCATACGCAGGAGAATGTCACGCCCCAGTTTATCGGTTCCTAGCCAGAACTTCGAGCTTGGGGGCAAATTCTTGTCAGCTACACTGTAATCATATAAGGAATAAGGTGAGAATACTGGGCCAACAAAACATAACAAAAACATAAATACGATTATGAAAAGTCCAATGACAGCGAGACGGTTTCTGGAAAAACGGCGAATAGCTATTCGCCATGGAGAATCCGGCTGCTTCTTCTGAACTGGTAGATTCGTTTTTAATGGTGCAGCCTCTGCGGACAAATGAATCTCCTCCTACTTTAAGCGAATTCTTGGATCTGCAGCTCCATACAGAACGTCAGACAACAGGTTGCCGAGAAGTGTCAGTATAGATATGAATACCGTGAAACCTAGCATAAACGGATAATCCCGCATGCTGATGGATTCCAGATATACTTGACCTACCCCGGGCCAGATGAAAATCTTCTCCAAAATGATGGCCCCACCAAATAAGCTTGGTAGTTCGAAGCCCATCAAAGTGATCGCAGGGAGCATTGCATTGCGCAGCGCATGCTTGAAGATAACCGTACGTTCTTTCAAGCCTTTAGCCCGAGCAGTCCGAATGTAATCCTGACGGATAACTTCCAGCATGCTTGTACGGAAATACCGCGTCAAACCACCTGTGCTTAGCATGGTAAGTACGGTAACCGGCATGAACATATGCCATGCAATATCAACAAGTTGATCCCATGTGTTTCCATTAAACCCTGAAGTCTTCATGCCGCCAACCGGGAACCACCCTAAATCCAAAGCTAAAAACTTGATAAGAAGGAGTCCAATAAAGAAAGAAGGCAGTGACATACACAAAAAGATAACTAATGTGACAATCTTATCAAATAAAGAGTATTGGAACTTGGCTGAGAATACGCCAGCAAATATTGCAATAATCCAACTCAATATCAAACTGAAAAAGGCAATAAAAAAGGAATTCCATACATAGTTCCCCATTACGGTTGTAACAGGTTGTTTGTGCACAAGGGAATCTCCGAGATTACCCTTTAACATATTGCCGACCCACGTCAGATAACGCTCGACTGGCGGCTTATCCAAACCGTAAATTGCCCGAAGCTGTGCTGCCTTCTCAGCAGTCATCGTCGGGTTGTTCACTGCAGTGATATAATCACCTGGTACCAAAGATGATATAGCAAATATGATAATTGAAATCCCGATCATTGTCGGGATAATCTGCAGCAGCCTCCGGATAATGTACTGCTTCATAATATTCCTCCCGGCTTATAAGTGGATATGCCCAGCTCTTGCGAGCTGAGCATATGTTTCTTGATGCTATTGTTCAATTTCCGCTTTGTAAAGATCAATAGCGAAAGTTTTGTAAGGCGTAATATCGATGCCGTTCAATCTGGAGTTGATTGTCCATGCATCACGTCTTTGATAAATCGGGAGGTCCGGAACATCTGCGTTCAGAATTCGATATGCTTCTGCATAAGCTGCTTTACGTTCTTCCAGATCAAAGGCGTTCAAACCTTTTTTCATAGCTGCGTCATAAGCAGGATTGGAGTATCCGATATCGTTCTGATTTCCATCCGTAATATATACAGTGGAGTCTGGATCTGGAGTCAAGCCCCATGCAGCAAAGAACATTTCGAACTCGCCTTTATCCTTCTTGTCCATGATGGCGTTAAAATCCAAAGTTTCTGCGGTTAATTTGATACCCAACTCTTGGTAATTTTGAGTCATTACTGGAATCAGCGCATCAATTACCGGGTTGTCTGCTGTAGCAGAGAAATGAATTTCAAATTTCTTGCCGTCTTTTTCGCGGATGCCGTCAGCACCTGGTGCCCAGCCTGCTTCATCAAGAAGCTGCTTCGCTTTCTCCATATCAAACTCGTGAGGCTCAATGCCTTCTTCTGTGTAAGCCCATGATTGGCTGGACTGTGGAATGTTGATCACGTTAGCATATTGACCATAGATGATTTCTACAACTTCTGCACGGTTCAAACCATAGATCAAAGCCTGACGGACTTTAGGATCTTGGAATTTTGGATCTTTATGGTTCATTGCAACATAGCCATAACCATTGGTTGGGAAAATGTTAATGTCCAGGAAGACCCATTTCTTTCAAAGCCTCTACATTATCCTCGTTTACTGTAACCATATCCATATCGATCTCACCGGATTGGAACATAGCCAATCTGGTTTCTTCAGTTGTTGTTTTGTAAATTACGTTTTTGATTTTTGGTGCGCCCAGGAAATAGTTAGGATTTGCTTCCAATACTACCTCTTGACCTGGGGAGAAGCTCTTCAGTACATATTGACCGCTGCCAATAGGTTTAGCGTGCAGTTCTTTCATGTACTCGAGATTTCCTTGCTTGTAACCTTTGCCATAGTAAGATTCTGGAACAAACGAAACGGTTCCGAGATTGTCTTTTGTCATCGCATTTGCTTCTGTAACTTCAATTTCAATCGTGTTATCATCGATAACTTTAATACCGGAAATATCGGTAGCTTTGCCTTCGTTATACTCTTTACCGCCTTTGATGTTGACAGACAGCATATCGGTTTGACCGTCATAGCTGGAATCATGATAAACCTTCATTGCAAACGCATAATCTTTTACTGTAACCGGGTCACCGTTTGAATAGGTAACGCCTGGTTTCAATTTGAATGTATACTTCAACTTATCCTCGGAAACCTCAACACTTTCAGCCAAACGGTTCGCGTAAGTACCGTCACCTTGAATAGAGAAGAAAGAGTCGAACATAGCTTCTACAACAAATTTGTCATATGCAGTTTGCCAGTAGAATGGGCTAAATACCCCTTTTGGTGCTGTCATACCAACAATAAGTGTATCTTTACGATTCAATGCAGCTGCTGGGTTCAATGATGGATCAGTAGCTTCGAAGTAACCTTGGCTCTCATCTCCACCTTCGGCTGGCGGTTCTGTAGTTTCTGTGCCATTGCCTTCAGCTGGTGGTTGCTCTGTTTGCTCCCCTTGACTTGGTGGCTGTTCTGCTGTTCCTCCGCCCGAGCACGCTGCCAGAACCGTAACGGCCATGAGCATGATCACGAACAAGAGTGACATTCTTTTCTTCATGCGAATCCTCCTCTTAAAAAATGTTGTTGCTATAAATTATCAGGACGAATATTGAAATCATCCTTAAATAATTTCGGGTACTTATACTTAAAAGTTCCTGGGATGTCATTGCATGATGTGAAATAAATTGAAAGATTTACAGAAAATATACCATTGGTCAATTAGTGCCAAAGTCTCTAGCAATATCTTCTTGCCTATAAAATTAATGTTATGATACGTGTAAATTTAGGTAACGTCAATTACTTTTTTTCTATTTTTCTTCAAAAATCATGTTTTTAACGTCGTTTTTGGGGGTAATAATTAAGTTTATTTCCGTTGTATATCCTTAGTTTACTGAAAATGTATGTAATATCAAGATTTATTTACAATAAATAACTATAAACTCATTGGTATTTGCACTGTTTACGTCATGAATCATAACACAGTATTTTATTAATCATTTAAAACCTTTTGTTTTTCAATATTTCGGTCAAATAAATGTTATGTTATATTACACAATACCATTTAGTTCCTTCTTGATAAAGCAAGAACTTAATTCCATGTTATATATCATTCTGACCATAAGCTTTTACTCGTTATTAGATGACGTAATTCATCCGCTTTCCATATTTTCATAGTTTAGTCCACTGCTCCATTAACGCTAAAAAAGCAACCCGAGCACAGCTCCAGATTGCTTTTTGCTTTGAATTCCATGTCAGATAAATCGACCTTTGTCTTTCATACTTACGAACTATAGGTTCTTCACCCAAGCTAATTTTAAATCCATTTCTTCAATACACTGCTGATGATCATGCGAATCGTCAGCTATAAGTGGTGTTACTGGATACATCCGCATCTGTCCCCGATACGTGTTAAGCAGCGGATAGACCGCATTCGTTCCCTGGACCTCAGGATCTAACCACTTGCGCATATTCTCTTCTGACAAAATAGCTGGCATGCGCGTTTCGAATTCCCGAATGGCTTCATTCGCTTCTGTCATTAAGACCGTGCATGTTCTCATTTCGTTGCCTACTGGCATCCCGCCATGTCTCATATAGCCCTGCCATGCCGAAAATTTCATTCTCCCCGATAACCGTTCTGACAGCATAACCCCGTTTACCAATCGTTCTCCAGTAATATAAACCGTTGCATGGAATAACGCATCGTCTCGTATCGATTGCTCTCCGGTATGTTGGGTTCTGATCCACTGTCGTAAAATCGGCATTGACCGCGTCCTTTCCCCAATATGGAACCAGCCCCCAGCGATACTCATCAAGCACGCGCTCCCCCTGCTCCTGTACGATGACGGGCATGGTTTGGGTTGGACTAATATTATACCGGCTCTTATAATAATACATTACCCGATGGATACCAAAACGTTCATTCACCTCATCGATCCCTGCGGATAGTGAGAATCTTCTGCACATACAACTACCTCCTTTTTCCTTATCGTTTGGATAATGGAGGAGGAATATGCATAATAAGACTAACATCATTGAGCTTCCACTTCATGTACGCTTGTATCCCTGGAGTGGACATCAGGGAACTGAAAGATTTCTGCAAATTTTATGTAATCACAATATTAAATTTTCTTTAGTGCAATATTACAGCAATGTGCGTTCTCTCTGATTAAATAGGCAGAACATCCTCTTCTATATAGAGGCATAAATGATGCTGTAATGATCTCATTTTTCGATACATCTCTTGTAGATTTCTTGGACTGTTTATTTAATGGGTTTCATGCTTATTTAAGGTGGCCTCTGTATAGCTATATATAATAGAAGGAATTTTTTTCGAAGGGTGGTTTTCAGCCGTTTATTTTTAATTTTTCTTTCTGAATGAAGGTCTAAATCATTCTTGACAATGTATTGCTTGCAATAGACAATGTCCATTTGAAACAGACAGGGTTTCAGGGCTTTAAAACTGGAAAGCTTTACACCGCACTTGTATTTCTTGTGCACAGCCATGTAATCAAAATGTACACTCTGAGGAGACAGTATTCTTCTACGAAGACATTGTATCCCAACATTTGGTTAAACTGATATCACCATAAATTTGATGATTACTTTCACTGCTGTGATGATATGAGCCCAGGCATTTTCTCTTTGCTGATCGTTCAGCTTTTATCAGAGGGGCAATTTATACCTCTAGCAAGAAGGATCATGCCTGCTAAGCTACCTCTGCTCGCAGACAAGCTGTTGACTTACACAATAAAAAAGCGATCCAGCCTATGGTTAGGCTGGATCGCTGGAGCACAATGATTACTCAGTTGTGTATGGAAGCAATGCGATTTGACGGGAGCGTTTGATCGCAATCGTCAGAGCACGCTGGTATTTTGCACTAGTGCCTGTTACACGACGAGGCAAGATTTTTCCGCGCTCGCTGATGAATTTTTTGAGCAGATCTGTATCTTTATAATCAATGTGAGTAATTTTGTTCACAGTGAAGAAACATACTTTACGACGCTTGTTACGGCCGCCACGGCGTGCCGGTCTTTTGTCGTTGTCTCCGCCTTCTCTTTGTTTAAAAGCCATGCGTTGTCAGTCCTTTCCGTATTAAAATGGCAAATCATCATCCGATATATCGATCGGTTTTCCTTCATCGGAAAAAGGATCCTGATTGTTGTTTCGCGAGTAGTTATTGTTCCCACGGTTTCCGCCGCTGCTATTGCTGCTGCTGCTTCCTCCGCTGAACGACGATTCCTCACGAGTTCCTCCGCCACCGCTTGTTTCACGGTTTGACTCCAAGAAGCGAACATTATCGGCAATGACTTCGGTGACGTATACACGCTTACCTTCGTTATTCTCGTAATTCCGCACTTGAATGCGCCCCTCAACAGCCGTCAGACGGCCTTTACGCAGATAGTTGGCACAAGTCTCCGCAAGCTGTCTCCAGGTCACGACCGGAATAAAATCCGCTTCGCGCTCCCCGCCTTGTCCAGTAAATGGACGATCAACAGCAAGTGTAAATTGCGTTACAGCAACACCTGAAGGAGTATATCGCAGCTCGGGATCCTTAGTCAGTCGGCCAATCAAAATGACACGGTTCAACAATCCAATCCCCTCCTAGAACGAAATCAATTACAAAGTCTTCTACATCTTAAGCAACGTCGTTCGTGATGAGATAACGAATAACTTCGTCAGAAATCTTCATGAGACGCTCAAGTTCAGCTACAACTTCAGGTGTTGCGTTGAAGTTTACCAGAACGAATACGCCATCACGGAATTTCTTGATCTCATACGCAAGACGGCGTTTACCCATTACGTCATGCTTTGTAATTTCTCCGCCGTTGGAGATGATGCCTTGGAATTTATCGACTGCAGCTTGAAACAGTCTTCTTGTTCTAATGTCAGGTACGAATAATGTACATCACTTCATATTTGACGCATATGTTTCACCTCCTTATGGACTTCGGCCCTCAATCCCTGTTGAGAGCAAGGAGCGAGTCTAACTCGCACCATAATACTATATCAGAACGGATGATCGGATGCAAGTTTCTTTTCCCTGTCGTACAGGCACTCTTCCCTTTATTACCGCGCTTTTCTCACATTCCCTGCGATGATTTGCCGTCCATTGGCGCATGATAATACATGCAGTCCATCCATCATAATGAGGAGGTAGACCCGCAATGGGAGAACAGACCGAATTTCGTGCAGGCGACAAGGCCCCTAACAACGGGGTTTATATGGAAGTAGGCGTCAGAGACCATATCATGGGGATCGAGAATCCGCGCCAGATCAAAATGAGCCGGGGTGACACCTTTCCAGAAACCCAGAATGATGACCGTGTATGGTTGAATAAACGCAGAGTACAGCCTAAGTAACAAAAGAAAGCTGTGCTCACTTTTATCAAATAAGCCGCGTCACTGTTGATTCATTGTATCTGCAGATGGCATTCGCGTGATACAGGTTCCGCCATCAATTGGGCTTTATGGATCCACATATCCATCCACGTGAATCCCTCATTGAACAGCGAGGCATATATTTCCATCAACGTAACCATGCATACAAATCATGCTTCAGGCGCACATTATAATCAGGCGGTGCATGAGAGAGGTGTGGTTCCGTTGAACGTTGCAGCTGAACGACGCATGAGGTTTCTGATATTCACACGGATTGCAAGCTAAGGAAATGAGCCGAATGCTTGACCTCTTGGACAAGTGAAGCTATTGACAAGGTTCGCATAAGTGCTGATAAAATGATTCCAATTCACAAGCACCGCCTACCCAGAAGGAAGGGCCCAATCGGGTCCTTCTTTTTTTCACTTCAGCAAGTGGATTGGATAAATTCCTTAGCAAATCGAAAAACACTCTCTGCAGGATAACCTTGCAAGAGAGTGTCTTATTCAAAGGTGCATATACAGCTTACACCTAACTTATGTAACCGTCTCGTTTACATCCATAACAGCGGAACTTATAAACGATGGTGGCGGAAAGGGTGGGATTCGAACCCACGCACGCCTTGCGACGCCTAACTGATTTCGAGTCACATTTTCGTTATCGTTTCCGGTATAACTGGCGTTTTATCAACGTTCAGCTTACGGCCACATAACGGATTGATTCGGTCACATCTACGCTTATCGGATTAGTTTCTACTATTATAATAGCATGAAGATACAACCTCATCAACCTAATTATAGATATGGAAAGTCTAATTTGGACATCTCATGTATCAATCCGGAGGCAATTAGATTGGTACTTACCCCCCCAAGAGTTTTCTTAAGCAAAGTGAGTCCTTTCTTAATTGAGCATTTTGCATAATTCGAAAATTGACGTAAAGACAACAGGATCCAATAAGGATCAAGCTTATATGGTGGCTCCATTCTAAAAATGGACAGACCTGCAGAATTTTGCCGTTTCTATTTTTTAAACTGCTATTTTGTTCTTTTTACCTGTTACAGAAAGCGCAGAGACGAGCAGTACAATAGCGTTGAGATACTGGTGAGTTGTGACTTTCTGAATCCCCCAGACATGCAAGCTGTCTGCGGTAAGGTGGGTTTTCATTCTGGAGTTGCATCGTTCCACACTGGTACGTTCATTGTAAAGTTCCTTCCAACGCTTGGTATCTCGATGCGGACTGCTGTACCGTCTCAGGTCGTCTTTCACATCTACCTTCACCACCATACCGTAGTTGGAAGAGGAACAAGCGGTCATACCTAGTGGACAATCGACTTTACCGGTGGCGTGAGGGCAGCGAAATTTCAAAACATCGTCGTCAGCACCCCAATACGTCATCGCAAACCCCATGGAGCAGCAAGGCGTTCCGTTCGTTGACATTCCAGCAGGAGGTTCCTTCTCTCCCCGAGGATTGAGTGGTACAATAGCTTGCGCCTTCACGTTCCGGGCAGCTTCGTAAACCTTCATTTGGTCGTAGCCGGCATCGAGCATAAAGAATTTCACGTCGGTTTCGGCAGTTACGGTTTTAATCAAGCCTGGAGCCATCTCCCCATCATTGACATGCGCTGGCGTGACTTCGAGAGCGAGCGGAAGTTCACTTTGCGTATCCACAGCCAGGTGGAGCTTGTAACCGAACCAAGTGACCTTGTTGCCAAAGGAGTCGAACTTCGCTCCCCAGTTGGCATTGCCCGTTTGCTCGCTCTTTCTCTTGGGCTTCTTTTCTTCGTAAGCATGGATCGCAGCGCTGTCGATCGCGACGTGGCTGCCGTCGATGACGCCTTCTTGTCTACAGCGTTTTACCAAATCATCGAACAACTGTTTAGCCAAGTTTTTCTTCGTCAGATCAGCAAAGACTCGGCTTAATGTAGCGATGGATGGAGCTTCACGATCGAGCGAAAGTCCACATTGATAGCGAAATCGAAGATCAGTTTCCAGTCGATGATGTAAGCCGGTAAAGGTCTGAATATGCTCAAGAGGAGCAGCTAAAAGGGCACGCAAAATGCCTTCTCGACAGTGGCCACCAGCCCCTCGGGGTGAACGACTTCGCAGTTCTTTCGCGTAAGGACGAAGATCCAAGGCACTAAAAAAGATAGGCAACCGATCTTTCGAATGAATTTGTATCAGGTCTTCAAAGGAAAACAGACTTTCTTGGAGAATATACAAGGTGACTTCCTCCATTCTTGAGGTTTTTGGTTTGGTCACCGAAAAACTTCGCCAAGTTGGGGTGAAGTCCCTTTTTTATGTGTGGAAATCCTTGTGTATCAAGGACTCAGATTAATGCAAAATGCTCAATTACACCATGATCAGGATTCTCAGAGTTAGCTTCTTCTTTAATGTTAGCCAATTCTTTCTTTACTTCATTTTCAATGTCAGCTGCCAGGTTGAGTTTGCTTAGATTCTCATCGAAGGTTTCTACAAACTTAATCAGGGAATCGCTATTATAATTTGATATACTTAAGGATTGTTCAGATCCTGTTGTAGCTTGTTGTATTTGAGACTGGTTCATATTTTCAATAATATTTACAATATTATAGGAGTGCTCTTTTGCTGTTTCTTTTTCTTTCACCGAGAAACTCATCCCTTCTCCTGTTATACCATCCTCTTCTAGCTTTATTGACCATTCCAATATTATATTTCTAACAGAATGAAGAATCTGTTCTACCTGTGAACTTGAAATTTGCATTCTAAACGAAGTTTGAAATGGAGTCTGTTTTTGTAGTAATTTTACTCCCTCTACTGGATAACTCATTTCTAAAGTTCCCTTTGAATTCTTAACAGCTGACTCAAGCTCTGTTACAGATTGGCCTACCATTCTTGAACTAAATAACATTTGTAGTTTACTACCATCAAACTCAATTGGCCTCCACCCATAGTAAGGATTATAGAACTGAGCCTGCCCTTTTATATTTCGATACTCCGGTACTGTATCCCCGCCAGTGTACCCGATTCATCTCATTTTGGAGCCAGTTTTGGAAGTCTGGAATATTCAGCTTTCTTGCAACAACATATGCCTTCTTTATTAAGTCAGCAATACTTACTTTAGAGTCTAGTGCATCTCGTTGAAGTTCCACAACCAATGACGTCATAAAGTTTGCCCCTCTCTATTTCCCTACTCTAAATATAATAACATTTCCATACTTACCCAAACACCATGAGTTTAAAATTTTACGCGGATTCTTCGGGTATCAGATTTCGGGTTCGTTCGCGGGAGGCACACCCCGCCCTTCGCGGGATCGACCGTTATGCATTCGTTATTCATCGCGATACCTAGCTGATTGATAATCATAACGGTGTCGGCTAACGCTGTAATCCGCATGGTTACGCCATTAGTCCGATTACGTCCGATTATGCATCGTATTCAAACCGTTTATACACCGATTTAGCGCATAAATATGCGGTTGGACCCCCCTGAAATTTTCGAGGGCACGTCCGTCCCAGGCATGCGGCGGATAAATTCGCTAGTAGTCGTACGTAGTCGGCTACGGAAAATTTCCGAAAAGTGTAGTTTTGTAACAGGTTAATCGCGCTAGAATTACCGCCGAATCGACGGTTATTCCTCGTAAATACAGCCGTTTTTAGCCATTCCGCAGACATTTCGGATAATCCGACTAAATTGTCGTTTTTGTTACAGCCATCCCGAAACAACAAAGAATCGCTCCACCTGCGCAGGCGTATCGAGTTCCCATCGGGTCTTTCTGCGAGGATGTCTAGCGCGTACCTTCCGCATAATGGCTTTGTGTAATTCCTTGTCGAAGTCCTCACGTTGGCGCCAACGGTATAACGTCATGCGGCTAATCCCGAGAATATACGCTATGTCTTCGTGATTACGCGATGGTACATCCGATAATAACTCGATTGCGGCATAGTGGCGCTCATTTAGCGGCAGCCTACGTGAACGGCGTTTCTTCTTCGCCATACTAGCGTACCTCCTTCGTAAATAAAAAAGGCGGAACCACTAGCGCAGTGTTAAACGCCAATGATTCCGCAAGTGTTAATTATCTCGCCATCGCATACGCCAGTTGCCGCGCTATCTTTTGTATGTCGGCTTCCTCGCGTACATGGAACGTATTTCCGGTAATAACTACGCTGCCTGAACCGCCGTCACCATAATTAGCGCCACTCTCGCCCCTCCAACGCTTGGCCTCTTCGCGAGTCAACACGGCCTCACCGGAGTGCAACGATGCAGTATATCCGTTGTATGGGACGTGGAGGAGTCCGCCGTTATGGCCGCGTAAATGTCCGACTAGGGTGTCAACCTGCGATTCCGTTATCTTCGTCGTGTTCGGCACTACTGGCGCGTTACTGCCTCCGCCGATAACCTTCGAACTATAGATCGAGTCCGGATTACTCTTCACGCTCTCCCACACGCTTGAACTATAGCCCATCGCGGCCAACGCTGCGCCACCGCCGACTACGTACGGATTGATCGCTAATGCCGCGACTTTGCCGCCCTTACCTCCGCCACCACCGAGGAACTTCGCCGCAGCACCACCGCCAAGTAACGCTGCGAGTAACGGATCGGATAGAACGCCTTTAATGATGCCTGCGCCGATATCTACGCCCAACTTAGCGGCAGCACCAAGCAATTGAGGCGACGCACTTAATGCGGCGTCCGAGCGTGTTCGTGAGATCCGTTGCGAGTCGCCTGAACCTTTGCGCGACCCGTCAGTGTTGTACCATGCTGTAAAGTCATCCCACAGAGTGTTAAAGATGTATTTTATTTTGGCTTGGATGTCGGGCAGCCGCTGGAACTCCGGATTATTGATGAAGTTGGTATTGAGGTAATCTGTTGCCTTCCGTACCATATTCACGGCACCTGAAACGAATCCAGAGAACACATCAGAACCCCACGCTTTGAGTTTTTCGAAGTCGGCGCTATCCAGCCATTTATTGAAATCACGAAGCAACGGCGCAATCTTATCGAGTCCACGCGTCCCCATTTCTCTCAGCGACGTGGTTATCCGCCCTATTGCCTTGTTGTATTGGCCGAGTGAAGTCTTGGATTGCGCTTCGATCAACTCATTACTTGCGCCCATCTTCTCAAATAACTTATCGAGTTCTCGGAGCTGATCCGCGATATCTAAATTCTTGATATCGTTCAATACTTTTCTAGGCATTTCGAATCGCTCCACTAGACTTTGGGAATCTCCGGATAGCATCTCACGGATCGCTAGTGAACTTCCTTCCATTCCCTGTAGGGGATCAAGCGCGGCCAAACGTTCCATAAGGTTCGTTGCCTTCTTAAGCTGCTCAACGTCTTTGGTAAGTGGGATAACACTTCTACCCCCAGTGATAAAGTCGCTTAATTCGAGCGAGGATATATCCGCGCGTTCTTGAAGAAAGGCAAGGTATTCTCCAGCCTGCTTCGTATAATCTTTGCCAAACATCGCATCAAACGAAACTTTGTTCATTTCGTAATTAGCTGCCGCCCCTATCGTCTTGCTAAACAACCCTTGGACTGCCTGCACTCCGAGATAAGCCGTACCAAGCGCGGCCACCTGACGAATAAGTCCGCCTGTCTGACGCGTAGCCGTTCCGAGTGCGCGGCTTGTTCCTCCGAGCGAGTTACGGAATCGCCCGAGCGCGGATTCTGACTGACTAGCGGCGGCCGCAAACCGTCCTTGCGCGTCACGTAACCGGCCTGACGAGTCGGTATAAAGATCCGTTGCCCTCTTAGCCCGATCCGTCATCCTCCGTAACTGGTCGGTTTCCCTGCGCACCTTATCCAGCGTTCGAGACGCACCATCATCGGTAATCTTGATGCGCCCCAATAAATCAAATGCCATCGTCAGTCACCACCCTTTCGCTAATCCTGGCGTGAACCTTCAAGCCGTGATCCACGACCCGCCCGAACTCCGCCATCTTCCGTCTGAACTTGCGCGAATCCTTCGGCAGCTCGTCCAGTTCCGTAGTTACATCGCTAAACCGGCGCATGTGCTGGCCGTAGTCGCGGAAATCCCGGTCTTTAGACTTACGCAGTATGTTAGCGGTGCGGACCCATTGTTTATATTCCGCTGGAAAATCCGCTTTGAACCGGTACTCGCCTGGCCGCCGCCATTCCGTTATCTGCGCGATTAGGCGTGCGGCAGGTTCGAGCGCTGATAGTGCGTCTATCTCTGTTTCGTACATGTCAATTCCCCCTTAAATTAAAACGAGACCCCGATAAGGGCCTCCGTTATCTTCTTATTCTTCCGCTTGCTTTAAGTCGTTCGATTGTTTGCTTAGCCTTGGCCGCATAGTCAATCTGCTTCGGCATTTGTCTAAATCCGTTATTAAGGTTTGGGTCAGCCCCGTGTACACTCAATTGCTGCAGTTGCTTAACACGGACCAGGACCGGCAAGTCATCGCCAAACTCCGATATTGCGGCCAGGATGTCCCGTTCGTTATCCGCATCAATGTGCTCGATAGCATAGTCGATTTCCTCCGGTTTCAATCCGAGCTTAGCGAGTGTCTGGCGCTTAATTGCGGTTGTTAACTCGTCAATCCTACCGGTCAAAGCGTCGATATCCGATTCGGCTGGCGGCTGTTCCTCGCCTTCTATTTCCTCCGCGAATAGCTGCAGGTTCAGCGGTAGCCTGAAACGTTTCCCCATATTACTCACCGTCCTTTAGCGAGCGCATAGCGGCCTCATATTCGCGGTCCGATCTGTACTGACCAAATACCTCTGACGCAAGATAACCCGGCTGGTACGTACGGTGTCTCATCTTAAGGAGACGGTACGGTGTATCCGGTGCGCCGTCTCTTTGAATCGTGGTCAGCATCTTGTATTCTAACGTGGAACTGTTATCACGAAGTGCCGGCAACAAGGAACGGAATATCCCCGCAGTCTTACCGCTAACAGATCCGGACGAGTTAACGGTTGCCGGCGCATACTTTTCGATCTCGTCAAACCTACGCATTAACTCAGCCTTTGTAGCCGCGGGCATGGTAGGCAGTTGGGCACGGATCATCTCCGCGACATCCTCCGCCTTGCCTGTTCGAACTTGCAGGAGAACGCCGTCAACAAACGCCTGTGCTTCCGGAGTGGACGCTTCTGCCTTAAATGCGTTTTGTGCCGCAACAACTGTCAGCGCTTTGAGTTCCGTTTCGTAGTCCTTTTTTAGCTGCTCGACCTTCTCGTCAAGAGCTTCGCGCGCTTTAAGTACGGAGTATTGCCGCTCATGCGCACTCATGACGGCGTTCTTATCGGTACGGTCGGCGTGTTCCTTGTACATCTCAACCGCGCGCTCAATATTCCTCTTTATGTTATCCAGCGTTGGGAAATCCGCCTTAACTGCGATTCCTCGCGCTACTAACTCCTGAGCCTTGTCCGCATCAACTGCGTACGCCTTTCCTTCTAAGCGTCTTGTCTGGTCGTGGTCTACGTGATCTTGAAGCATGTAAACGTTATTCATATACTGTTTCCTCCTCGTATTGTGTTGCGTTGAATGCCTGCCAATCCACGTAGGGCGAACCGTTGGAATCGATGATACAGGTGGCGTCTTCGCCGATCATTTCCCAGGCAAGAGCTACCGCCTCAGAAAGCGAGAAGTTAATGGCCTCTTCCGGTTTTACGTTGGCGTATTCACGTTCGAATCGCGTCGGATCTTCGTCAATAAAGACGGTGGTGTCCGTCGCGTACTCGCAGAATCCAATCTCATAAACCCGATGGAACACGTAGTAATCTGCCGGCTTAGTCATTAGTTTCTACCTCCGTTTTTTATGTTTTGCGGTAACCATCATTGGCGCGAACTTGCGTATGAACTCCTCGGAGACCGCCTCGCCGTAATGAATCGTATACTCGGCTCCGTCTTCGTCTCGCAAGGTGACAAGTCTTCGGTAATACTCGATGGGTTCGATTGATACGACCCGTATTTGCTTAGCCACTGACTGCCGCCTCCTCCGAAAATGTCCAGCGATTCAATAATGCCGCCGCGCACCATAGCCTGTCCGACTCCGTACGTCTTCTTAGGCGAGGTTTCTTTGCAGAACTCGATCGTAAGTTTCTCGATTAGCCGGCATCGTTTAACGTCATCCAGTTCGCGCCAAGTTTCGATATTGATCCGGCCGCCGACGAACCTAATCAACTCGTCATATAACTCCGGCACCTCGTCCACAGGAAATGGCTCGAATTTAATCGGCCAACGTGCGCCGTATTCAACGCTAATCATCTCAATCGCTCCTTTTCGCAACTTGAGTATCTAAGAATCTGCAGCGAATGCTTTCCGCGCCGCGCCAAACCTTGCAACGAAAATCCGCCTTATTCATCGCTTGAAGCAAAACGCAGCCGCAATCGCTTCGAAAATAAGGACAGTAATGCTTTGCGTCGGCTTGTTTGTCATTCATGTTCCACCTCTCTTTCTAACGCTTTAGATGTCGTTTTTCAGCTTTCCGGTATAAACACCCTACCTCGTTAAATTGACGCCCGAGAACCCGCATCACTACGCGGGTTTTTACGTCCTAAAACGTTAGGTTCTGGCCGTCCAATATCGATTCCTAGCCCGATCAGCTGCGCCTTGTTTCCGTCTGACCTCGCGACACTCTCCGCAATACTTCGTACGGTTCGACGTCTTAACGATCGGAGTTGAACAGCGCTCGCAAGTCGCCGAGTTCTCTTCGCGGTTAAAGTAGCGCGATTCTAATTCGGGATCTGTCGGCAGCACAGCGCGTTCAAATTCCAGGCACTGCATGTCACCGGCCTCGATGAACGGTAGCGCCTGCGGATCTTCGCGAAACCATTGGCAACGTGACTGGCCGTTGGGTTCGTATCGGCATCCGGAGGTACCTGTGAAGGCTGCGCAGTGATTGCGGGCGAGTGTTTGGATTCTTTTTAAAATTTGGTCCCCCAAGTCTTGACCCCCGTTTGATTTCGTTGTAAAATTAAATTGGGATATTTTAAACTTTTTCAAATATGAGTGCGAAAAATAAAAGAGACGCTTTAAAGCGCTAGTTTTTTCGAATCTCTCGCGCGCTCGATCGCTTGAATAACATCTGGACCTGTTCCAAATGCTTGAGCGATCCGAACCTGTAATTCTTCTGTAACGGTCCTTCGACCGCTTTCCACTAAAGAAATTAGCGCCGGACTGACACGAAGTTTTTCGGCAAATTCAACCTGAGTCATGTCAGCATTGATTCTAACCGCCATTACACCCAACCCATCCATTTTACATTCCCCTCTCTTATTTAAATTTCTTACATGCTAGTCAAATAAAAGACGCAGGAACATCCGTTCCCAACTATAAGGATAAATGTCCGAGGTGTCGACAACTCTTCCACTCTTCTGTTAGAGGCTGGTTGCGAAGATTATATGTTACTACCTCGCCGGCTAGTTCCTTCCCTTCCTTCTGTGAACGCCAACGTTTATGATTGTTCGGGTAATACTGACGGTCGGAGTCCATCGTCACATTCGTAGGTTTACGTTTACCTCGTTCTTGTTTAATCCTGGCCCGATCTGCAGCTTCTATCACATCCCCGCGGACAGACTCTCCACGCGTTGTTATTTCGTACATTTCTACCGGAGAGTAGAACGGATATTCCTGCGCCTGCCGTTCGCGATTTCGCTTGAGTCTATCGTCATCGTTTCGTTCAATTCGTTTACGAATGGCGTCCTTTTTAAGCCGGCATTTTTCTCCGCAAACCAATGCATTAATAGCTGGCGATGTGTCAATAAATTCACAACGGCAGGTTTCGCAAACCTTCAAACGGTGGCTCTCCCGTTCTGACAACCCTCCCCCAATGCATTCAAGGTAATAGGCGTAATCCATGTACCTCCGCGCACCTGCGTCCAACGGTGGGTACTCTTCGTCCTCACCAGCTTCTATCCTGGCCTTATCGCGCAGTGACAGCCCCTTTGAATGATCTTCCGCCAATAAATAATCCGTAAGCAGTTCAAGCGATTGGCAGGCGTTAAGTGTGCGTAGCTTTGGACAGCGAGCTGGCTTTCCGAATTCAGTAACGTAACCGTCCGGTTGTGTCTCCCGAAAGTACCGATCGGAGATATCTGCCATATCCGCGACAATGTCTGTCCGGTCCGTTTGCGAGGTTCTCGCGTATAATCGGTAGTGCTTTCGTTTTGTATTCGGCAATGCAGCGCGGACTTCCGCCGGCATCATAGACGCGTGTAGTGCCGTGAAATGCTCACGATGGCGACGAAACACCTCTTCTCGTGTTATTTGCAGTGCGGCTGGCGCTGATGTAGACATGGACGGTTCCTCCTCCGATTTCGACGCGACGGCTGGGCATATTTTCTTCTTCGAATAATCTTCATCGCAAAGGTATATGTTTTATATACTTCTATCGCGATATTCTTTTGACTTGTGATATAAAGGTTTAACTCGTATATATTCGCTAGGAACGAAGTGACGACGCGTGAGGAATAGTGTTCTTCTATTCCGAAACCGGTGTTTAAGGTTTTCTTATTCCGTTCTATTCCGTTAAGGCGCGGTATTATTTGTTTCTCTTTTACACCTTTCTCTTTTACACCTTTCTCTTTTTACCGTGTGTCCAGCGCATACTATGCATAGTGTGTCCTGTGCATACTAACCGTCGTGTGTCCTGCGCGACTTTCCTCTTTTTCTCCGTCCATATACGGAGTAATCCGGCTTAATAATCTCGCCATCCTCGTTAACGATATATCCATCATCCGTTACTCGCGGACAGTAAGACGGAAAATACCATTTAAAGCGCTTCGTCCCTTCGTAGTGTGACGCGATCCGGATTATACCGTTCGTCTCTAGTATGTCTGCCAGTAGCTTAACTCGCGTTCGATCGATTCGAAGCGACGATATGAGTGCTTCGTAGGATAGGAAACACGCGCCGAACCGGTCATTATATGTGCCGTCCGCCCGCAAGTGGTTACCGTCAATATACGATTGAAGCGTGAAATAGAACGCTACTATATCGCGAATCTCCGGTTTCCGACCCTTGTCCGCATACACAACGTCATATGCTTCGTTTATAATACGTGGGAATACTTTACGGACCAACTCGCGGTTATAAACCTCGAAACCTTGCGGATTGTCTAATAACGTTGTCTTATCGTTGGGTAGCGGCTTTCTAACGGTTGCTGTTTCGGGCAAACCAATCATCTCCTTTGCGTATAGTAGGGCGCCGAGGATGACGCCCCTCTTTCCTGAATTAATAAGTGAATTGTTCGAAATTGGCTGAGCCACTTTTTAACTCTTCCATATGATGCTGCGACCCGTCTGGATTACGAACAATCTTACACAATGTCCACTTAAAATCCCCAGTCGAGAACTTGAAATCCCATTTTCCGATCACAAACTCCTCTCCACCTGCGTCGATGCGAATCCGCTTATAGTCGTAATCCCACACTTCATGCTCACGTCCCATTACATGCATTGAGAATTTTAGAATTTCTTCAGGTATCTCAAATTCGAGCTCTTCATCCTCGTCATAATAAATATCTCTCCCCTCAGCCATAAGCCTCGACTCTAATTCATGAATAGTCATCATCATTCCATAAGACCTCTCGATCACATTAGCATTTCGAACTGGCTGCCCTTTTTCAAATCTGCTTAACGTACTCGTAGAAAATCCAATCTGCCGTGCTGCACTTGCTAAAGAAATCCCCCGCTCAATTCGAGCCGCGCGCAAGTCGTTTCCTACTTCCGCCCATTCTTCTTCGTTTTCTGCGATGAATTTTTCTCTTAATTCTTCCTTCCAGTCGGTTGCACTGTTCTGTTCCGAAAGTACAGTATCAATCAACTGAGGCTCGGCCTCCACCTTTTCCGCTTTTCCTTGGCCCCCGTTAATTACGTATAATTTCATTGTTCATCGTCTCCCTTTTCGTTTAATTTTTGGTTGTACTGTATTTGTCGTAAAATTCTTCGCTGATATCGTATTATCTACGCGACATTTAGCATCTGCACACTTTTTGCGTAAAATATTTCCGCGCTTACACTTACCTAGACAGACGCCGATCGGAAACCGTACAGGCCGTCGCTAAATATTTCCGCGTACACTGAATGCGATCCGCACAACTCAGCGAAATTTATTTCCGCTTTCGTACGTTATGACACCGCGATCGGCTGGACCGTACACTTTAGCGTGAAATATTTCCGCCTACACTATCTTCAACAACATTCGGAGGCGATTCGCACATTTGTCTACTAAAATATAAGGACAAATTTTTTTGAAAATGGGACAAAAACCTGAAACCAAACGTATGTTCCCTCGTATTACATAAACAAAAGCGGACGAAGGATTCCGTTTCCCTCATCCGCAATTGTCTCAACGGCCAGCCTGTCGCCGTGATTACGCGATACTTTCCGGGAGGCCTGCATGCCTCATATCGCGCGTTTTTGATCGATCGCCAGCGATGTTTGGCGCCATCCTGACGATTAAAACTTCGGATCAACGGTGTTAGCGCACCGCCGACTGTCACGTTTGGAGCCGCGACTACACAACTACCGGTTGCCGCCGGTATGTACCGAACTCCCCTCCGCTTATCAGCCGTTCGCGCGGCCGGCATCATCGGGGAGCGAAATCATAACGAAAATTCAACGTCGACGCCGGTATCAAGAACGTCGCGGCAAAGGAATTGCAATGCGCTGGTACTCTCGAGCCTAACGCGGATCTCCGGAATAGAGTCGAGGGTCACGACAGCACCTCCCGTAAAATAAGTCCGATAGCCCAAACGAGGCCTTTGATAATCGTACGTTGTGCGCGGCGGCTTGTCCTGCGTGTTCTAGGCGGATAATATTGCGTTGCTTGCGGCATTACTTACGACCTCCTTCCGGATAAAGCCGAGTTCGCCGAGCTGCGCGCCGGTCACGTCCATGCAACCGTCAGTCGCCCGTTCATGTGCGCCAGTAATGCGGCGGAAGGCGGCCGGCACAATTGCGATAGTCTGACCGAGGTGAAACGCGTTGACTATGTAGTTCGTGGCGCAAGGACGCCCGTAGATGTCGTAGCCGAGTTCGACTGTATAGCGGATTTGGTGGCGGTCCTTCTCCATAATCTCCGCGACGATGCCGAGTGCTTCGAGCTGGCGGTCCGTGGCTTCGACGGTACCTCTGGTTACTTGGCGATTCATGCGTGGGAATACTGCGTAAAAAAGGCGGAACGGGACATAGCTGCGTTTACCGTTTAGTGTGACGCTGTAAAAGCCGCGGCGGGCGGTGCGTTCGAATGCGATATTCATAATGAAACCTCCTAATTGAATATGTTGAAACCCTCTGATAAAATGAACGTAATACTTAGTATACATATGAACTTGTCAACTAGTTTACTTGTTATCTAGTATACTATACGACAACCATTTGTCAACTAGTTTACTAATTTAATTTGGAGGAATATTTGTGATTCGATTTTCTTTGGATAAATTAATGGAAAAGCGTAATTTGACTCAAAAAGATATAGTAGAAATCTCGGGGATTAGTCGGAATACGGTTAAAGCCTTGGCTACAAACGCAAACGCGCGAATAGACTTTCCGACACTGAACGCACTCTGCCGCGGGCTTGGCGTGTTACCTGGCGACCTTATCGAATACATAGAGGATGAGAAGCAATGAAGAATTTATGGGGAACTGTAGCGGCAATTATCGTTGTTGTCATAATATTAAGTGCAATTGCTGCCGGCATATACTTCTTCGGCATAGGATCATCGCCACAATGAGTACAGAACGCGAATTACGGCAACTTTATCAAGACGTCCATTTCTTCGGCACCCTTATCGGAAACGCTCATTTCCGTTTGGGAGGAAGATTCGGCCGGAGTCTATGCGGAAGTCGAACGAGGATTTATCGAACGGTATACGGCCGATTACGTGCGCGTACGGAACGTTGAGACCGGTAACAGGAAACGAAGAAAGACCGCAATCCTTTAACGGATTAACGGTCTTTCTTGCTATATCAATTTATTTAGTGGGCTCGCTTTAATATGATCCCTCTTTAAATCCTCATCTGCTAGGGCGACATACCGCTTAGTCATCGATATATCTACGTGGCCTAAAGTCTTTTGCAGACTAAACGCTGATGCCCCATTGCGAAGAAATTCGAGCGCAAACGCATGTCTAAGGGCATATGGCGTGATATGTACGCCGACCTGCTTACTGTGGCGCTCAAGTCTGTCGCCCCACGTATGCCTGTTCAAGACATTGCCAGTCTCTGTACTAAATACCGGAACCTTATTCGCCCACGATCGGGGCCTCATATCTATTAACCGTTTTAGAGCGTCAACAGTAACGGGTGAAATATTAAGAGTACGTGAAACACGTGTCTTTGCTGCGCCATCAGGTATCCGAACCCAGCCGGATATGAGATTAAAATCGTTTGGTTGAAGCGCCAGTGCTTCCGAGGGCCGGATACCAGTGTCTAGCGTAAAAATTATGAGAGTATAATCGCGCATACCAACGAAGGTCGATTGGTCGGGTACTCTAATCAGTTCCTGCAAAGTTTCTATGCTAATCGCTACAATCCGCGACCCCTCCTTACGCTTTTTGATCTTGGTAAGTGGATTCTTTTTGAGATGTCCTTCTTCCACGCACCACTTGAAGAACGTCCGTAAGTAGGTCAAACGACTATTGAAAGTTGCTGGCGCTATTCCCTCTTGGTTTAAATGATCGATAACTGCCTCTTCCAACTTATAATAAGACCCCCACGCATCCGGAAATCTTTTAAATAGTAAATTGACAGTACGTATGTAGTCCTTGTGTGTTGTTTTAGCAATACCGTTAAGCAACTTAAATCTTAGAAACTCCTCTAATATATCCTCCCAATGTCGACTGGTCATCTGTGATGTTCTTTGAATTCTAGACATTATAATTCTCCTTGAAGTTTTTCTTGTAATATTACCAAAGACTAATGCTGACGAACAAATGTACGCGATTATTAGCGAAACATTCAGCGCGAAATTAGGCGCTCTAACTATCGAACGTATATTAACTCTCAGCACATAATAGAACGGCTAATTCAACGCTCATATTCGGTAACACGTACGCAAAAAAGCGCCCACTACGAAGTGTATACGATTCTATACGTATCAACTCCGCCGTGGGCGCAATTATTTATTCTTTTTCGCTGTCCATATATCCGCTACCATCTGCCGGATTGCTCACGATACCTAAAACGACCAGCACGCCAAGCACCGCGTTAACGGCGCCTACAACTCCGTCATACTGCTCCGGTGTAATCGTAAAGCCGAAGATACCGCCTGAATCGATTACCGCTAAATCTTGCTTCATCAACGGTTTATTGGATTTACTTCGATAAAGACAACCTTCTGATCGGCGCCAACGACGACGTTCGCCGCACGACTTGGCGCAGGTATCTCGTCGCCGTCCGTCTCCATTCCATAGAGATGCAGCGCGAGACAATCCTTCGCCATGTATAGCGCCTCTTCGTCGGTGTCTCCACAAGTTAATGCGCCCGGGAGATCCGGAAATTCTACGGAGATGCCGTCGTCTGCGTAGGTGAATATTGCGGGATACTTCATCGCTTATCACTCCCATGAAGAGTATTATTCATACGTATTAAAATAAACAGAAACAAATTGTGTTGTGTCGTTACTTTGACAGGTGTAAAATATAATTGACGATATCTGATTATCGTTACTCCGTTATCTCCTGAAAAACAAACTGTGAGGTAGGGGTAATAGAATGTTCTTAATTGAGTAGCCCAGGAACTCCGCCAAGAGATGGGCTACTCTTATTTTTTCGTTAATGCAATTAAATCAATAATAACACCGAATAACACCACTACGAATGTCATTGCTGTAAATATCAAGGATAATAAATTCTTGTTCAAGGAATCACCACCCTGGCCACTTACCTCACAAAATATATTCTACCACATTGTGGATAGTGTGCCTTCGCTAAAAGAATTGCTCGATTAAGTATATTTTCTTTTAAATTTCCCTGCCTTCCAGGACAATTGATCGTCGGATAGAAAGAACGGGTCCAGTATAGCATAGCCGCTATCGCGCTTCTGGACGCGAACAATACCTCCGGATGGCTTCGTCATGATTGCGGACCTTTCTTGCGGCTTGTGAGGCGTGTTAATGGACTAAACCGCTTATGTTCTTCCGCCAGGCTGCCCTCGCTAATCTGAACGTATTTACGCGTTGTAGCAATGTCTGCGTGGCCCATGAGCTTCTGCAGGTGGAATACCGACATTCCGTTCTCGGCGGCCATCGTGGCAAAATTATGTCTCAGTACATGGGGCGATACGTTGCGCCCTAGCTTCGCCTTCTCTGCATATTTATCGAATGACTTCTGGATCGTCTTCTCGCTCAATTGTTCACCGTAGTTTGTTGTAAATACATATGTGGTATCAAAATTCCTTTCCGTTTCCGCAATAAGTTGCTTTAATAGGCGCGCTGTCTCTGTCGATAGGGGTAACATTCTCGATTTACGGTTCTTGTTCTTCGATGCTGGCAACGTAATCGACTTTTTAACGAAATCAATTTCCATTTTCTCTAACGCACATATTTCACCGAGTCTCAAGCCTGTATCCAGGATTAGCGTCATAATAACGTAATCCCTCCATTGCGCCCATTGGCGTTGGTCCGGCGACTTCATAAAGCGCCTGAGCTCCTCGTCACTTAGCGGCATAATCGTATCGATATCCTGACGTAATAGGGAGACGTTAACGGCTGGATTCCGATCGATAACCTCCTCCTCATGCAATACCGCAAAGAATGTCTTAAACACGCGGATGCGGACGTTTACTGATGCCGGCGACAGCCCGAGCTTTCCCTTCTCATATTCCGCCTTAAACGGATGGCCTGCGTAGTATTCCTTATCCGTCGCGCACCATAAAACATACTCGCGCAATAGATCGGCCGTCACTTCGCGGATAGTGATTTCGCCGTACCTCTCCGTAATCCATTCAATAAAATAGTTCATATTCTGTATGTAGCCGCTAATCGTTCGCTCCTTTAGATTGTTGGCGCGCTTAATCTTAACGACAAACTCTACGGCCTCCTGCAGTGAATACGAAGGCAGAGCTACATTAGCGATCGGTTCCCTCGCTCCTGCAGTTTTACGACCGGTTCTTTTATCCATAACGAAAAATACCCCCTACGCGATATCACGTAGAGAGTATTCCGGAATCAATAAGGCGCTTCATAATCAGCTAGCGCCATAACGTATGTATTTCGAACAGCTTGCGCATCACATACCGTATTGGAAACCGCGTAATGGCGGGTATAAACGATGGTGGCGGAAAGGGTGGGATTCGAACCCACGCACGCCTTGCGACGCCTAACTGATTTCGAGTCAGCCCCCTTGGGCCTCTTGGGTACCTTTCCACAGCAAGATTGATTATAGCATGGAAACGTTGTCTCGTCAACAGCTTGTCTGTTCTCTGACCTACCTTAGACACAGTGACCGAAGCTGGAGTTCAAATCCAAATATCCATTCCCTAGATCCCTTGCTTCGCATACAGCTGCTTGGGATACCTCCTCGGGAGGAGATATTACGGAGTATCCCCTGCCCCTTCGGAATCCTGTGCCGAACGTAAAACCTTCTTCAGGTTCTTCTCGAACTTTCCTCTGGGTATCAGCACACTATGCTGGCACTTGGTACACTTGATCCGAATGTCCATCCCCATGCGAATAATCTCCATCTCATTATTCCCACAAGGATGAGGTTTCTTCATCTGAACGATATCCCCTAACTGAAATACCTTGCGTTCCATGGTTTCCGCTCCCTTGGTTTCATCTCTTTCATCTTATCTATTATATATCATTAGATAACGAAATTGATCAACCCTGAGCACGTTCTTGTCCCATCTCCCGTGCTTCGATCGCCTGTTTGATATCGGTGAAAATCTGACGCTCCACAGCTTCCCTTGCATTGGGATTACATTCCGCTACAATTCGAACGACATATTCCGATGTGTTCAAGGTTTGAATTCCAAGCACATCCGGTGTCCGCTGCACCTCAGGGCGACGTTCCGTGATACCCTCAAGCGCCGTTTGAATAAGTGTAACCGTATCTTTAAGCTGCTGATCATTCTTAACCGGCAAATCCACAATTGCAAGCGAATTGGACAGCGAGTAGTTCGTGACACTCGTAATCATCCCGTTCGGAATAATATATGTTTCTCCGTTCAATCCTCTTACACGCGATGTGCGGAGTCCAATCATCTCTACTGTTCCCCGGTATTCACCACTCTTAATCACATCGCCTACAGCAAACTGATCCTCAAATATAATGAAGAACCCGGTAATCACGTCCTTAACCAAACTTTGTGCCCCAAAACCTATGGCCAGGCCAAGGACCCCGGCACCGGCTAACAATGGCCCTAACTTAAAGTTGAACTCCGAGAGAATGATTAGAATCATAACAAAATTACATACGACGGAAGTTACATTTTTTAACAGCTCTCCCACTGTAACAAATCGTCGTGAATTAACTTGAATCCGACTCTTCTCCTGCTTCAACAGGAATTGATCAATCATTTTATACACAACCCGAATAACAAGACGTGTCAGAATAAAAATGATAATGACCCGAATGCCCGATGTCAGTATATTCATCCACATCGCTTCATCGGTAAAAAATCCAACGATTTGATTTTTCAAGTCCACTGCTCCCTCACCAACGTTTTGTAAACTACCTGTCTCCCCGGTCAGATAACCCAAGCTCCTCAAGCCTGATGTCCTCCCCTTATTCTTCGATGCCTATATACCTCATGTTGTTATCAAGTGCAAATATGCCCCGGATCTCCACATGCTCCTGTAGGATGATCTCTTGAACATCTTTTAACGCACCTGGCGGGAATTGAATCGATAATGCACAGCCTGCCGTAATCTCTTTCGGTGTAGGAAAGAGATCGATTTCGATATCCGCATACTCCAGCAGCATCTCCGCACGCAGCGCCTGCTGGGTGGAATCAAATGCGATTAGCATCGCGCCCTCCACTGTTCCATCCTCCTCCATTATGCCTATCGTTTCTATTAATATGCTTATTTAACATCATGACCTAATAATAAGAGTTTTATATAAACTGTTAAAAAGTTCAGCTTATTCATATAAACCCGTATAAAGCCGTAAAGACTGGCTCATCCTCTTTCTTTAAGCTAGGAAGCTGTCTGAAATGAACACCAAATCACATTTTAAGCAAATCCCAAAGTATAAAAACGGTCTTTCATCCATATACTGATACTACCAAATGCAGACGAAAGGAAGATTCTATGAACCGTCTATCTAAAATCACGTCTCGCCCGGAGGCTTCAAGCTTAAAAATACCACATACGGACCCTAACATCCATTCTGCTATTATACATCGCCTGCTCTTCCATCTTTCTGACGCTCGTATTCAGCATCGTCCGCTTGTCATTGTCTGCATCGGTACCGATCGCTCTACGGGTGATTGCCTGGGCCCTCTGGTTGGCACGTCTCTTGCCCGTTATAACAGCCCCCTGTTCCATCTCTATGGAACACTGGACGAGCCTGTCCACGCTATGAATCTTAAGGATACCCTGACTGCTATTCATGAAAAATATGATAACCCCTTTGTGATCGGAATTGATGCCTGTCTGGGTCAATCATCAAGTGTAGGCTCTATTCAGGTATCCGACGGACCTCTCAAGCCTGGAGCCGGTGTACATAAAGAATTACCGCCGGTCGGCGATATCCATGTAACGGGTATCGTCAATGTCGGCGGCTTTATGGAGTACTTTGTATTGCAGAACACACGCTTGAGCTTGGTCATGCGGTTATCTGATATCATTGCAACCTGTCTTTTTGCCGGTATCAAAGAGTGGAACCGCTCTACCCTTCTTGCAGCGCAAGAGTAACGGCCTCTTTTTCCTCCGGAGACAATGGGTATTTAGACTGTCCATCCTTCAATGGTTTAGCGTACACATAGGAGCTCTCCCGGTTATGCAGGCCGGTCAGAACAATCCCTTCCTCTTGTTCACTGAGAATAGCCAGGGAGAAGCTCATTTCGTTCCCTCGTTCACCAAATGCATTGTATCGGACGATGCCCACCTTGGACTTCATCCCTTTTATGCTGCTGCTGATCGTATCCAGCATTTTTTGGTGACTGGCATGTCCCTCTTCAATTTCATCCATTTGAATTTTCAACTGGACCAACAGGCTTTCAATATCCTCTACCCCGCTGCCTGCCATCATCGCATCGTATCGACGCCTCATTTTTCGCAGTTTTGCCCCTTGAACCATTATCGTTATCCATAAGATCAAGATGATCATGATCATTCCGACGACAAACCAATGAAGCTGCTCCATGATCAATTCATTTAATTCAGACATGCTTTCTTCCTTCCTCTTCTCCATCTTGATCTAATCGTTTAACTGTGAATTTCTGCAATAGCTCTTCTCATCAGATCAATCTCATCACGGCGTGTGGAAATACCTACACTGGCTCTGACTGCACCGGTCTTTTCCGTTCCCGATGCCATATGTGCAAGCGGTGTGCAATGATAACCGGCACGCACGGCAATCCCATACTCCCGGTCCAGTCGAAACGCAAGCTCCGATGCACTGTACCTTTCTGAAACAAACGCTACAATGCCCGTTCGCGCTTTTCCTAAAGCTGGTCCGAGTAAGCGAAGATCTCTTACCTCTTGCAGACCCTCCATCATATATTGCGTTAACTCCCATTCATGCCGGTAGATATGCTGCGGCGTCCATTCCAGCACCTTCTCCACTCCTGCTTGCAACCCTGCATATCCCACCGTATTAGGTGTTCCTGCCTCATATCGATCCGGACGCACCGTCGGCTGCTCAATCGCTTCCGATTGGCTTCCTGTACCTCCATGCATTAAGGGTTCCAGATCAATATTTGGTGAGATATACAACCCGCCCGTTCCTTGTGGCCCAAGAAGCCCTTTATGCCCCGGAAAAGCCAGCATACCAATATGCATGTCCTCCACGTTGATATCCAGCATACCCGCACTCTGAGCGGCATCTACGAGCAGTACAGCACCTTTCCTCTTCACTATGTCTCCCAGTTCATAGAGAGGAACAATAGAGCCGAGCAAATTGGAACTGTGACTGCATACAACCAACCTGGTATTTGAACGAAACGCACCCTCAATTAGTTGCAAATCCAGGTGACCTTCCTCATCCACGGGGACATAATCCACTTGTATTCCTCGTGTGCGTTTTAAATATTCCAAAGGTCTTCGCACCGAATTGTGTTCAATCATCGTAGCAATCACATGATCTCCTTCATGCAAATATCCTTTGATTGCTAAATTCAGCGCTTCGGTTGTATTCGAGGTTAGTGCGATATCATTAGGGTTCTTCACCCCGAAGATATTCGCAAGTGTCTTCCGAGTCCCGTATAGCACACGGGAAGCTTTCACGGCCATCCGGTGACTGCCCCGTCCCGGATTAGCTGCAGCGTCTTCCATCGCCTTCCTCATGGCCTCAAACACCTCAGGAGGTTTGGGCCATGAAGTAGCCGCATGATCCAGATAAACGATCGGGTCCATGATGTTTCCCCTTCATCTCTTCTATAATGGATGCCTTATAATACATGGTCAAACATCGACACATTGTAGTACACTCACATCCCTGTCACCATGCACATTCAGTTAAATAAAGACATATCTCATTCCCATACAGGAACGTCGACATGTCTTTGGTTTTTAATCACTCTGGTTTGCTTTTCAATCCGTCACACTATAACCTATCCCACTCGTGCTAGAGCCCTCTTCACTAACAACCTTCATCTATTATTGAAGGAGCTCCAGCAGTCGTTCCAGATCCTGTCTACTATAGTAGTTAAGCTCAATCTTCCCTTTGTCTTTATTGTGCTTAATTTTCACCGTTGTTTTAAATCGCTCTCTCAAATCCTCTTCCAGATGGTCAATATAAGGATCTCGCTTTTTCACTTTCGCCTTCGCTTTGTCGGCAGGCTTGCGATCCAAATTCTTAACCGCTTCCTCTAGTTCACGAACGCTCCACTCTTGTTCCACACATTGCTTCGCTAATTGTTTAACAAGGATCGGATCCTTAATTCCAACGATCGCTCGAGCATGACCCATGGATAATGTTCCACGTGAAACATTTTCCTTCACTTCTTCCGGTAGAGATAGCAACCGTAAAAAGTTAGCGATGTGAGAGCGAGACTTACCCACCTTCAGAGACAGTTCTTCCTGCGTTAAGGAAAATTGTTCCATTAGTCCCTGGTAGGCCACCGCAATTTCCATGGCATTCAGATTCTCACGCTGCAAGTTCTCAATAAGGGCAATTTCCATTACCTGTTGATCGCTAAAAGAACGAACCACCGCTGGAACTGTAGCTTTTCCACAATACTGAGACGCCCGGAATCTGCGCTCCCCGGCAATAATCTCATACCCTTTCAGCACACTCCGAACGATAATCGGCTGAATTACGCCATGCTGACGAATCGACTCTGCCAGCTCCTGGATCGCTTCATCGTTAAATGTCTTGCGCGGCTGATACGGGTTCGCTCGCAATTGACTGAGCGGAATTTCCACTACCTTGTCATCATCATGAATAGACAAAGAAGGAATAAGCGCATCCAGCCCTTTTCCCAAACGTTTACTCATACGAGATCACTTCCTTTGCCAGCTCCAAGTATACTTCCGCTCCCTTTGAACGGGGATCATAGGTGATGATCGACTGTCCATGAGACGGCGCCTCACTCAAACGAACATTTCTCGGAATAATCGTTCTGTACACTTTTTCCTGAAAATACTTCTTCACTTCTTCAATCACCTGAATGCCCAGGTTGGTGCGCGCGTCCAGCATGGTTAACAATACACCCTCAATCTTGAGGGATGTATTCAGATGTTTCTGAACTAGACGTACCGTATTCAGCAGCTGACTCAAACCTTCCAGAGCGTAATACTCGCATTGAATCGGAATGATAACGGAATCGGCCGCAGTCAAAGAATTGATTGTTAGAATGCCTAGCGACGGAGGACAATCTATCAAAATATAATCATACTGGGGCTTGATTAATTGAAGTGATTTTTTCAAACGCACTTCACGGGAGATCGTAGGAACAAGCTCAATCTCAGCACCAGCCAGTTGAATGGTAGCCGGAATGATGTCCAGACCTTCTATGTTTGTCCCACAGATGGCGTCTTTCGGGTGTACTTCGTTGATGATAATATCATAAATGCAGTTTGCAACATCGGCTTTATTAATGCCAACCCCACTCGTTGTGTTTCCTTGGGGGTCTATATCCACCAAAAGCACCCGTTTGCCTAGCGAAGCCAATCCAGCTCCCAGATTGACGGAAGTCGTCGTTTTGCCGACACCGCCCTTTTGATTTGCTATGGCAATTATCTTTGACACTCATTTCACCTCAATGTAGGAAGACTCTTCTAAGTAGTCGCAATAGATGTATACAGCAAATTAGCTGTACATAAAATATGTGAACAATCCCCATGTACCGGAATGCTCCAGGATATAGCGCCGATGAAAATGAGCAACAATATTAATCACGTGTTTCTCATCTGTAAGTAAGAATAAACCTATATGACTCTGCCTGCCGAAGAGAGTTAAGAGAATTTCAATTGAATGAGGTATCTCCCCTCCTCGGTCAACAGAAAAAGCGGTACGATGTATACCGCTTCACACCATATCTTAACGTTTAGGTATTTTTATAACGATTTCATAATGATCTTCATGATCATTCTCTGTTGTTTTGATAGCCATTCCGGAACCTGAGACCATGTCAATCGATTGACGAATCGTGTTCAGGGCCAAACGAACATCCTTACTGTAGGATATGCGCTTGGATTTCTTCATCGTAGTTACTTCTTTATAGAAGGCGATACGAGCCTCCGTCTGTTTCACATTCAGCTCTTTGGTTATGATTTCATCCAGCACCTTGAGCTGGGTTTCTTCATTATCCAATGAAAGCAATGCACGAGCATGGCGTTCCGTCACTTTACGTTCCATCAGTGCAAGCTTGACTGCTTCCGGTAGCTGCAGCAGACGGATCTTGTTGGCAATGGTCGATTGGCTCTTGCCTAATCGCTGTGCCAGGCTTTCCTGTGTTAATTGGTGAAGATCTATCAGCTTTTGATAAGCAACAGCTTCTTCAATCGAAGTCAGTCCTTCACGCTGCAAATTCTCGATTAACGCAATCGATGCCGCCTGTGAATCATTGAACTCCCGAACAATGGCCGGAATCGTGTCCAGACCCAGCTTCTTAACCGCACGCCAGCGGCGTTCCCCTGCAATGATCTCATACACGCCATTACGGACACGAACGACGATAGGCTGGATGACTCCATGGGTTTTAATCGTCTGGAGCAGCTCATCAATCTTATCATCATCAAAAATCGTCCGTGGCTGGTATGGGCTGCTGACAATCTCGTTTACCGGGATCTGCTTCACTTCATCCCCTTGGTTCCGTTCTGCCGCTAAGCCAAACAATCTCGAAAATTGTTCTTTCATTCCGTATATTACCACCTAATTTCATGATAGCACGGATGAGCCTCCGGAAAATCCCGGAATCGGTATAAGCGATTGGACAACCACAATGTGAGGTAACTCCTTATGAATCCAGCGCCCATTTTAGATATAGCAATTTCCAAGCTGTCATGGTGCTAGATTCCACTGTGGAGCCAGGCATTTCCCTGCAAAAACAAATTTCATGCTGATTAGAGAATAAGCCCTAATGGCGAGACCGCATTTCTCTGATCAAACCCCGCTGCATGAAGCGGTTGCTTCTTGAGAGATATATCAGGAGGCCATATCATGATGTTGTCTAACTTTCGATATCTCACAAGTTGTATATATTAGTTCTACTTCGTAAGAGACCACTGTCCCCTTGGGTGACATGGAACTTCCAAATAACAGCAGTCGCAAGTTCTCTAATCAAGACTGCACGAAGCAAGGATGGAAAAGTGACCAAACCAGGATTTATACTCTTTCATCCCATCAAAGAACGGGCAGAATCGCCCACCTGCTCAAATGGATACTACGATTCTATTCTACCACTTTTTGTCCTATAACTCTATTCTCCAATATCACCTTTTTTCCTGCATTTCTCGCTTGGTTTATACATGATTTGTGCACAGTTCCAAACTTTTGACTTCCAAAATAAGAATGGTAGATAAATCTACACTCCTATGATGCTTCATGGGATATGAGTTGTCAGAATGATTGTGGGATATACCAATAGAATTACGTCTTAATCTGTATCTGTACCCCGGAATGGACCCACCCAGGTTCAAAATTTCGGAGAAAACACTATCAGGTAATGTTTGCGAGTCCAGCAATCCTCTAACCTGATTTTGTTCTTGCAATGGTAGTAAAGAGGCCTTCATTCAAGTATCAGCAACTGTGTAAAAAAGAGACTGTTTTAATTTATAAATCTTCTGGGATGTTTCACGTGAAACATTCTCTTATTTTAACGTATATATCCATAGGCACAATTCCATCCTATCCAAGATTCAACCGGAATAGAAATACGAATGTCATCATGATACTCAGCCTATCGTAAGAGCAAACAACATTCATTACTCCCATTTCAAAAAAATGAAGCTGCCTTTTACACAAATCCAATACCTCACACAAAAGCCTACTAGCAAATTCGTAATCTCATGCTTTTAAGAAGCTCTGATAGAAAGCTATCGCTCGAGTTTCTCACCCTTATGGAGGCAACCCTACCCCTACTCATAAAAAAAGAAGGACTCCATCGAGTCCTTCTCTACTATGACTTCCCTTCTAAAGAAGAGAAGTAGATTATATAATTGGTGTTTTCGCTGCCGTACCTGCCTTGCGAGGATATTTGGAAGGTGTGGCACCCTTTTTATCGATGACCACAATGTGCCGATCAGACTCCTCTACAGGCAAGGAGAACGAATGCACCTTGTTCAGCGCCCCTCTGAGCTCTTTCAGGCTTCTAGCAGACTCCTTCACCTCTTCAGCAGGGTCACTGCCCTTCATCGCCGCAAAACGTCCTCCTACCTTGGTGAAAGGCAAGCAGAACTCATTCAGCACAGCCATTCTGGCTACCGCTCTTGCCGTCACCAGGTCGAAGCCATCACGGTACCCCTGCTTGCGGGCAACTTCCTCCGCACGACCATGGATCAGTTCAACGCTGGATAGACCAAGGGTGTCCACAACAAACTTAAGGAACGTAATTCGTTTGTTCAGTGAATCTACTATCGTCAGCTTAATATGCGGAAAGCATATTTTCAGAGGGATACCCGGGAAGCCAGCTCCTGATCCGATATCCGCCATACTGCCAATCTTGCTCATATCCACATAAAAGGCAAGCGTTACCGAATCGTAAAAATGCTTCGTATAAACCTGCTCCCGCTCCGTAATCCCCGTCAAATTCATTTTTTCATTCCACTCTACCAGTACTTCATAATACATCTCGAACTGCTGAAGCTGTTTCTCATCTATCGTGATCCCGTGCTCTCCGAGCCGGTCAACAAAAGCTTTCTGAATGTTGTCCATTCCTTATCCTTTCGCTGCGGTCACCCGGTTGTAGTGCTCCAGGTAAACGAGAAGTATCGAAATATCCGCTGGTGTTACACCCGCGATCCGCGATGCTTGACCGATGGAGATTGGACGGATCTTGTTCAGCTTCTGCCGAGCCTCCATAGCCAATCCGTTAATGTCGTCATATACGATATCTTCCGGAATACGCTTCTTCTCCATCTTTTGCAGTTTCTCTACATGACCCAGCTGTTTCTCAATATAACCCGCATATTTAATTTGAATTTCTACCTGCTCCTTCATATCCTCATCCAGATCATATGGAGATGGTGAAAGCGACTCGATCATCGCAAACGATACTTCCGGACGACGAAGGATTGTCAGCAGATTGCTTCCATCCACAATCGGTGCAGAACCGGCTGCTTCAAGCGTAGCATTCACCTCAACCGGCTTCACCTTCGCTTGACGAAGACGCTCGATCTCCTGCTCTACCAACTGCTTCTTCTGAAGGAATTTAGCATAACGTTCTTCCGAGATCAGTCCGATGTCATGACCGATTTCGGTGAGACGCAGATCCGCATTATCATGACGAAGCAGCAAACGATATTCGGCACGGGAAGTAAGCAAACGGTAAGGCTCATTCGTTCCTTTGGTTACCAAATCATCGATCAATACCCCGATGTAGCCTTGTGAACGATCCAGAACGACCGGCTCTTTGTCTTGCACTTTACGTGCTGCATTGATACCAGCCATAATACCCTGACCTGCTGCTTCCTCATAACCCGAGGTTCCATTGATCTGACCGGCTGTAAACAGGCCCGGTAGCTTTTTCGTTTCCAGGGATGGCCACAGCTGCGTTGGCACCATCGCATCGTACTCGATGGCATAGCCATTGCGCATCATTTCAACCTTTTCCATGCCCGGAATGGAACGAAGGACCGCAAGCTGCACATCCTCAGGCAAGCTGGTGGAGAGCCCTTGCACATAGTATTCCTTTGTGTTTTTACCTTCAGGCTCAAGAAAAATCTGATGTTTCGGTTTGTCGGCAAAACGAACGATTTTGTCCTCAATGGACGGGCAATAACGTGGTCCCGTTCCTTCAATAATGCCCGAGAACATAGGAGCACGGTGAAGATTATCATTAATGATCTGATGTGTGTCCACCGATGTATAGGTCAGCCAGCATGGAAGCTGCTCATTATCGGAGGATTTTGTTTCATAAGAGAAAAACTTTGGTTTGTCATCCCCAGGCTGAATTTCGGTCTTGGAGAAGTCGATGGTATCCTTGTGAACACGCGGTGGCGTTCCCGTCTTGAACCGAACGAGATCGAATCCAAGCTCACGCAGGTTATGCGCAAGTTTAACCGATGGCTGTTGATTGTTCGGGCCGCTCTCATACATGAGTTCACCCATAATGACTTTACCGCGCAGGTACGTACCGGTAGTCAGCACAACAGCCTTCGCACGATATTCTGTACCTGTCTGGGTCAGGATGCCCACACACACTCCATCCTCAACGATGAGTTGGTCTACCATGCCCTGACGAAGCGTAAGCTTCTCTTCCTTCTCCATCGTTTCTTTCATTGTATGCTGATAAGAAAATTTATCAGCTTGAGCACGCAGCGCGTGAACGGCCGGACCTTTTCCCGTATTCAGCATCCGCATCTGGATGAAGGTTTTATCGATGTTGCGTCCCATCTCTCCACCCAATGCGTCAATTTCGCGCACGACATGTCCTTTTGCAGGACCCCCGATGGACGGGTTACAAGGCATAAAAGCAACCATATCCAAATTGATCGTAACCATTAACGTTTCGGCACCCATACGTGCAGATGCCAGTGCAGCCTCACAGCCGGCATGACCCGCACCCACGACAATTACGTCATAAGTGCCACCCATATAACTCATAGCTCACCCTCCTGTTCTAAAATGTGTTATATACGTAATCTAGGGCACCCTTGCGGATATCCCTGAAAATTCAAAAGAATCTCACCTCTATATAGTAAACCTGCTAGCTTATTTACCCAAGCAAAATTGTGAAAAAATCTGATCGATGAGCGAATCACCAACCGCTTCGCCCAGTATCTCGCTTAACTGCTCCCAGGCCATTCTGACATCGATCTGTATCATATCAATCGGAATAAGCTGTTCCGCCGCATCGTAAGCATCCTGGAGTGACTGCTTGGATTTCTTCAACAAGGCAATATGGCGCACATTGCTTACATAGGTCAGATCCCCGCCTTCAATCTGGCCGCTGAAGAACAAATTCGATATGGCTTCTTCCAGCCGGTCGATACCTTCTTCTGCCTTCACAGACATCGGAACAATCAATTCCTCAGGGTAGTACCGATGCAGAATGTCCAGATCGAGTTGGGACGGTAAGTCCATTTTATTCATAATGACAATGCATTGTCTACCGCGTATTTGTTCCATCAATTCCAGTTCGTCCTGATGCAGTGGTTCGCTGGCATTCAGTACGAGCAGAATCAGGTCCGCTTCGTTTACCGCATGCTTGGATCTCTCAACGCCAATCTGCTCTACCACATCCATCGTCTCCCGAATCCCTGCGGTATCCAGCAGCTTTAATGGAATGTTGTTAATCGTGACAAATTCCTCGATAACATCTCGCGTAGTTCCCGGAATATCCGTGACAATCGCCCGATTATCCTGGGCAAGTGTATTCAAGAGCGAGGATTTGCCTACGTTGGGACGGCCGATGATAGCCGTCGTAATTCCTTCACGCAGGATTTTCCCTTCTTGTGCAGTCTTCAGCAGCTTATCAATCTCATGCATCACATGCTGGCTTTTCTCCTTAATGAACTCCGAGGTGAGTGATTCCACATCATGCTCAGGATAATCGATATTCACTTCGATATGGGCCAGTGTCTCTACAAGAGTGTGACGAAGCTCGTTGATCTTGCGGGATAGCGTTCCTTCAACCTGCTTTAGAGCAACCGAGAAGGCACGATCCGATTTCGAACGAATCAGGTCCATAACGGCCTCGGCCTGGGACAGGTCAATCCGGCCATTTAAGAAGGCCCGCTTCGTAAATTCGCCCGGCTCCGCCAAGCGGATGTTTAATAGAAGCAACAGATCCATCACACGCTTTACGGAGATCACCCCGCCATGAGCACTAATCTCCACTACATCCTCCGTCGTGAAGGACCGGGGAGCACGCATAACGGTCACGAGCACCTCTTCCAGGTTCTCTCCTGTCTTCGGATCAGCAATATGACCATAATGTACGGTATGGGAGTCCACCTGCGTTAATTTGTTTTTGCTTTTGAATATACGTTCCACTTCTTGAACAGCATCCGGTCCGCTAACACGAATGATGGCTATTCCACCTTCGCCGACTGCTGTAGAAATAGCTGCAATAGTATCACTGAACATAGTTTCCTTCACCTCTTTCATTAAAAAAACCTCAATATCACAACCACTACGAACTCGCTTGGCCGCCATATTGATGATCTTTAAAAGAAATACCCCTGCCGGAGTCTCTTTGTATAGGTCTCTTTAAAAAACAATGACTCCCTCTTGGAACTTAAGGAGTCATTGATCATATATGCTCTTCAACTTATTTAGGAAGACTTGGGTGTAATGACAACCCGCCGGTTTGGCTCTTCTCCCTTGCTGTAAGTCTTCACGGCTCCATGTGACTGGAGCTTGGCGTGAATTACCTTCCGCTCGGCAGCCGGCATGGGCTCGAGCACAATCTCTTTGCGAGTCTTCAGAACCCGTCCCGCCAATCGATCTGCCAGATCTTCCAGCGTCTTTCTACGGCGATCACGGAAGTTCTCGGCATCCAGTACAATACGAAGATAACTGTCGGAATACCGATTCGCAACAATATTCGCCAGGTACTGCAGGGCATCCAGTGTCTGACCTCTGCGGCCGATCATCAGCCCGAGTCCGGCACCGGAAATTTGAAGCGTTGCATAGTCTTTCCCTTTCTCCAACTCCACCGTAATATCAAGCCCCATGGCTTGTCCCGTATCAAGGAGAAAGGCGATGGCTTCCTGGTAGGGGTCCTTCCCTTCAATATAAGCTGCACCAGGGCCCTCTGCCTTCGTAGTGACAGCCGTCTCAGGCGTCATAACAGAGGTATGAGAGATCTGAACCTCTTTGGCCGATGCAGCTTGCGTATTTGAAGGAGCTTCCTTCACAGGTGAATCGCCGCCGGCATGGTCAGGCAGGAGCGTTAATTCTACTTTCGCTTCCTTGACCCCGAACAGGCCCAGGAATCCTCTTGATGGCTGACTCAATACTTGAACCGATACACGGTCTTGACTTACACCCCATCGGGCCAGCCCTTGTGCGACAGCATCTTCAATGGTTTTTCCTGTTGCGACGATTTTACTCATCTCGACTTCTTGGCTCCCTTCGAACCTTTTTTCCCGCCTTTGCTGCCACCCTTTTTCCCGTTCTTATTGCCGCTTTTATTGCTCTTCTGACCTTCGGTTGCACTGGCTACGCTCGCCACGACAGCAGCCTTGTCATTGTTGCGGTACAAGAAGTAGTTCTGCACGATCGTGTAAAGGTTACTGTAGAACCAGTACAACGGAAGTGCGGACGGGAACTGGAAGGACATCACAAAGATCAAAATCGGATAAACGAACAACATGAACTGCATCATCCCCATTTGCGGAGACGGGTTCATCTTCATCATCATTTTAGTTTGCAGGTAAGTGGTTATCGCTGCGAGCACCGGCAAAATGAACAGCTTGTCCGGTTGTCCCAACTGAAGCCACAGGAATTCATGGTCACGAAGGAGATTGTTATAGTAAATCGAATGATAGAGTGCGATAAATATTGGCATTTGAACGATCAGCGGCAAACATCCCGCCATCGGATTAACCTTGTTCTCCTGGAAGAGCTTCATCGTCTCCATTTGAACTTTTTCAGGCTGATCTTTATATTTCTCGCGAATTTTCTGAATTTCAGGCTGGATGGCCTGCATTGCCTTCGAGCTTCTGACCTGTTTCAGAGTCAGCGGTAAAATCAAGGTACGAACGATAAGCACCATCACGAGTACGGACAATCCGTATTCACCGTTAAACCATGTAGCAAACGTATCCAGTGCCAATGTAAAGTAGTAAACAACGTTGCTCTGCCAAAAGCCCCCATTTTTCAAATCTTCAATGGTACGCGTTTGGTCTGCTCCAGGTGCACAACCTGAGATAACGGCCACTGCAAGAATTACAGCGGTGAGGAGGAACCATTTTCCTCGTCTTGTCTTCATGAACGACACTTCAAAACCCCTCTCTTCGCCATTCCATTCCACGGTAAATCATAACATATTTATATGGACAAATAAACACATGGTTCAGCCCCTCTTCGCTTTCAAAAGGGACGATTTTCTCAATACATGAAGCACGCTTTTCTCCAGCTCCTGATAGGACTTATCGAGGGCGCCTTTTCGAACGATAAAGATCAAGTCGATATGCTCGATAATCTGATGCTGGTGGTGCCTGACAATCTCCTTAACCAGCCGTCTCATCCGGTTGCGGACCACCGCATTGCCGATCTTTTTGCTGCATGAAACGCCCACGCGGAACTGCTCTACCTCTTTTTTGCGTGACCAATATACAACAAACTGATGATTGGCGAAGGATTTTCCGTGTCGATATACCCGGCTGAAATCAGCGCGGTTTCGTAAACGAAGTTTTCTATGCACAAGTTTCTCCCGCCTGCCGTTAATCAAGTTCAACACATCGTAAGCTTCCCGGCATCTCTACTATTATAATAGTATAGTCATGCCAAAACAGCGATAAACACCTATATTTGAATACTTTACGACCAATTTAACGCGCATGGTGTTCATAATATAGGACTCTCCTCACACTCCAGGAGATATTACGAAAAAAAGACCACCTCGGTGGTCTTCGCGGCACAATATTAAGCGCTCAGTACTTTTCTTCCTTTTTGACGGCGGTTAGCCAATACTTTGCGTCCGTTCTTCGTGCTCATTCTTTTACGGAAGCCGTGTACCTTTTTACGTTTGCTCACATTCGGTTTGAAAGTCGGTCTCATGAATTAATGCACCCCCTTACAGGAATCTCTCTTACCCATATTTTAAGATCAAAACGTCAATTGACGCACTTTCACGGAAGAATAGACCGCGATTTGTTGAACCGACGTCTATGGACGTATATCTTGTAAACAGACCGCTAAAAGCAAGCGGATAATGTTCTCATCTTCACAGAAAATGCCTTTATATATTTAATCACGTTCGTGCCCAAAAGTCAAACCCAACTTGTCCTGCTCCCACACATAAGTTTTCCACAAGTAGTCATTTTTGCTAGTTTTGAATTATCCACATGGGGATAACCTATTTAAACAACTTGAGAATGTCATTTCGGACATCATCATGTCCTTTCCATTTCTCCAAAGCTTCCTTATTTACACAGGAGCTATAAAAGAGTAGTATAAATAACTGAATTAAAGTTGTATACAAGTATACACCTAAGAAGGAGCTGCATTGTTTTATGAAAATTGGCATGATCGGTCTAGGTAAAATGGGCCTCAATCTGGTTCAAAATCTGATTCATCAGCAGCATCAGGTCGTCGCTTACGACTTAAATACGGAGTTGGTCAGTCAAGCTGCTGGATATGGAGCCGAACCCGCATCGTCAACCGAAGTTCTTGTGGCCAAGCTGGATAAACCACGCATCCTATGGATGATGGTGCCTGCAGGAAATATCGTAGATTCCGTCATCGATTCTCTCTCACCTCTACTGGAGCCAGGCGATATTCTGATTGACGGCGGGAATTCCCATTACAAAGATTCCATTGCCCGCGCAGCCAAACTGACGGACCAAGGGATCCACTACTTTGATGCCGGTACTTCAGGCGGCATGGAAGGTGCCCATAACGGAGGCTGCTTTATGATCGGGGGCAACCGCGACGTATTTGCTACCATCGAACCCCTGTTTAAAGATATGGCAGTTGAGAACGGTTACTTGTATGCAGGGAACAGCGGCAGCGGCCATTTTCTGAAGATGGTTCATAATGGAATTGAATACGGCATGATGCAATCCATTGCGGAAGGCTTTGAAGTATTGGAGAAAAGCGCATTTGACTTCCAATACGAGGACGTTGCTCGGGTATGGTCGAATGGATCCGTCATTCGCAGCTGGCTTATGGAGCTGACGCAGAATGCTTTTTCCAAAGATCCCAAGCTCGAAGGCATTAAAGGTGTTATGCAATCGTCCGGCGAAGGAAAATGGACCGTTGAAACCGCACTCGAAGTTCAAGCAAGCGCACCGGTTATCGCCATGTCCCTGTTTATGCGCTACCGCTCCCTTGACCAGGATGCGTTCCACGGCAAGGTCGTGGCCGCGCTTCGCAATGAATTCGGCGGCCATGCAGTTGAGAAATCGGAATAGCTCTTTTCTTCGTTAATCCCTGCTGATACATAAGGGCATCCTGCGCAGAACGCATTCATGGTCCCCTTCTCTTCGCATGTGGTATTATTACCACTAGAAACACAAGAATCAGCATCGGATTGGAGAATCATGCTATGAAATATCCCTCAACCTGGCTTCAGGGAGCCTCTCTCGGAGAGGCCATCGCAAGTGAACTGAGACTGCAAATTATTAGCGGCACCATAAAACGGGGGGAAATCCTGTCCGAGAACCGAATCGCGGGAGAATTCGGCACCAGCAGATCCCCTGTCCGGGAAGCAATGAAAACGCTGTCCAGCGAAGGGTTAATCCAATTGGAACGCATGGGCGCAGTGGTTATGGGCTTATCGCTTAAGGAAGTTGAGGAATTGTACGATGTCCGCTATCTTATTGAGAGCTTCGTTCAGGGACATGTATTTGTACATCCGCAGCCTGAATTAGTCCAACAATTAAAACAAATCGTGGACCGAATGGAGCTTGCCGCCAAGCACCAGGACCCGGTTGAGTTCTCCTATCAGGATCTGGCATTCCACGAACGAATCATTACGGAAGCCCGTCATAAACGAATTCTTCATCTATGGAAGAGCATTCGTCCGATCGTGATCACTGTCATGTTAATTACGACACGTCAGGTGTTCAGTGGTGGGGAATTCAAAGTCCGTTATGTCATGGATAAACATCTGCAGCTCATCGCAGAGATGGAATCCCTGGATTCGGCAAGGATTCAGACGGCGGTTCAGCGTTATTTTGATGATTCCCGTCAAACGCTTCATCTTAGTTTTCCGGAGGGTTAGGTTAATCCTCCTTTCCTTTATGACGATTGGCATGCTTTAAGTTGTCGACAAGTATACAATGAGATTCGCTTTGTTTTGGGTATACTATCCCGGAACATCTCAACTATTATCTTTTTCCTGATTCAATATGGGTCAACTATAGGAGGAAGCAAGGTATGAATTCACTATTCGGTCTCAGTCATAATGCTACTTTGATGATCTGGACACTGCTGACGATCGTCTTCCTGATCGTGCTGATATCCAAATATAAATGGAATCCTTTCGTTACGCTATTGATTTCCGCACTGATGCTTGGCTTATTGACAGGCATGCAGCCTGCAGACGTTATTACTTCGATTACAGGCGGCTTAGGAGGTACGCTTGGAACGATTGCAATCGTTATCGCCCTGGGTACGATGCTCGGGAAAATGATGGCGGAATCCGGCGGCGCTGAGCAAATCGCAACCACCCTCGTGGATCGGTTCGGTGAGAAGCGCGTCCACTGGGCCATGATGGTTGTCGGCTTTATTGTAGGTATACCGGTATTTTTCGAGGTTGGTGTCATCCTGTTGATCCCTATCGTCTTCACGGTTGCCCGCAAAACAAAAATGTCCCTGCTGCACATCGGTATTCCCATTCTGGCCGGATTGTCCACCGTACACGGTCTGGTGCCGCCCCATCCCGCTCCAATGATCGCGATTGAAGCTTATAATGCGGACCTTGGCATGACCATTCTGTACTCATTCCTGGTTGGAATACCTGCTGCAATTCTTGCTGGACCGGTGTTCGGTAAATTTATCGGTAAACGTATCATGACGGATCCGCCTGAAGAGCTGGCCGAGCAATTCTCAAGCAAAGCGGACCGCGGGTTGCCAGGCTTCGGCATCACCCTGTTTACGATCCTGCTGCCGGTTATTCTGATGCTCATTGGTTCTGCGGCTGATATTATCGATCCGGAGTCCAACAGCTTTATATCCGTGTTCTGCAAATTCGTCGGTCATGAGATCATTGCACTGCTGATTGCTGCGGTCTTTTCCTTCTTCTCGCTTGGATTCGCCCGCGGCTTCAACAAACATGATCTCTCCCGCTTCACCAGTGAATGTCTCGCCCCTGTTGCAACGATCATTCTGATCATCGGGGCGGGCGGTGCGTTCAAGCAGGTGCTGATCAATAGCGGCGTTGGTAACGCCATCGCCGAAATCGCGACGGGTGCAAACATCAACATCATACTGTTTGCATGGCTTGTCGCTGCGCTTATACGGGTCGCAACCGGCTCTGCAACGGTTGCGATGACAACAGCAGCCGGTATTGTCGCTCCCGTGCTTGCCATGACGCCAGGCGTCAATGTGGAGCTTGTGGTGCTCGCTACCGGCGCAGGTTCCATCGTATTGTCTCATGTAAACGATGCAGGTTTTTGGATGGTAAAGGAATTCTTCAATATGACGGTATCACAGACCCTCAAATCCTGGACCGTGCTGGAGACCATCCTGTCCGTAACTGGACTTGTGTTGGCTCTTGTTCTGAATGTAATTGTATAATAAAGCTATAAGACACATGAGGGCTCCCGGAAGGCTGATATTCAAGCAGCTGCCTGGGTGCCCTTACGTAGAAAGAAGGTATGTCTCTTGAGTACGCAGAACTATATGATCGGTGTTGATATCGGAACAACAAGCACCAAAGCGGTGCTGTTCAAAGAGAATGGCGAGGTTGTAGCCAAAGCCGGCGGTGAATATCCCCTGCTCACCCCTACCCCCTCTACGGCAGAGCAAGATCCGGAGCAAATTTTTCAAACCGTCATTGCTTCTGTCCAAGGGGTCATGACACAGAGCGGAATAGCCCCTGCTCAAGTCCTGTTTGTCTCATTCAGCGCGGCCATGCACAGCGTGATTGCCGTTGATGGGAATGGCACCCCGCTGACCCGCTGCATCACCTGGGCGGATAACCGCAGCGCAGCCTGGTCTGCGAAGCTAAAAAAAGAACTGGGCGGCATGGAGCTGTACCAACGTACCGGAACACCGATTCATCCCATGTCCCCTGTCACCAAACTCATGTGGATGAGATACGAGCTGCCATCCGTATATAATCAAGCTGCCAAATTCATTTCGATTAAAGAATACGTCTATTTCAAATTATTCGGGCAGTATGTTGTCGACCATTCCATTGCATCCAGCACCGGGATGATGAACCTCGAGCAGCTGGCATGGGATCAGCAGGCCCTCGAACTTGCCGGCATCACCGAAGACCACTTGTCCACGATTGTACCCACCACCCATATCATGAAGGGCTTGAAAAATGAATTTGCTGCAGCCATGGGCCTCTCCCCGTCCACGCCATTTGTGATGGGAGCTGCCGACGGCGTTCTATCCAACTTGGGCGTGAACGCCATCCAGCCGGGCGTCGTTGCGGCCACGATCGGAACGAGCGGTGCGATCCGCACCGTAGTGGACAAGCCGATGACCGATCCCAAGGGTCGTATCTTCTGTTATGCCCTTACCGAGAAGCACTGGGTCATCGGAGGCGCGGTTAATAACGGCGGCATGATATTCCGCTGGGTGCGGGATGAATTCGCAGCCTCGGAGATTGAAACGGCCAAGCGGCTTGGCATCAATCCGTATGATGTGTTAACCAAAATCGCGGACCGTATTCCACCAGGGTCGAACGGGCTTCTCTTTCACCCGTATCTGACCGGAGAACGTGCACCATTATGGGATCCTAATGCCCGGGGATCGTTCTTTGGCTTGACCCTGAATCATAAAAAAGAGCATATGATCCGCTCCGTTTTGGAGGGTGTGATCTTTAATATGTACACCGTGCTGCTGGCGATGGAGGAGCAAATCGGCCGACCGGCCAAAATCCACGCCACCGGCGGCTTTGCCCGTTCTCCCATCTGGCGGCAAATGATGGCGGATATCTTTGATCAGCAGGTTATCGTACCGGAAAGTTATGAAAGCTCCTGTCTTGGTGCCGTGGTGCTCGGTCTGTACGCTACAGGAAGAGCGGAATCACTCGACATCGTTGGAACGATGGTCGGCGGTACCCACGAACACCATCCTGTAAAAGAAAGCTCCGACGTTTATAAGGCGCTGCTGCCCATCTTTATCCGCATTTCGCGGAAGCTGGAGGAAGATTATGAAGCGATTACCGAATTCCAGCGCAGATTCGAACAATCGTAAACTTACTATATAAGTAAAAGCCCGTTTTCGACGGAGGAAATCCATGTCGAAAAACGGGCTTTTCTTATTTTTTTATTACAGCGCATGACTAAAAAATATCCACAGAGAAAATCCCATACCGAATATGCCCCCCACCTTGCACATAAAGAAGTAGAAATCGCTAGGCTCCGGATTATCTATCATCAGATTCGAGGGTGACATATGAAACATAAAACGTTGAAAAGGCTCATATCTGAAAAAACACCAATTCATGATCCCTAACCCGAGGGCTATCAAAAAGAATCCTACGCTGCCGTTGGGGTCATGAAACTGCTCATTAGAAGCTTTAGCAAGCTCTGTAAGGATAGTAGCGAGGCTCTTGCGGATCGGATCGATGAATTTGGCCAGCGCTATCCGTGAACCTCATGCCGGGGATCACCATTTCCCCCTGTTCATCGTATGAAATAAATTTCCGTTCCGTTCTCCGAACAATTCCACACGATATTTCTTTCCGTCAGGATAAAGCACATCATATGACGTAGAATGGCCCGTTTTCGGATCATTCGGCCGGATTTCATACTGCTCGCCGCCCATCTCAACCCGTTTTTCCTCATCATAGGAATGGACGTATAACGGCCTCCCCACGGCCGAATGAACGCCCTGTATTCGATCGACCCCGCTCCCTGATTCGACAACTTTCGAGTACTTTACTCCTTCCACATAAAACACTTTCTTCGAATAATAGCCCTTCGCCCACACTCCGATCAGAACCAATGCGATGGCTAAGAAGAGTACAAGCCCTATTTTTCTCCACTCCAAGCTGCTTTCCTCCTCTGTCCACATGCTGGGTTTCCCCCAATCCCATTTTTTAATAGTACGGGTTCAGGATAAAGAAGGTTGCAATGAAACTTCCAGCGTTCCAGCCCCTAGCAACATCCAGCGTAATATAAACCTGCCAATGTGAGTTCTACTCATGAGATGCATCGATTTGATAGTTTATACAGCTCATCATAAATGCAAAACCACAATATCCCTATCAAAAAAAGCCCTCAAATTGAAATCTTTCGATTTCATCGAGGACTATCCACAGCCATTTTTCACCTTTGGTCGATTTATTTACTGCTAGAACATTCAACCAAAAGTTATGAACAGATGGTGAGAGAAGAAAATTCTGCTTGCGAATCGGACAACCTGTGAATAATTTTTCGCGCTTTGAAGCCGATGATGTCGAAAGCTAAACAGATTATAAACAATATATAGTGGTGTGAATAATAATTATGCACAACGTATTGAATTTGTGGATAAATTAGCGACATACATTGAAAATAAGGCCTTCTTTTGCTATGATGATATTACTTTTGGTTGTGAATATGTGAATGAAGCTATAATATTATCAACAGGCTGTGGATAAAGTTGTGAACAATTTCAATTTATCCATTATTTTTTTGTTTCCACAGGGTTTAGTTCTGGGGATAATTAGACATCATTCATTTTCTTTCGACATTTCCACACATGGCTCTAGCCACATTTGGAAGATTTAAAGGAGTGACAGTTTTGGAAAGCCATACTTCCGAATTATGGCAAGAAATATTATCGATTATACAAACCAAGCTGAGCAAACCGAGTTTTGACACTTGGTTTAAAGCTACGAAGGCATTGACCATTAACGATCACTCCGTCGTCATTTCTGCACCGACAACATTTGCGGTGGAATGGCTGGAGAGCCGATACACCAAGCTGGTTAGTGCAACTGTATTGGAGGTGGTGGGCAAGCAGGTTGATGTTCGCTTTGTTATTGAAGAGGCAAAAGGACACGAACCTGTGCTGCAGCAGCCATCGCCGCCGCTTGAGATATCCGGGGAAGAAATTCAGTCCCATATGCTGAATCCGAAGTATACGTTTGACACGTTTGTTATCGGTTCGGGCAACCGATTTGCACATGCTGCCTCACTCGCTGTTGCCGAAGCTCCGGCTAAGGCGTACAACCCATTATTCCTATATGGTGGGGTAGGGCTTGGAAAAACACACTTGATGCATGCCATCGGCCACTATATTTTGGAGCACAATCCCAGCAGCAAAGTCGTGTACATTTCCTCCGAGAAATTCACCAACGAATTCATCAACTCCATTCGGGACAACCGCGCTGAAAGCTTCCGCAACAAGTACCGCAGCGTCGATATTCTGCTTATTGACGACATTCAGTTCCTGGCAGGCAAAGAGTCGACGCAGGAGGAATTTTTCCATACGTTCAATGCCCTGCACGAAGAGCGGAAGCAGATTATCATATCCAGTGACCGTCCGCCTAAGGAGATTCCGACGCTGGAAGAACGGCTCCGTTCCCGGTTCGAATGGGGACTAATCACCGATATTCAGCCGCCGGATCTGGAGACACGGATCGCCATCCTTCGCAAGAAGGCGAAGGCCGAGAATTTGGATATCCCGAACGAAGCCATGATGTATATCGCGAATCAGATCGATACGAACATTCGAGAGCTGGAAGGTGCCCTTATCCGTGTAGTTGCTTATTCCTCCCTGACCAATCAGGACGTTACAACACATCTGGCAGCTGAGGCATTGAAGGATATCATCCCGTCCAGCCGGCCGAGAATGATTACGATTCAGGACATCCAGCAGAAGGTTGGCGAGTATTACAACCTGAGGCTCGAAGACTTCAAAGCCCGTAAACGGACCAAAGCCGTCGCGTTTCCGCGGCAAATTGCCATGTACTTGTCCCGCGAATTGACCGATTACTCTCTTCCCAAGATCGGAGAGGCATTCGGAGGCCGGGATCATACCACTGTCATACATGCCCATGAGAAGATTACCCAATCTCTGAAAAATGACCAGGAGCTTTTCAAAGTGGTCAATAATCTTACAGAGAAAATCAAAAATCCATCCTGAACAAGTTCAAAGCCTATGCACAATCTATACACATGTGGATAGGCTTAATTTTATGCCTTTTCTGGGGCTTATCCACATATTCAGTGCCCCTATTACTATTACTAATAATAATTAATAAATAAATTAACCATAAAGAGGGGGATCATCATGGCATTCGCCACGTGATAAAAACCCCTCTCATTTTTCCGTAAGGAGTGAAATTGATGAAAATCAGCATATTAAAAAATGTATTAAACGAATCCATTCAACACGTATCGAAGGCGATTTCCAGCCGAACCACAATCCCGATCCTCAGCGGCATTAAACTGGACGTCACTTATTCAGGTGTTACACTAACCGCTAGCGATACTGATATTTCCATTCAATCGTTTATTCCTTCGGAAGATGAGAAACATACGATCGTGCAAGTAGAGCAGCCTGGTAGTGTTGTGCTGCCGGCTAAATTTTTCGTTGAAATCATCAAGAAACTGCCTTCCCAAGAAATTCAGATGGAGGTTAAAGACAACTTCCAAACCTTTATTTCTTCAGGAGCAACGGAAATTCAGATGGTCGGCTTGGATCCCGAAGAATTCCCGGTATTGCCCAACATTGAAGACAGCCAAACCGTGTCTATACCCGGGGATCTGCTGAAAAATATGATCAAGCAAACGGTATTTTCGATCTCCACCCATGAAACAACGCCTATTTTGACAGGGGTATTGTGGAATCTTAACGATAACGAGCTGAAATTTACCGCTACGGACCGTCACCGCTTGGCTACGCGTTCAGCACAGCTTGAGGGGACTCAGGACATTTCGTTCAACAATGTCGTTATTGCAGGCAAAACACTCAATGAGCTGAGCAAGATCATTCCGGACCAAAATACACTTGTAGATATCGTTGTGGCAGATAATCAGGTATTATTTAAAATTGACCGTGTTCTGTTCTATTCCCGTATACTCGATGGAATTTATCCCGATACTTCTAGAATTATTCCAACATCGCATAAAACAGAACTTGTTTTGGACACAAAAAAATTGAGCGAGTCGATCGATCGTGCCTATCTGCTCTCCAAAGAGGAAAAAACGAACATTGTCCTCCTGCAAACGATGGAACACGGAGGCATTGAAATTTCCTCCAGCTCATCGGAGCTCGGTAAAGTGCGTGAAGAATTGGATTTGATTGATTTCAAAGGGGAGCCGCTGCGCATCTCGTTTAACTCAAAGTACATGCTCGATGTGTTGAAGGTGGTTGAGAGTGAACAGCTGATGATCGCTTTTATGGGCGTGATGAGCCCGATCGTTCTGAAGCCGCTGGACGACAGCAAGAGCCAATATATTATTCTGCCGTACCGTACGGCCAATTAAAGTTATCCCCATGTTGATAGGGATGAAAGGACGAAGTCATGAAGCAAATATTTATCCACAGTGAATATATCAAGCTGGATCAGTTCCTGAAGCTTTCAGATTGCGTATCCACAGGTGGAATGGCAAAGGCTCTGCTGCAGGAAGGAGCAGTCCTGGTCAACGACGAAAAGGAAGAGCGGCGCGGACGCAAACTGGTTCCCGGCGACATTATCAAGGTGGAGGACTGCGGAACGTTTCAGGTGGCAGCACAATAGACAGCCTCCCGCAGCCGCTTTGGCGCTAAGCGCGGAAGACGAGGGAGAGGATAAGCTTGTTTGTCAAAAATGTCAGCCTGCAGCACTATCGCAACTATGAGAAGCTGCAGCTTGAGGCGTTTGGTGATGTCAATCTGATTATCGGACGCAATGCGCAAGGAAAAACGAATTTGATGGAGGCGCTCTTCGTATTGGCTTTAACGAAGAGCCACCGCACCTCCAAGGATCGCGAATTGATTGGATTCGAGCAATCGCATGCCCATGTCTCGGCAGAGATCGATCGCAAGTATGGCGCCTTAAAGCTTGAGCTGAGTCTGTCTCAGCAGGGGAAGAAGGCAAAGATTAACGGGCTGGAGCAGCGGAAGCTCAGCGATTTCATCGGCTCGCTCAATGTCGTGATGTTTGCGCCCGAGGATCTGGAGATTGTCAAAGGCACGCCGGGGGTTCGCCGCCGGTTTCTTGACATGGAGATCGGGCAGGTGGCTCCAAGCTACTTGTTTCATCTGCAGCAATACCAGAAGGTGCTTGTGCAGCGCAACAATCTGCTGAAGCAATTATGGGGAAAAGGCAGCGCCGAGCAAGCGATGCTGGACATTTGGAACAGCCAATTGGCAGAACATGGTGTTAAAATCGTCAAGAAGAGGAAACAATTTATAAAAAAGCTGCAAAAGTGGGCCGAAAGCATCCATCAGGGCATCACAAACGGCCTCGAAGATCTCTCGCTGCACTACCTTCCGTCCTTTGCTGACGCGGAGGAAGAAGATGAAGCTGTCTTATTTGAGACATTTATGATAAAATTATCACAAATGAAAGAGCAAGAAATACGGCGTGGTATGACATTGGCAGGTCCTCATCGAGATGATCTGGCTTTTTATATTAATGGCAAAGAAGTCCAAACGTATGGATCCCAAGGCCAGCAGCGGACGACGGCGCTATCTTTGAAGCTGGCTGAAATTGAGCTGATACAGGAAGAGATCGGTGAATATCCGGTGCTGCTTCTGGATGATGTGCTGTCTGAATTGGATCCGTACCGGCAGACACAATTGATCGAGACATTCCAGAGCAAAGTGCAGACATTCATCACGGCGACGGGAATTGAGAGTTTGAATACCGACAAATTGAAGGGTGCCAGCATTTTTCATGTCCATGATGGACAGGTGGGCTCTTAAGGAGTGATTCCATATGTATATTCATTTGGGCGGAGAGAAGATCATCCGTTCGTCAGAGCTGGTTGGGATATTTGATATCTCGATAGAGAAATCTTCGAAGATCTCCAAGCAGTTCGTCACGCATGCCCAGCAGCATAAAGTCGTGGAGATGATTGGCGAAGAAGATCCGAAATCCATAGTGGTGACGAAAACGATCGTCTATTACTCCCCGATCTCCTCTGCAACGCTTAAGAAACGAGCGAATCATTTTGTAGCTCAGGCATAACAGAATCTGTAGAAGTAGGTGAACGCATGTCTATGAATCAACCGACATATGATGAGAATCAGATTCAGGTACTGGAAGGATTGGAAGCCGTTCGTAAACGTCCGGGGATGTATATCGGATCTACCAGTGCCAAGGGTTTGCATCATTTGGTATGGGAAGTTGTGGACAATAGTATTGACGAAGCGATGGCGGGAATATGCGACCATATCGAGATTATTGTCCATGAGGATAACAGTGTAACGGTTATCGATAACGGGCGCGGAATTCCGGTCGGTGAGAACGCCAAGCTGAAGAAGTCGACGTTGGAAGTCGTTATGACCGTCCTTCATGCCGGCGGTAAATTTGGCGGCGGCGGATATAAAGTATCCGGCGGTCTGCATGGCGTCGGCGTTTCGGTTGTGAATGCACTGTCTTCTAAAGTCGTGGTTCAGGTTAAACGTGACGGACACATCTACCAGCAGGAATATCATCGCGGCGTACCTCAATATGACATCAAAGTCATCGGTGATTCCGATGAGCACGGCACAACCGTAACCTTCCTGCCGGATCCGGAGATTTTCACGGAAACGACGGTATATGAGTACACCACCCTGCTAACACGGATCCGTGAGCTGGCATTCCTGAACAAGGGCATTGCACTTACACTGACGGATGAACGTACGGGTGCGTCCGACTTTTTCAAATACGAGGGCGGAATCATTGAATACGTCAAGTTCCTGAATGAGAAGAAGGAAGCTCTGCACGAAGATCCTATTTATGTTGAGGGTTCAAGGGACAATATTCAGGTTGAAGTGTCGCTTCAGTATAACGATAGTTACACCGAGAATATTTACTCTTTTGCGAATAACATCAATACGCACGAAGGTGGGACGCATGAATCCGGCTTTAAGAGTGCGCTCACTCGGATTATCAATGACTATGCCCGCAAAACCGGGATGATCAAGGATAACAACAACAACCTGTCAGGTGATGATGTACGTGAAGGATTGACGGCCATTATTTCGGTCAAGGTGCCGGAGCCACAGTTCGAAGGACAAACCAAAACCAAGCTAGGCAACAGCGAAGTGCGTGGTATTGTGGAGTCCTTGTTCGCTGAGAAGCTGCAGGAGTTCCTGCAGGAGAATCCGTCGGTGTCCCGTCGAATTTTGGAGAAGGCGCTCCAGGCATCGCGTGCGCGTGAAGCTGCGCGTAAAGCCCGGGAGATGACACGCCGGAAGAGTGCGCTTGAAGTGAGTGCTCTGCCAGGTAAACTGGCTGACTGCTCCTCCAAGGATGCTTCCATCAGTGAGCTGTACATCGTCGAAGGTGACTCTGCCGGCGGATCCGCCAAGCAGGGGCGCGACCGACATTTCCAGGCCATTTTGCCACTGCGTGGTAAAATCCTCAACGTGGAGAAAGCGCGGCTTGACCGCATTTTGTCCAACGCCGAAATCCGGGCGATTATTACGGCTCTGGGTACGGGGATTGCAGAGGATTTCGATCTGTCCAAAGCCCGTTATCACAAAATCATCATTATGACCGATGCCGATGTCGACGGTGCGCATATTCGTACCCTGCTGCTGACGTTCTTCTACCGTTACATGCGTAAGCTGGTAGAAGCGGGATATATATATATCGCTCAACCGCCGCTCTTTAAAGTCGAGCGCAACAAGGTGATCCGTTATGCCGGCAGTGAGAAAGAGCGTGACGAGATCATTAAGGAATTCGGCGAGAACGTCAAAATCAACGTACAGCGTTACAAAGGTCTCGGTGAGATGAACGCCGGCCAGCTGTGGGAGACAACAATGGATCCTGAGAGCCGTACCATGCTTCAGGTGACAATCGAGGATGCAATCCTGGCAGATACATTGTTTGATACCCTGATGGGCGACAACGTTGAGCCGCGTCGAGATTTCATTCAAGAGCATGCAAAAACGGTCCGGAATTTGGACGTATAAACGGATGTAAGCCAAAAGGGGCATCCCAAGGTCTTTGATGGCCTGGGGGCCCCTTTATTTTTTTGTCCAACATTGTCTTATCATCAGGGAATATGATTCTCACGTACTTGTTATACAAACCGTTCAAGCTTTATCAGGACCGAATCGTACGACAGTAGGGGTTAGTTCGCTTTTTTCTTGCTGGATAACTTGCGACCGTAGGCGTCAGCATATTTTTTAACCTGTTTATAGACGCTTGGATCTTTGAAAAATTTCTTGAACGGGAATAGTGCAGGTTTAGTATTAACCTCCAAAATCCAGATGTTCCACCGTTCATCGATGGCAACGTCAAGACCGATCTCTTTCAGATTGGGATAGGATTTCTGCAGCTGAGCCGCGACGTTAACCCCGACGCACATTCAGCTCTCTTCGGATGTTCTCTGCTTCTTGTGCTGTCATATGCTCAATCATCAGCGGTTTATAGTGTTGGGCAACGCCGCCGCTGTGGTGGTTGGTAATGATTTTGTTCTTGGCTGCCACCCGGCCAATAATGCCCGTGCTCACCCATTGACCCGATGGACTCTTCTGTGTAAGTACTCGAAGATCGAAGGGGCGCCCTTTATGACGAAGAAGATGAATCCCTTGCTGAATCAGATACTCTTGGCCTTGAAACAGAGCGTTCAGTGTTTTATGGAGACTCTCGAGGGAGGTAAACACATCGTTCTTTTGGTCATAACGAAGCCTGTAGGAAGCAGTTGAGGTCCCGGTAGGTTCAGCGTTTAGGGAATGGAGCTGTTCGACTGACATGACGCCGATGCCGTAGGTCCCCCGATCCGGCTTAATATACACAAGCGTGTGCGTATTAAGCATATCTTCAAGCGCCTCCATAGAATATTGGCGGGTAGAGGGAATATAAGAGGCGAGACCTTTATTGTTCAAGAGTATTTTCGTTTTCGCCCATTTACTTGCAACGCGTTGTATAGCCAACCATCTTCATCCTTTCCGGCCGTGTGATGTGTGACAGGATTTTGCCTGTCTCGTAACAAAAGGTCATGTTTATCCGAGCTCATATGAAAGATTTGGACCGACTCCAGCAAGAGAGGCTGCACCCGGAAAACATAGGACAAGTATGACAAACAGTGGTATAATATAAAGATGTGATGATTCGAAAAAGTTCTTTGCAATGCATTGTATGTGAAAAGCGGCACGGAGGACAGGGCGTATATCCCGGTATCCGGGCAAAAATCATTCTTTCACTATCCATCCCGGGTTTAATTGTGCGCGGTTTGTGAAAGTAATATAATAAAGGTTAGTGCGTTTCTAGGTTTCTGATCACTATTCTGCTTTTTTCACATAGATCAAGGCATGGTTGATAGGAAAATGAAGGAGGTCCAGCATGGCGGAAGAAAATTTCTCCCAAATCAAAGATCGGGACATTGGTACCGAGATGCGCGAGTCCTTTATGGATTACGCGATGAGCATCATTGTCAGCCGGGCTTTGCCGGATGTACGGGACGGAATGAAGCCAGTACACCGTCGTATTTTATATGCGATGTCTGAACTCGGAATGGCCCCGGATAAACCGCATAAGAAATCGGCAAGAATCGTTGGCGAGGTTATCGGTAAGTACCACCCTCACGGTGACTCCGCAGTTTATGAATCCATGGTTCGGATGGCGCAGGACTTCTCCATGCGTTACATGCTTGTTGACGGTCACGGAAACTTCGGTTCCATTGACGGCGATATGGCAGCGGCTATGCGGTATACAGAGGCGCGTTTATCGAAAATTGCCATGGAAATGCTGCGTGATATTAATAAAGAGACTATAGACTTTGCTCCAAACTATGATGGTGAGGAACATGAACCGGTTGTTCTTCCTGCGCGTTATCCTAACTTGCTGGTAAACGGCGTATCAGGAATCGCAGTAGGTATGGCCACCAATATTCCACCTCATAATCTTGGTGAAGTTATCGATGGGGTTCAGGCGATGATTCGTAATCCTGACATCACACCGATGGAGCTGATGGAATATATCCAAGGTCCGGATTTCCCTACAGCGGGTTTTATCCTTGGACGTGAAGGTATTCGTCAAGCCTATCGCACCGGTCGCGGTTCCGTTACGATGCGGGCGAAGGCAACGATTGAAGAGAATAACAACAAGGCGCGCATTGTCGTTCATGAGATTCCATATCAGGTGAACAAGGCTCGTCTGGTCGAGAAGATTGCCGAGTTGGTTCGTGACAAGCGGATTGACGGAATTACGGATCTCCGGGATGAATCGGATCGTAACGGTATGCGGATCGTGATTGAGCTGCGCCGGGATGTCAACCCGAATGTCGTGTTGAATAACCTCTATAAACATACGGCCATGCAGTCGAATTTCGGTATTAACATGCTTGCCATTGTTAACAATGAGCCGAAAATTTTGAACCTGCGGGACGTGTTGTTCTACTATCTGGAGCACCAAGTCATCGTTATTCGCCGCCGTACCGAGTTCGAACTCAGAAAGGCGGAAGCGCGTGCCCACATCCTCGAAGGTTTGCGGATTGCGCTGGATCACCTTGATGAGGTCATTGCGCTCATTCGTGCGTCCCAGACGACAGAGGCCGCTCGCGAGGGCTTGATTGAACGTTTTGGTCTTAGTCAAGAGCAGGCGCAGGCCATTCTGGATATGCGTTTGCAGCGTCTGACTGGTCTCGAACGCGAGAAAATTGAGAATGAATACCAGGAGCTTCTTGCCAAAATCGCGGAACTGCGCGAAATTTTGGCGAACGAGCATCTTGTGCTTCAGATCATCAATGATGAGCTTCAAGAGATTAAAGAGCGCTTCTCCGACGAGCGCCGTACAGAGATTACGGTTGGGGAAGACAGCATCCTGGATGAGGATCTGATTCCACGGGAAGAAGTGATCATCACCATTACGCATACCGGTTATATCAAGCGTCTGCCTGCGAACACGTATCGCAGCCAGAAGCGGGGTGGACGTGGCGTCGTGGGGATGGACACGAAGAGCGAGGACTTTGTTGAGCATCTCTTCGTGACGAATTCTCACCATTACCTCATGTTCTTCACGGACAAAGGGAAGGCGTATCGACTGAAAGCCTATGAGATTCCGGAGCTTAGTCGTACGGCACGCGGAACACCGATCATCAACCTGATTCAGATTGAGCAGGGTGAATCGATTAATGCCGTGATCCCGGTGGAGAACTTTGATAGCGATAATTTCCTGTTCTTTGCCACACGCCAAGGTGTTGTCAAGAAAACCCCGCTTGAGGATTATGTGAATATCCGCAAGGGCGGTCTGATTGCAATTAACCTGCGCGAGGATGATTCCTTGATTGAGGTCAAGCTGACAGACGGTCAGCAGGAGATCATTATAGGAACGGCGCAGGGAATGTCCATCCGCTTCAAGGAGAGCGATGTGCGCTCGATGGGAAGAAGTGCGACAGGCGTAAAAGGGATTACGCTGGATGACGATGACGAAGTCATCGGCATGGACGTTGTGGATCGGGAGCTTGATATCCTCATTGTAACGACCAAAGGTTACGGCAAGCGGACGCCAGCGAGTGATTACCGCAGCCAGACCCGTGGCGGTAAAGGGATCAAGACGATTAATATTACGGAGAAGAATGGACCGGTTGTAGCATTGAAGGTCGTGAAATCGGAAGAAGATCTCATGATCATTACGTCTAGCGGTACCATTATCCGTACTAGCATGGAAGGCATCTCCACCATGGGCCGTTATGCTCAGGGTGTGAAATTGATCAACATCCGTGAGGACGATTCTGTTGGTACGGTGTGCCGTGCGGATAAGAGCGATGATCCGGAACCGGATGATGAAGATGAAGAAGGCCAGGACGGCGACACAACGCCGACAGAGGCAACTAAAGAATAACGAAGTAAGAGGGTATAGATGCAGATTTGCATCTATGCTCTTTTTTTGTGCTTTTGGATTACAAATTCAGGGAATTGGTATTGTACAGGCTGCGGAAGTCGAACTATAATATGTATAATATAAGGTGAAGTTTGCTGCCATGGTGCAGCCTAATAGATGGAGAGGGTTGATCATGACGATCAAAGCCGTGAATGAAGTGGTGGCCGGTGTGAAGCTGGCTAAAGATGTGCACACGCCTCTTGGAGGATTGTTGCTTCAAAAAGGAAAGGTCTTGCTTCCGCGGGATCTGGAAGTACTCAAAGCTTTTATGGTGGATCAGGTTGCTGTAGAGTCTGTAGAAGCAGATAGTACAAGAATACCAACTGTAAAATCTGCAGGGCAGAAGCCGTCGCTGATTTTTACAGGGAGTCAGCAGGGGGATGGGACCGAAGAGGCACCCGTTCGAAAAGACCTTCCCCTGCACGAAGAGTACGACAAAACCATGATCTTGGTCAAAAACTGTTATCAATCTGCAATAACGGGCGAGCTTCGAATGTATGAGGTTCGTAATCAGCTGGATAATTTATTGAAGCATCAGCAGGATTATCATATTCTCAAATTTATTCCACGCATGACAAATCGTCATGATTACCGGTATCACAGCGCTGTGCTCTGTGCCCTTTCTTCATATAAGCTGGCACAGTGGGTAGGGCTTCCGCAGAAAGACTGGATGCAAGTGGCTTTTGCGGGACTGCTGCATGATATCGGCAATGCTAAAATTGATCCGATTGTGTTAAACAAACCTTCCAAACTAACCGAAGAAGAGAACGAGGAAGTGCGCCAGCATACAACTTACGGATATCAGATCCTTAAGAATGTGGCGGCGGTGAATGAAGGGGTGCGGCTCGCGGCCCTGCAGCATCATGAAAAAGTAGATGGCTCAGGTTATCCGCTTCGTCTTGAAGGGAATAAGATTCATATCTATGCCAAAATCGTAGCCGTAACGGATATCTTTCATGCGATGACCCTGGACAAGTTTTATCGGAATGCCCAGTCTCCATATCGAGTGCTGGAACAGATTCAGCTTGAAGCCTTCGGCAAACTGGATCCGAAGATCGTTCAGACCTTCATTCATAAAGTGACAGCCTTGCATTCAGGAACCAGGGTGCGTCTAAGCAATGGCAGCTCAGGGGAAATTGTATTTACCGACAGCCAGCATCCGACAAGGCCGATGGTATCGGTTCAAGGGGAGATTATCAATCTGGTGCAGCAGCGACAGCTCTATATAGAAGAAGTCATTTCCTAGTTTTAAAAAAAGGGTTGACCTACATAAGAATGCTGTGATATATTATTTCTTGCCGCTTCTGAGCGGATATATATCGCAGCTTTCATTGAAAGAAAGTTTTTCAAAAAAAGCTTGCTAAGTACTTGAGAGTGTGATATATTATAAGAGTTGCTGGTGCGAA